>JACNJN010000131.1 GCA_014382535.1 Candidatus Desulfolinea nitratireducens | reverse complement strand
GGCTGGGCTTTGGGAATGGCAGTTCCCAGGAGCGATTTATCTCTCGTTCAGAGACATGGAAAGCAAAATGGCGCTAAACGATCCAAGTGAGCGCGGGCAGACAATTGCGCTCTATGCGATCATCCTGCCCCTGATGGCTGTTTTCCTGATGGGGCTGCTTGACTATATGACCACCAGCGTGCGGGTGATGGATGCAGTTGCGATTGGCGATCTGGCAGCCCATGCAGGCGCACAGGAAATTGAAGTCTTGCCCAATGGTGTTATTCGCTCCACTGCCGAAGGGAATGCGGTTGCTGCCATTTATTTCCGCAATCAGGCACCCTCCTATCTGCAATTGAATTTTGTGCAGTGCGGGCGTTATCAGGGGAGACCAGGCTGTTTGGTACAAGCTGGAATTGAAACCCCTGGCTTTCTCTTCCCCAAGCACTGGATCGCTGTCAACACAGTGGGGTATCTCGCGCATGGGGTGACGAGAGAAGATCAATAATCAAAAAGGAAAAACATGCTGAAATTCTTTACCTATACAGATTTATCAGGCAAGCGGCATTTGCGTTCTTATGCAATTGTCGCTATCGTTTTATTCGTCTTACTGCTTTTACTTGCTGGAGGAGCAGCACTTTGGCGTATCGGGGAGTTCTCACCTACTGATATTGCAGAAACCCCTGTATTTGCTCCTCTGACCGAAACCGCTATTCCAGAGGTGATGCCAAGCAATACCCCGGAAGCCTGTCCCTCTGATCCTGCTGATTGGGCTTTGCTGGATATGCCTTTGAGCAAGAATTACAAATCACTTAGCCCCACTTGTATCTACACGGAATTGGAACGAACGGTGGCTTGGGTCTTGGCGATTAATGAAGGGTATAGCCGAGCAGAGGCAATAGAAAAGCTGGGTTTTTCTTCTATGCCGATGACCATGCAAACAGGGACACTGACCATCCTCACAGATAATAAAGGGCCTGTTTCTGTACAGATGCTGATCAGTCCACAAGTGCCTGATTTGGCACAGTGGGCAATTGATAAATCTGGCAACCCCGCTACAAAGATGGCTTTGCGAGGTTGTTTTCGTACATCCACATTCACCGGGAATGAACGTCAGGATTGGGGAGATGGTTATGAAGTAATTTGCGTAGTATCCAAAGACACTGAAGCCGTATATGGTTTGATGCAATTAGGGGAGCATGTCTTTACAGGCGGGGATGGGCAGGTTTCTGCTTCGCGCACTTTTCTGCTCTTTGGCTATAAAGAAAAAAGCTGGACCTGGCTGGGTTGGTGTGAAGACGCGGGGCGTGTCAGTTATGAGGAAATTGGCTTGACCGCTGAATTGGCTAGTGCTGATCGTGAGATGAAAAGCTCTATCTTTGGCTTATCTCATTGGGATAGTGAGTGGCTGGAAGAAAGCTATGGCATGGCGATGAAGGCTTTGCCCAATGATTGGCAAGATGCTACGGATACTGCCAAACGCGATGCCATCCTGAATGAAATTAACGCTTATCTTGAATAGGGGAGCAGGCTGTCTGGAGACCATCATGAATTTGAAAAAGATTTTCCTAGTGCAAATTATGTTTACAATGCTCTTGAGTCTTATCCAAATAGCGCCTGCCCATGCTGATGCAGGGGATTGTTTCTATACGCCTCCAGATACCGTAACCTGCACCACAGGCGGAGGCGGGTCGAATGGAGAAGGCGGAGAAGGTGGAAACGGTGGCTCTGGTGGTGAGGAAACCGAACCTTGCACAGAAGTAGCAATAGCTGATTTCTCAAATGTCCTGATCCCGGCCAGTTATTTTTCTTTTGGAGGCAGCCCAGCGCCTGCAGGTAGCTGTATACCTGCCAGCGGGGTTGTAGATGCCTGTTCGGGCAATATTCTGTCCGCCTACAATGCTGGTCTTCCTACAGATTGCCCTACAGAATATTCCCCACCACCAAATCCATGCACAACAGAATTGATTGTTACGCCCGGCGGGGTGATCTGTGGCACCTCCTGGGATTGGCATCTGACTGCCAGTGTAAGATTACCTGTAATTTCTTTGGATGCACGCCCATACCCAGCAACCTTGGTTCGCTGGGAAGATACAGCTATCCGCCTTGGGGCACTGCCCACAAATGCTGGAACTGGTAGGTTGGCTTATGCACCTTTGGGAGGTGGCAGTCCTGGGAATCCTGCTCCAGGGGATTGGCGTGATATTCGCCTGACCCTGACCTTCCGCCCTGTAAAAAGTATAGCAAGCGTGTCTTTGCCACATATCGGAGAGTTTGACCTGCCTCTAGCAGGCAGTACAGGCAACCCGATGCTATTCCATTGGGATTTACCCTCTCATCCTGAGGCTGGAGGTGGTCCCCTCGCAGGGAATGTTGGCTTGGATGAATTGCCAGCAGACTTTCCCCTCTTCGAAGGCACAGCCAGAGCGCCTTATAGACTTTATTGGGATTTACGTTATTTGGAATGGGGAAGCAGGTGCGTAGAAGACTATGGTAGTGGCGGACTAAATTGCCACAGAGATGCATATGGCAATTTTACTGGACACAGGGAGTGGGATTGGGAAGGTCGCTCATCTGGTGGAGAAATTCCACCATCGGCAGTGCGAGGTTTACCGGCTTCGATGATGGCTGACCTGGATCATAATGGCGCGCCTGATGCCTATTGGGATCGGCGGGTAGAAATTCGGCGGATGGATAATGCCAATCGGATAGACAATCCACTTTGGGCGCGGAGTTATTCCTGGGGCAGTATCTTTTATTGGGGTGTTCGTGAAGGGCAGGGGCAGATTGGCTGGCAAGAATAATTGCGCACGAGATGACCACCCTTTGAAAAATAGTATATACTCATTATTGAAAGGTCGCTTGGGTGCCCCCCTCACCCAGGCGGCTTTTCTTGTTATTTGGCTTCTTTTTTGGAACTTAACCCATAGTTTTGCCGCTTTGGCAAAACTATGTTTCCAGAAGCTTGTTTTTGCATATGGCACAATAGCTAAAAAGCAGTCTGTTTGTTCCAAATACTGGAAAATACATCCCATAAGAGCCGCTCGATAAGAAGATTCGTTGATTCGCTCTCGCCGGATGGGTAAAGTAGCTTCTTTTGCGTTGAAAAATCGGAAATTTTTCTGACAAAACTATGGTACCAGAATTTACTTCCGGCAAAACTTTCCTTCCATTCCTTCAATGTTTTAGCATTTTTGATTATTCGCTACGGGTAAAATGCGGCAAAACTATGCTTCCAGTCGTGGCAAAACTATGAGTTAAGTGACATTTTTTTTTAACTTAACCCATATAGTGGCCGCTTTGGCAACATTATGCTTCCAGAAGCTTTTTTTTGAAAATAGCACAACCCGAAAAATAGTCTGAAAAATGAAAGCCTTCGGCTATTTAGCATAGTAGACACTGATTACCATGGCCATATTCATACGACAGCGTGTCAATTTGCCTTTCATGCTTGTTTTGAACACGGTTAGGAGCAAAAAGGAACAAATTTTTTCGGCCACATTATGCTTCCAAGATTTACTTGCGGCCAAGTTATCCTTCCAGACTGTCTTGTATCTCCTAGTTTTGCACAATCACGATAGGCTAGAGTGCGGCCACTTTATGCTTCCAGCCCCGGCCATTTTATGGGTTAAGT
>JACNJN010000027.1 GCA_014382535.1 Candidatus Desulfolinea nitratireducens | reverse complement strand
TATGGATTCGGCTCAGTTGTCGGTTGTTAAAGTTCAGCTTTTTTCAGTGGAGTCATCTATGTAATTCCAGGACTTCAATGGCGGGTAGGTTGGACATTAATGCTCCTGTTTCGCAACAATTGAAAGATTGTAATTTATATCATTCTTTTAGCAGAATTACGGGATAAATTGGGTGTTTTTATGATTTATTATTCTTAATTATGAAATTCAATTGGTATTTACAGATTTCCATTAGATATCATGCTGAAAATCATCAGAATTTGGTCATAGACTTTGACAATTTAACCGACTTCTCGTACAATCAGTCGATCTGTTATCCTGAAAAAAAGAAGGGTCCTATTTGATGAAAGAGTACACCACTGAGTTTATTCGAAACGTCGCTTTGGTAGGTCACAGCAGCACTGGTAAGACGATGATGGCTGAAGCATTCCTGTATTTTAGCGGAGCCATAACACGTATGGGGAAAGTTGAAGATGGCTCAACGGCCTCTGATTTTGATCAAGAAGAAAACCGTCGCACATTATCGCTATATACCAGCGTAATCCCCATCGAACACAAAAACACAAAACTCAATATTCTGGATGCACCGGGGTATACCGATTTTGTCGGCGAGGTGATCTCTGCCTTGAGTGTTGCTGATGGCGCGGTTGTATTGATCGATTCCCTCGCTGGCGTAGAGGTCGGTACAGAGATCGCCTGGCGTTATTGCGACGAATTCAAGTTGCCTCGCATTGTAGTGATCAACAAGATGGATCGCGACAATGCCAACCTGGAAAAGGTAATGGCCTCTTTGAATGAATTCTCAGAAGCGCGCATGATAAAAGTGCAACTTCCCTGGGGAGAGCGAGGCGATTTCAAAGGAGTCATTGACCTCCTCAGCAATAAGGCTTACGAAGCAGATGGCAAGAAAGCAGTTGATATTCCTGCAGAATTTGCGGACGCGGCCGAGGAAGCCCGACATGAGCTTATCGAAGCCGCAGCCGAGGGCGACGATGCCTTGCTAGAGAAATATTTCGAGGGTGAGGAATTAAGTGACTCTGAAATTGCCAGTGGATTGAAGAAAGTATTCATGGCCGGAGATTATGTTCCCGTTTTTGTTGCTGCAGCCGGTAATGAAATTGGTGTTGGACCGCTCCTGGACGCATTGGTCAGTCTGATGCCCTCTCCTGCTGATCGGCCTGCTGTCGTTGCCCAGGGCGCCAAAGGTGAGGAGGAATTAATTGCCTCTGACACCGAACCCCTGGCCGCCTATGTTTGGAAAACGACCGCTGATCCCTTTGTAGGCAAACAAACCTTTTTCAGAATTTACTCAGGTTCCATCGAAGGTGATAGCCGCGTTTGGAATCAAAAAAGAGAAACCGAGGAGCGCTTTGGCTCGGTGAATATCCCTGTAGGCAAAGATCAGAATATTGTCAAGGTCATTCATGCTGGCGATATTGCCAGTGTCCCAAAGTTGAGTGAGACCGCTACGGGTGATACATTTTGTCTTAAAGGACATCCGCTCACACTTCCAGTTCCTGATTACCCAACTGGTTTGTTCCGGGTTGCGATCGTTCCTAAAACACAGGCAGATGCCGCAAAGATCTCTCCAACGCTTACCCGCCTTTGCGAAGAGGATATGACCCTTGATTGGTATAACGAAAAAGCCACTCGACAAACGATCCTGAAGGGTATGGGAAACCAGCACATCGACGTAGCAATTCGTCGTGCCGAGGCCAAATTGCAGGTTGGTCTGGAAACGATCGAACCACGCATCCCTTACCGTGAAGGGATCACAAAGGAAGCGACTGCATCTTATCGCCACAAAAAGCAAAGTGGTGGTTCCGGGCAATTTGGTGAAGTGCATATCACCATAGATACCTATCCTGAGGGTGATTTCGAACTGACCTGGGATGTCTTTGGCGGAGCAATTTCTCAATCTTATGAGCCTGCCATTCGCAAAGGCATTCTGAGTGTAATGAAAGATGGCGCGATTGCCGGATACCCGATGCAGAATGTCAAGGTCTCTGTTTTTGATGGCAAGGAACATCCTGTTGATTCAAAGCCTGTTGCTTTTGAATCGGCTGCTCGCGGCGCTTTCAAAGCCGCTGTCAAGGATGCGGGTCCGGTTCTCTATGAGCCGATCATGAAGGTTCGCATTACTGTCCCCGATGCAAATATGGGCGATGTAATTGGCGATCTGAATACCCGTCGTGGGCGGATGCAGGGCACCGACGCAGAGCGCGGTTTAACGACCGTTATCGCAGATGTTCCTCTGGCTGAGATGCTTAATTATACAAGCCAATTACGCTCCATTACTGGGGGCCGTGGCTATTTCATGATGGAATTTGATCGTTATGAAATTGTTCCCACCCATGTGGCAGACGAGGTAATCGCTGCTGCCAAATCTGAGGAAGAAGAAGATTAGAATAGTTTTTATAGTGGATCAATAAAAGGAGCCATACAGGTATTGTATGGCTCTTTTTGATTCTAAGGTTTTCTACGGCTCTTTAACCGCAGCCGCCACCGGTTGGTGCTCGTTTGAGCTCCATTTTAATTTTAGTGATATATTCAAGATCTTCGAAATGTTCTGGTTCCGGATAGGCAGCTGGGCAGGATGCGCCAAGAGCTTGTGTGAAAATATAGCGTAGCTCTTCATCCTGGCAATTATCCTTATTTCCTTCACAAAACTCTTTTTCATATTCTGTAGCAAAGGTATCCAGCCAATAATTTATACCGCCTTCGAGGATATAAACATTGGGCACTGACTCTGCGACAAGATATTTCCAGGCCTCTGTGGAATCTTTTTCATCATTGCTTGCTACCACGAAAAGCGTATTGGCTGGTTCAAGGTGGAACTCGCTGATCAGTGAGGGCAGCTCCTCCAAAGAGAGATTTTGTGAATCCATGATGTGGAAGATATTGTAATCACTCTCAGACCGGACATCGATTACTTTGAGGTTGATTTTATGCTCATGGAAATTATGCAATAATTCAGCAGGGTGAATTTGGTAAGCGCGTGCATCCAATTCGGGTTGTTTTACAGATTCGATCAGATTCCAGCGATCTTCAGAGGTTGGTTGCCCAACAAATGCGATGATAATAGCCAGAGTGACAACCACTGCAGCGCCAATATAACGCGCTTTGGGTTCGCTGTCCGCAGCTTTGCCGCCGATACTTCTTTCAAGTTTTTCGCCACCCCAGAACATGAAGAGTGCCATCAATGTGACGCCTATTACGATCACACCAGTTGGGATGTTGAATACATCCATTAGCGTTACGCGTCCAAAATAGCTGCCGTTGAAAAAGTAGGTGATCAATTGTTCGGTTTCTCCAAAGATGAAGACACCGACCAATCCGCCGAGGACAAAAAGTATCCCGTCGATTTTGAAGGTCGCCAAAGCGACGAGCGATGTGCCCGGGCAAAAACCGCCGAGAATAAATCCGACACCCATGATCAGGCCACCGACGATCCCAGACCAGAGATAGGTCGGGTTGACCCAGATCAGGTTGTAATCGAGCAAGCCGATCGCAGCTGCGCCGAAGATCATCAACATGGCAGTTACGATGGCCGTGAAGAAGACTTTGAAAACACGCAGATCCTTGAAGTAAAACTGCTTTGCCAGCAATGTCGATTTATTAAAGCCTGAGCTTTCCAGGACATAACCGAAGGCGAGACCGATCAATAAGAAAACCAGATACGCGATCAGTTTTCCGTATGTGGGTTCAAGAGAGAGAGGGAATGGAATCATGATTTAGCTCCTCCTAGTTCCAAAGTTTGCGGACAAAATAGGCGAGAGCATAAGCTCCGCCAAAGATGGCGAACATGACCACCCAGCTTCCTGCAGAAAGGCTTGCGCCTCCGGAGAGAGCCTGGCCGGATGTGCATCCGCGAGCGAGACGCGCTCCGTACGTGAAGAAGATCCCGCCCAGAAAGGCGAATATCCAGCGCGTCCGGTTGGATATATTTGGCCCTTTATTGGTCTCGAATTTGGCACGCCCATTAATGACACCTGAAATGAAACCGCCAATGATCACTCCAAGGGTTACCAGGACGATCCAGTTGTCGAGTGGGTTGAGTTGGCCGCCTGCCATACTGATCAGGTAAGGCACTTGATTGACATGGTCAGGTGCGATCATATCTTCAATAAAGGCAGCAATCCGGCTCAACCCACCCGATGCTCCCAAACCGTTTCCAGTCAGGAAGAAGGATGCGAAGAGCACCATCCCGAGGAGAACGCCGCCGACATAGGAATTCCAGTAATTTTTGGATTCGCGCATAAAAAGTTTTTTGTAAAAAGGTACTTTTACTTCAGGTGTTGCTGTAGTCATTTTAGGATTCCTCCTGGGAGTGGACGTGTGTTTCAACCTTGTCCCATCCCATAATCATGGACTTGATCCCAGCCATGGGGGTATGTCCCGTAGTGGTCAGGTATACGTGCAGAACGATAAAAGAGGCAAAGGTCCAGGCGATCAATGTGTGGAAAGGAGCCAGGAAAGGCAGCCCACCCAATTTCGCGGCAAGATCAGGCCAGCGCTGGACGCCCCAGATCATTATTCCGGTAAGGCCCTGCAGGGGGAGCAGCACATTCAGGATGCCAAAATATGTGATCTGTTGAAGCGGGTTTAACTTCTTCTTTGCAGTTTTCTCAAAGGGGTGTTCTTCCCCTTTGAAGATGCCCTGCAAATAGAATTTCGCTTGTAAAATGGTCTGGTCAAAGAAGCCGCGCGGGCGGGGCAGGTATTGCTGGATTTCGCCGCTGGCCAAATGATAGAAGAGGGAGAGCGCAGCATTGACTGCCAAAATCGTGGCCAGGACATTGTGGACTATTACGACCCCATTGAAGCTGAAGATGCCGAAACTGTCTGGATTGTGGATGATCACACCTGTGAAGAGCAACAGGACTATCGCGGCAGTCTGGAGCCAGTGCCAGAGACGTTCATAGATCGAATACATATAGACTTCTTGCGTCTCAGGCTTGACCCTGGGGTTGCGGAGCGCTGAATAAAAGCGCAGCCCGCCGTGAGCAAATACCCCTAAGAGTACGCCGATGAACATCAATCCGCCAAATCGATCAATCCATTTGACAGAGTCGTGACCGAGAATGTAAAAATCCTGCTCGACACTGGATGGTTTATAGGAGAGCGTGCCATCTTCGCCCATATTCATTTCCCCATTGAAGGTGATATTGCTGTCTTTGACGAACTCAGGGAGTTTGCCACCCGGTAAATATGTTGAGATTTGGATGGCATCTGTGATCCGTGATTCTTCGGCATGACAGGTGGCACAATCTTTGGTTGCCCACTCATCTCCCGCTACATCATGACTAATGGTATAGGGTTGTACCTCACCAACAATTCTAGGATTATCCAGTCCAAGAAGGGTCAGGCGCGTGGTAATAAATTCTTCTTTTTCAGGGGTGTCGATACGTAATTCATCTTTTGATACGACACCATCGGTATTTTCGTCAAAGCGCAACATCACGCCGGGGTGGTACTGATCCCCTTCGAGATAGGCTGCTTCCAGATCGATAAGACGAACGGGGCGCTCGGGATTTCCATAGACCCAGAACCAGGTTGTTATCAGGTTATGAGGCGAGAGACTGGTAGTGCCATCAGCATTATCTCGAGGTAAAAGAACCGGTGCGTATCCGGTAACGAGAGTCCCGATTTCGCTGACATCTCCACCTTCCATACCGCGGCATTCTGTCGAGGCGCTTCCATCGAGATTGATGACGGTCCAATCGTGCATTTCATTCGCTGAAGAGTAGAGTTGCGGAATGTGGCAGGATTCGCAGCTGAGTGCGCTCATATGACGATCCTGATAAGGCAGCCAATCGTGAGTCTGGGTTGTATCATGGCAGGAGTCGCAGCGGCGCATGGTGTTTTCAAGATTGGGAGCGATGGTTCCCTGGGCGCTATCGCCCCGTGCAAATTGGTGCAAGGGGCGAACAAGATACTCGCCAATCTCAATGCGACGGGGATCGAAAATCAGGTGGTCTGGTTTTAGAGCATTGGCTTCTTCGTAGTAGAGCGGGTTATTGACTGAGTAGTGACAGTCGGTGCAACTTAATAATCGTTCGGCGTGAACATCCCACGGGCGAGTGAGCTCCTCTTTATTTGCCAGATTCATTCCTGATTCTGAGAGCCGTTGTGATGAAATGATCTGACCTGTTGTGATCGTACTCCAGCGATCTGGAGCACAACCTGATAATACCAATGGTTCTTCAATATCGTCGTGAACGAGACCATGGCAAAGACCACAATTGTCATTTACAGGCCCCTGAATATTGAGTAGATCGAATTTCACCTCGCCATTTTCCGTGAAGGCCTCTTTGTTCCAGACGTAATTTCCGGAGATGGATTCAACGATGCCGGTCTCGAATAAAACGGCAGTATTTGCCCAGCCAAATTCGCCATCTTCCAGCGCTTTGATGCGAGAATCGTTATCCGGATCAGGGATGTGACAAAGGAAGCAGTTCATCTCGACGACCCCTGAGGCCTCCCAATCCCAGGTGACCAATTTGCCAGTGTTGGGGTCAACGATGTGGGTTTCCGGGTCACCCCTGCGGATGGGGAGATTGGTGAGCAATGTTTCTCCATCGCGGGCGTAGACTGCTGGACCGCCACCGATATGGCGAGCCCCATAAAATTGGATCCAGGCCGGCGTGCTGAGATCAACGAGTTCATCTCCATTTGGTGACAGATAGCGATAGGTGAGTGAATTCCATTTTCCAAAGAACCCGGGTGTGATATCCCAATCCCGTTGGCTGGGTGTACTCCCGGGAGATGTGATTTCGTTCAATCCCAGGTTGGCGTGGTAGCTATGGCTTTCGATAAATTCGGCATCATGGCAGGCGCCACAGGTATTCATGGTCGAAACTGGCAATCCTGTTTCAATAACATTTTCGCGATTTTCATCCAGAAGGATTATTGCCGGATGAAGGGATGAAGATTGCAGGGTTGGAGTTTCTTCCTTTTTTGCCAGGGCATTCTGGCTGGTCCAGGAAATCCCTAAAATCACGAAGGTGAGTGCCAGGAAGCCAGGAATTTTTCGGTAGGTGAGTAGATATTTACTAGGCATGTTGCATTCTTTCCTCAAAATATTTAAGTGGCTGTTAATTGGTTTCGCGGAATCTTCCGCCCCAATCGATGGGGTCGCCGAAATAACCCAGGGCTTCCCAGTCCATCCGGCTATCATTGCCATGGCAGTGATCACATGTGAGCGCCTTTGAAGCAGGGCGCACTGTATGAGTGACGGGCCAATACATCCATGTTTCAGCAAAGCCATATTCGCCGCTATAATCCAATCCTGTGATTTCAGCACCAATTTCGAGTGCGGAATCCCAATCGAAAGTTGTCCAGAAACCGTCGTCACGGGCTGTAAGTGGTTGCAGTAAATGATTATTGACCGTGTCATAAGGCTGTTTCGCGATATGGACTTTGAATGGGAAGATCAGTGCTGTTGGGTCAGCGATATTACCGGCAGGTAAGTTGATCATGGTCGGCTGGCCGGGATCCATTTTGTCACCGAGCAAGTATCTGTATTCAAGGTTTCCGTTGAACCAGGCATAAGTCGGCGTGAAGTTGGTATCGTACTCAAAAGACCCTTTTATTTTTAGATAGGTATGTTTGTTTTCTTCAATCGTGTCGCTTCCTGCTGTGGACCAATCCCAATAGACTTTGGTGGGTTCCTGTGTACCGATATCAGGGATGTGGCAGGTCTGGCAGGCGACAGTGCGTGTGTGTGCGTTGACACGCTCATCCCCATGAGGATCCAGATCATGGCAATTTGTGCAAAAGACCTGTTCCTCGGCCGGAATTTGATAGTTGTCCACAACCAGACGTCCAAGAATATTATGGTTTTCAGTTATATGACAATCAGTGCACTGGAAATCCAGGGTTCCCATATGAACATCCAGATTTCCTTCCGGGAAGTAGAGGTGCTCGTTTAATTCACCGTGCTTGACTGCGTTTCCGCCACCCCCGTCAAAATGACAGGCGCCGCAGTTTTCACGAGTTGGGTTGCGAACACTTTTTGCCGCGACCAGCAAATCAACGGCTTCAAGCGGGTAGCCATAATCTCCCTTGCCATAAAGATTGCTGTCTGCATGGCAGGCCAAACAATCCACGTTGTCGGGGTTTTGAAAATCAAAATTTTCATCTTCCCACCCATAACCAACATGGCAGATCATGCATTTCTTCTGATTCCCCTGGGTGCCAATGCAGAAATTGTTGATTTCATTTTTCTTGCCGATGGTAACTGGGCCTTCCCGCCAGGGGACTTCGACGGGGTCGCTTTCCCATGTCCAATGGCTGGTTTTCATAATTTCGTAGGCTTCCTCTTCGTGGCATTCCATGCAAGCGCGGGTAACATCTGCGCCTGTTTCGAAGGGTCCTTCAACGATGGCCGAGTGATCGGTGTGCAGAAGGTGAAGGGGGAGACCGGCCCAAGGGTCATTTTCTTGTTGAGAACTTTTGGGCAAATAGTACGCGACCGGAACGATAATGATCGCAAGGGTAACAAATAGCCCCATAATCCAGACGAGATTTTCCTTTTTCATAATTCTTCCTTGTAAAATATTTTTAGCCCTGAACCAGGCTAGCCCGATGGGTGAGTCTGTCACTTAAAACTGTCCGAAGCAAATCAAGCGCTTCTATCAGGCGCTTATCTGCCAGATGATAAATAATGTTGCTGCCCTGCCGCTCAGCGTAAACAAGCCCGCGCTCGCGCAGGGTTTTTAGATGTCGTGATGTAGTTGGCTGGGGAACCTCTAAAAGTTTGGTTAATTCGGTGACATTACAGGATTTCTCCGAAAGTGCATATAAGATAAAAAGTCGGTTAGGCTCAGCCAGGGCAGAGCATAAATCGGCGTGTAGTTGGTTAATTTCATTGCCTAGATTTTTCATAATTTTCTTCTGTATATTCACATAAGCGAATATGTGTATTTGCTGATAGGATACTCCTGTATGCATTTAAATTATAGTGAATTGTGTCACGAATATATGTGAAGGAATGCACAATTCCGACAAATATTACTCTAATTGTCCTTGCTGGATAATTAAATAAAAAGACCTCTGCAGAAGCAGAGGTCTTTGTTCGATCAGCTTGGAAACTAAATGAATACGATCTGGGCGCCTTCAGTCATGTCCATGAAATCAGAGGCAGTGACAACCTTGTCAATGCAAGGAAGAAAATCTTCGTCTTTGATGTCAAACATATCTACGGTCATTTTGCAGCCATACATATTTGCGCCAGCATCCGAGAGCATCTCAAGGTATTCGCGTACAGGGGGGACACCCAGGGCTTTCATTTTCATTTTCATGAACCAGGTCGCAAATGCGCTCATCCCGGGGATAATGCCCATGATATTGGGAATGCCCCAATTGCCAGTTGGCAACCCCATCATGCTCATCTTGAAACTGGTATTTGCCACTGGGGCAATTTCAAGCCTGTCCACACGTTTCTCTGTGACCAGATCGAGGCCCCAGAAAGTGAAAAAGAGGGTGACGTCAATCCCATCGCCGAGGGCAGCCCATCCCATGATCAGGGCCGGGTAAGCCATATCCAAATCGCCTTTGGAGCAAATGAATGCAATATGTCGGTTTTTTTCTTCTGCCATTGTAAAACTCCTTATAGAATATATTTCTTTGCGTACAGTATGCTTGAAATCCTAGACACAGCCTTCTGGCTTACCTAGCCCGGAGATCTTGGCAACTTTTTTGGCCGGACCTTTGGGGTAGAGTGCAAATAACTCCTTGGTAGTAATGCCGATACCCTGGGTGATTTGGCGCAAAGTTGGAGCTGCGCCGGAGTCAGCGGCTTTTTCCCGGCTGAAGTTGATGATTGCCCAGTGGGCATCGGTTAAAGTAATGCCTTCTTTTTCAGCCAGGACAGTGGCAATATCCTCTGTCCATTCAGCGGGGTTGGTCATAAAGCCTTCTTCATTCAAGGTGATAGTATTTAGAGCGGTCATTGCGATTCTCCTTTAAATAAATTGTTTATTGAGTGGGCGTTTCGCCCATTACTTTGAGCAAATTTAACATACGGGACATACCACGGCGTACTTGTGGGCTTCCCATTTCTTTGACTAATTTGAAAGCAGATATATTCTCGTCTTCAGCCGGGATCTCTCGAATGGCATCCACGCTTTGATTAGCAATAGCCATGATCTCTGGTTGGGTCATATTGCGAACGGTTTTCAGGATGACTACAACATTATCTGCCAAAGCGCGCACATCTTCTTCGCTGAATTCGGTCACAACCCGCTCGACAATTTTCCAACCCTCCTGGGCAAAGGTAAAGTAACCTTGCCGTTCCAGCCGGTCCAGTTCCAGAACGCCCTGATTGAAGATTTGCTTTCCTAATATTTGCATATCTTCGCTGAGTTCCATTGCGTTTTCAAGCTGGTCAAGCAGCTTTGAAAGCAGGTGAGTGTCTCGCAAGACACGCTTGAGCAGGAAAAACAGGTCTTCCGATTGAAAATCAGAACCAATCTCCGCCAATTCATCGATCGCGAGCTTGACCATATGATTGCCAATGGGGATCAGGTCACGCTGCAACTCTTCCATTTCCTGTTGACGTCGCTGTTGTTCCGCGATATGCGATTCAACGCGATCCATTTTTTCCATGAGCAAAGCAAATTGCTCCTGAGTGATGGCTGTATCAGTCATCGTTGCTCTCCTATTCCCATTTACCGGCCATGCTCATCTGAGATTCGAAAGGCATTTCTCCGCCTTTTAGCAGGATATTCCAATACATCCAGCGGAACATCATCTTGCCCCAGTGATTGGCATAGGATTCTTTGAGCAGGGAGAAGGGGCCGAAGCCGGGAAGGGGATATTTGCCCGGAAGCGGTTCGACATCGTAGTTGAAGTCGATCAGAACACCTTTTTCAAAGCCGGATTCAATATAGCAGTTTGCATGTCCGTCAAAATCGGGGAGCGGTTCCAATCCCTCCATGTGTCGGTGGATATTTTCGATCAACACATCCAGCATAAAGTGGGCGACCGAACCAGCTTTGGATGCAGGCACGTTTCCGGCATCGCCAATGATCCAAACGTTTTCCCATTTATCGCTTTGCAGGGTATGTTTGTTGGCGGGAACAAAATTGAGTTCATCGCCCATTCCAGAGTGTCCGATAACTTCTGCGCCCATATTTGTCGGGATGGTCACGAGCAGATCGTAGCCTATCTCGGTTTCATCATAGGAACGAATGACTTGCTTGGCATGATCTACTTCCATGATGGTGAATTCTGGTTGAAGATTGATTCCTTTGTCGTCGAGCATTCCGCCTAAAACAGCGGAAGCACGTGGTTTTGTGAAGGCGCCAGGTAGTGGGGTGGCGAAGACAATTTCGACCTTGTCGCGAATACCGCGCTCATGGAAGAACCAATCTGCCAGAAAAAGGAATTCGAGCGGTGCAACCGGGCATTTGATCGGCATCTCGGAGATATTGAGGACCATTCTCCCGCCCTTCCAGAATTTCAGGAAGTTGCCCAACTTGGTAGCACCTTCGAGCGTATAGAAGGGAAAGACATTTTTCATCCAGGCGGCTTCGTCGTCCAATCCGGGAGTTTCTTCAGGATGAATATGGCTGCCAGTGGAGATCACCAAATAGTCATAGTTAATGGTTTTTTTGGCGCGCCCTAGTTTGACACGATTCTTATCTGGCTCGATTAATTCAATATCTGAGAAGATCACATCTACTTGTGGGGGCAGGAAGTTTCGCTTTGGTTTGACCACGTCAGAAGGTGAATATGTCCCAAAGGGGATGAACAAAAAACCGGGCTGGTAATAATGTGTCTCATCGCGATCAACGATCACTATTCGCCATTCTTGTGTGTCCAGGATTTCGGCCATCTTGTTGGCGACCATCGTGCCGCCAGTTCCAGCACCTAGTATGAGAAAAGTTTTCATGAAGTCTCCTGTTAATTGGAAATTGAATCTTGAGCGGCCGCGACTGCAATTTGCGCCCGCTCTTTTAGGTTATCTGCCATTACGGCGCGCATCAGATCAAGGGCTTCGATAATGCGCTTGTCAGCGAGTTGGTAATAGACATACTGTCCGTCACGACGAAAAGTGACCAGTCCACATTCCCTTAATGTTTTTAAATGTCGAGATATTGTTGGTTGGGGAAGGTTGGTTTCATTGGATAGTTCATTAACATTGGATGATTTTTCTGAAAGTGAATATAGGATTAATATTCGACTAGGGTCGGCCAGTCCGCTGCAAATTTGGGCATGTAATTGATGGATTTCTTCGCGAAGATTTTGAGTCATGTCATTCTCCTGTTGTGGACATATGCGCTTGTGCGAATATGTGAACAAGCTCGTCCTAATGTAGCATATCCGGAAAAAGACATCTAGTACAATTTGTCACTAACGATTGTACTAAATGTCACACGACAATTTCGGCCATTTAACTCTCATACTCATTTTTTGGGCGTGAAAAGCAAGAAGTGTGGTAGGATAACGTAACTTTTAAAGGTGAAATCTATGGATTTGTACAAAAAAAACGCTATTTCAGTAAATGTTGGCGCGCGTTTGCGCGAACTCCGCACAGATCGTGGTCTATCGATTCGTGGGTTGGCACGTCAAAGTAACCTATCAGCAAATGCCCTTAGTATGATAGAGCGTGGAAAGACATCGCCATCGGTGAGTACTTTATATAAATTGGCCGATGCACTGGGCATTCCGATCACCTCCTTCTTTGGCAGTGAATCAAAGCGAGCATCAGTTGTATTTCGAAAATCGGATGAACGAACACGAATTCCCTTTCAACGCGGCACATGGGAGGGTCTGGGTGGTGAGAATTTCATTGGCCGGGTTGAGCCCTTTGTTCTAACGCTGGAAAGTGGCGCTAACAGCGGTCCGTACGAAATGAAGCATACAGGACATGAATTTGTAATTTGTTTGCGGGGAGCGCTGGAATATCAGGTTGAAGATAAATTCTATAACCTGGAGCCTGGTGATAGTTTGTTGTTTTCTGCCCGACTTCGCCATCGTTGGCGTAACACTGGAGGGAATGTGACAAATGCGCTCTTCATATTATCTGGATTTGCTGAAGGTGAACGCCCGACGCCAATGCACATGACTAAGGGTGTAGATGAAGATAATGATGATGAAATAATCAAGGAAGTCTAATTAATAGAGATCAAAAAGGAGTTGACCGTAATAGTCAACTCCTTTTTTTTAGCGAGATGAAAATTTTGTTTTTGAAGGTGGTTGAGTAGCTCAGAGCGAAGCGAAGAGCGCATCGAAACCAAAAAATTGGGTTTATTTCTGCCCGTTTGTTGGTTTCCCTGGCCCGGAACGCCAGGACGGGCGATACGGCGAAAAGCATCGCCAACTCACCTGTGCCGCACCACAAGTGCAGGCAACCAACGGACGCTCTTTTGAACTAACTGTCATGTGGCTAGTTTTTTTATGTATATTTCAAGCTTTAGGTATTAGTACATTCCCCAGTCCAGTGCGGCGGGATCCTCCATCAAGGAAAAATCCCAGGGCTCCATACCCATGTTTACCGTAGCGGGTTGATTGAGTGATTCCTGCGATGCTTTGCGAACACCTTCGATCATTGCAGGGGCATATGGACAGAATGGAGTTGTCAAAATCATATGAACTTTTGTAATTTTGTCCTCGATGCTTACCTGTCGGATCAATCCCAACTGGATCACATTCATACCTATTTCAGGATCAATCACTTTTGAAAGGCCTTCGCGCATCGGCTCGACAAGATCTGGATGGGTTTCATGAATTTCCCAGGTGACAATATTTAGACTTTCGGTTTTTTCACTCATTATTTATATTCCTAGACAGATTCAACGACATAAGTGCAGCGATCATCGCCGCTAAGGACACATTGTATTTGTTCAGCCGGAACGGCCAACATCTGCGAGATCAGGGTCTCGTCCATTGAGCAGATCTCTGGGTGATTTATACCAACTTTGATGTAGGGGCAGGAAATCTCGTGGATGTGATATTGCTGGCCCAACTTTTCCCACTCCACTGTAAAGCCTTCTTTGGCAAGCAGATCCTGGATGATATTCAAGCGTTCTTCCATGTCCAGGCCTTTTAGTTGATCCGAATATTCTTCTGCTAAATTAAACGCGACCTGAGAAAATAGTTCTTTAACCAAGGGCTTGGGCAGTATCTCTTTAAGTTGATTTAGTATACGAGTTGTCAGCTGCAGGTAACGGGTGGGGAATTTTTCTGAGCCTTCATCGGTTAGTGTATACACCAATCGTGGGCGGCCAACACCATGCCGTTCTTCCTCAGCAGAAATGAATCCTCCAGCCTGAAGGTTGCTTAAATGGTGACGCACCGAGATTGGGTTAATCTCTGCGATCTCAGCCAAATCATTGATGGTTGAGCGCGGTTTTCGTAGCAATGCCAGTAATATTTTTTCGCGTGTATTTTTCATTTTATTCCACTTTTCACAACGCGAGTATACTCGCCTCGCTTCCTTTTGTCAATATACTAGATAAATATAATAAATATTGACTTTTTCAATTCTACATGCTATAATCCCGCTCGATATAAATTGAATGTTTTGACAAAAATATTGCCGAAAGGCGTTTTTCAGGAGAGCTTATGTCTGGATTGACAATAAAAAATTTGCACGTCAGTATTGAGGGGAAGGAAATCTTAAAGGGTGTAAATCTTGAAATTAAAAAAGGCGAAATCCATGCCATCATGGGTCCAAACGGAACAGGAAAATCTACTTTAGCCTATGCCATGATGGGGCATCCCTCATATGAAATTACTGAGGGTGAGATCATTTTCGAAGGTCAGAATATTGTCGAAATGGCGACAGATGAACGCTCAAGGCTGGGACTCTTTTTGGCTTTTCAATATCCGGTTGCCATCCCGGGTGTCACAGTGGCAAACTTTTTACGAACGGCATTAAATGCCCGCCGCCGGGCCAAAAACCCTGAAGACAAAGGGATATCGATCCTTGATTTCAGAAAAATGCTCAAAGAAAAGATGGATCTATTACAGATGGATCATGCTTTTGCAGGGCGATATTTAAATGAAGGTTTTTCAGGTGGCGAGAAAAAACGGGCTGAGATTTTACAAATGGCAACCTTGAAGCCCTCTATTGCATTTCTGGACGAAACCGATTCAGGTTTGGATATTGACGCATTACGGATTGTATCTGAAGGCGTGAATGCGCTTGCCGATGAGAATTTAGGTGTAGTAGTGATCACGCATTATCAACGTTTGTTAAATCATATCAAGCCGAATTACGTTCATATTATGTTCGATGGTCGAATTGTAGAATCGGGCGGTCCAGAGTTGGCTTTGCGCCTTGAAGAGCTAGGTTACGATTGGGTCCGCGAAAAGTACAAAGAAGTAGTTGCAGCATAATTTATTGGTAAAAGGAGTCATCATGTCTGATGCACAAGTATTAGAAAAACTGACCGGGCAGCAAAAATACGATTTTAAAAATCCTGAAGATTTCGTATTCAGAGCACAAAAAGGTCTTAGTCGCGAGGTTGTCGAACAAATTTCAACGATGAAACGTGAGCCGCAGTGGATGTTGGATTTCCGCCTGAAAGCACTCGCTCATTATGAAAAGCGCGCTATCCCGACCTGGGGGCCGGATGTGACATCCCTTAATCTGGATGATATTTATTATTATGTCAAACCGACCGAAGGTCAGGAGAAATCCTGGGATGATGTCCCCGAAGACATCAAGGATACCTTTGAAAAATTAGGTATTCCTGAGGCTGAGCAGAAATTCCTGTCGGGCGTCGGGGCCCAATATGAATCCGAGATGGTCTATCACTCGATCCTTGAGCATCTTGAAGAACAAGGCGTCCTCTTTTTGAGCATTGAGGATGGACTACGTAAGCACCCTGACTTATTTAGAGAATATTTTGGAACTGTTATTCCAATTGAAGATAATAAATTTGCAGCCCTGAACGGTGCTGTTTGGTCGGGCGGATCATTTGTTTATATCCCCAAAGGTGTCAAGGTAGATTTGCCATTGCAGGCATATTTCCGATTGAATGTTGCCAATATCGGCCAATTTGAGAGAACCCTGATCATAGCGGATGAAGATTCGCAGGTGCATTATGTTGAAGGCTGTACGGCCCCCACCTATACCACCGATGCACTTCACAGTGGCGTGATCGAGATTGTCGTGAAGCGCGGCGCACGGGTTCGCTATTCAACCATCCAGAATTGGTCAAAAAATGTCTATAATCTTGTTACCCAACGTGCAAAGGTTTACGGTAATGGCACAATGGAATGGGTCGATTCCAACCTTGGCTCCAAGGTCACAATGAAATATCCATCCTGTTATTTGATGGAACCTGGAGCACATGGTGAGATCCTTTCGATGGCCTTTGCCGGAAACGATCAAATTCAGGATGCTGGCGGAAAGATGGTCCATTTCGCCCCCCACACCAGCAGTAAAATTACATCCAAGTCGATCAGCCAGGGTAATGGCCAGGCCTCATATCGAGGGTTGGTTAAAGTTCACAAGGGCGCCTATGATGTCAATAACAGCGTAGTTTGTGATGCTCTTTTATTATCAGAAAACTCGCGCACAGATACCTTCCCTTATGTTGAAATTGAAGAAGATGATGTCAGTATCGGTCATGAGGCGTCGGTATCAAAGGTCGGTGAAGAGCAGCTTTTCTATCTAAAATCACGCGGCCTGAGCGAAGAAGAGGCCACTTCAATGGTTGTTTCCGGCTTTATTGAACCATTGGTCAAGGAATTGCCGATGGAATATGCGGTCGAAATGAACCGGCTTATCCAGCTTCAAATGGAAGGATCGATAGGCTAATTGCATGGCAGAAAAAGAAAAAGTAGTTATTAAATCCGGACGACGAGAAGTCTCGGCACCCCGAAAATTTAATTTCACCCGCGAGATGGTCAACACTTCAAGCGATAGCCCTCTCGCTTCATACCGCGCCGACGCTTGGTCTGCGTTTGAGAAGTTTGGCCTACCCTCCACATCGGAGGAGGCCTGGCGGCGCACCGATTTGCGCAAGATGCCGGTAGACAAATTTAATTTACCGGCTGATGGTGCATATAATGACCTGCCTCCTATCCCCAAGGACCTGCTAAAGCCACTAGTTGGCGGCCAGCATGGCGGACAGATCACCCTGCTCCCTGGTGGATCGCAGGTCTCTCTTTTGCCTGAGCTTGCGAAGAAGGGTGTCGTTTTCACTGATTTTCGTACGGCGGAAAACGAGCATCCAGAACTATTGAAGAAATTTGCCGGAACAGTTATCCGCGCCCAGGACGGGAAGTTTGCCGCTCTGGCGGCTGCACTTTCACAAAACGGGATCCTGCTTTACGTACCCAAAGGTGTTCAGGTTGAAGAACCGCTCCATAGCGTTTTATGGGGACCTGGGGTAGATTTGGCGCATATCTCTCATCTCATCATTTATGTTGATGTAGGGGCTTCAGTGACTTATGTCCACGAATATGCCTCACCCGACGAAGCGGATGCAGATTCAATGCACGCCGGCCTTGTTGAAATTGTTGTTGCCGATGGCGCAAATCTGCGCTTTGTAGAATTGCAGTCCTGGGGCAACCATGTTTGGAATTTCAGTCATGAGCGTGTCCATGTCGGTAAAGATGCGAATCTCAATTGGGTTTTTGGTGCTGTGGGCAGTAAATTAACAAAGAATTTTTCAGATCTTGATCTTATAGGGGTGGGTGCTGAAGGCAGGATGTCTGGATTTTACTTTACTGATGGAAGTCAACACCTCGATCATGATACTCAGCAAAACCATCTCGTCCCGAATACATTCAGCGATTTGCTCTTTAAGGGTGCGCTTGGTGGGAAGAGCCGTTCCGTCTGGCAAGGTATGATTTATGTTGCGCCTGGTGCTCAAAAAACGGATGGTTATCAGGCTAACCGCAATCTGCTCCTCAGTCGAGATGCGCGCGCCGATGCTATCCCGGGACTGGAAATTTCCGCTGACGATGTACGTTGCTCGCACGGAGCCACAATTGGCAAAATTGATTCCGAGCCGCTATTCTACCTGCTTAGTCGCGGTATTCCGCAGGACGAAGCTGAACAACTGATGGTTGAAGGATTCTTTGATCCAATCATTCAGCGGATCCCTTTTGAGGGCGTGCGAGAACGTTTTCAGCAGGCGATCAAGGAAAAATTGGGTAGAAAGTAACTGATAAGTGGTATAATAGCGAGTTTAGTCATTTACCTGCCAAAAAGAAGATAACTTTTCAGGGAATTCAGGCACATGACCGAAATATTTTAGAAAATAATAATTAGAATCTGAAATTGCGGGAGGTTTATTATGGCTTTTATGCGAAGCCCGGATAAAGTACATGAATTTGATGTGTCCGATAAAGTTGAAGTTTATTGCGATCACGATGGTAAAGATGATGAGCGCACGAGGGGCTGGCTGAAGGGAATTGTCGCGCAAGTGGATAATAAATTAGTCGCGGTGCAATTCACTGTGAATATTTATCTTACCGATGGTTGGATGGTGCCAGATCGAATTTTATGGTTTCCCTCTAACTCAGAGCATATTCGACCCTTTAAACGCGGCTCCAAATATTAAATAAATGAACTCGAAATCACCCTTTGACGTTGACCTGCTCCGCGCCGATTTTCCGATTCTTAACAGAGAAATAGGTTCCGACAAAAAGCTGGTCTATCTGGATTCAACGGCGACTGCCCAAAAACCGATTTCTGTTATTGAAGCGATGAATGATTTTTATCGACTCTCAAATGCCAATATTCATCGGGGCGTACATACCTTGGCAGAAGAAGCAACCGCCATGTATGAGAATGGACGCGAGCAAGTTGCGAAATTGATCAACGCTGCTTCGCCAAGGGAAGTGATATTTACACGGAACACAACCGAATCGATCAACCTTGTTGCCTATAGTTGGGGAAGGAAGAATCTGGATCCGGGAGATCTTATCATCCTGACGGAGATGGAGCATCACTCCAATCTCATCCCCTGGCAGATGCTGGCAGCGGAGCGCAATATCCGGC
>JACNJN010000029.1 GCA_014382535.1 Candidatus Desulfolinea nitratireducens | reverse complement strand
GCGGACATCGCCGTTATCTGCTGAATGAGATTGATTTATGGATGCAAACCTCGCGCGAGATAAAAGGGGTAGATCCTGAGTACGCCCTGCGGGATGTGCTTAAACGCATCCGCTTTAAAATTAAGGAAAATCAACTGGAATCTGAAAAGTGGTATCAAAAACTGGATGAGGATGCCCGCGAAAAATACCGCGAGAGCGGTAAAAATCTTATGCAAAGCCTCGCAAGCTATCTCAGTGCGGAAGGTGAGGACGCCAGCGCTGAAGCCCGTTCTCTGGGATATGAGTATGCTTCCCGTGGACGCAGATTTGGGCTAAAACTCATTGATGCCACACGTGCATTTTTATTTTTCAGGAATGCACTCCTCGAAGCAATGATCGCTGTTTATCTTGATGCGCGTGTTTCCGATACAGGATCATGGGGAGAAATGCTCACCAGCCTCCATGGATTTACTGATCAAACCATGATTTCACTCATGGAAACTTACGAAGCCTTTGAAAACAATAACCGTTAAAAATGAAATCTGAAAAAAAATCCCCCGCTCGTAAATATCCACCCCTCTATGAAAAGATGATTCCGGTCATGTTGGTTATTTTGGCAATCGTTATTATAGGGGTCGTGATCGCAGCCATTGGTGTTGTTTTGGGTATTGTTTAATAGCATCACCCGTTGAAGCGTACTCTTACACAATCTAATCTGGAGTTTAATCATGTTACTTAACACTGGTATTCCCTTTTTATCAAGCATCATCAGCTTTGCTCTTGCCTTTTTTGTTCTCAAACGTTATCTAGACCGCAAGCGTGCCCACTTACTGCTCTGGGGTATCGGAGCCATTTTTTACGGAATCGGTGGATTCACGGAATTTTATTTTGGCGCCTTTGGGTGGAACCCACTCATCTTTCGGATGTGGTATCTTTTTGGGGCCATTCTTGTTGCTGCCTGGCTGGGGCAGGGTACGGTCTACCTGCTCGCCAACCGTAAATGGGCCAATGCGCTGATGCTCATTTTGGGCATTGCCTCGCTCTACGCTCTATTTAGAATAGCCACAGCCCAGCTTGATCCCTCTCTGATGATCGGCGAAGGCCATACTGGCGCGGAATTGAGCGGTCATGCCATCGTCACAGATGGCGTACGTGTGCTGACACCCTTTTTCAATATTTATGGCACCCTCACCCTGGTTGGCGGGGCAATTTATTCTGCATGGATATTCTGGCGCAAACGCGTTTTACTCCATCGCGCTGTTGGGAATATTCTTATCGCCACCGGCGCGATCTTGCCCGCATTTGGCGGACTATTCAGCCGCCTGCAGTTCCCGGGCGCCCTCTATCTGGGTGAATTTTTTGGCATAATTCTTCTTTTTATCGGGTTTCAGCGTGCCACCACACCGATGGCAGAGAAGCCTGCTGAAGTCGAAGCGGCGGCCTGATTTATCGCATAATCTCAAGCCCCGTTCAGGGAGTGCCTAAATCAGTGGGTACTGTCTTCGCGAGGAGGGCTTTAGCCCGACGTGGCGATCTCCAACCCAGGGAGGGAGACTGCTTCGCGAAAAGATGCTCGCAGTGACGACCAAATTTTACTCACCAAATTCGGCATTCCCCCGTTCACAGGAACGGGGCTTTTCTCTTTAAAGGGTATAATCAGCGCATCTCAAATTTGGAGCTAAAAATGTCTCTTCTCAATTTGCCCCTGATACTCGAAACCCGTCGCAATCACGCCCTTGAACACGCCACCCTGAAAATTCTGGGGCCGAAATATCCTGCCCGTCCTCTGGGTGGACATTCCAACCCAACCGGTTTCGTTATCCTGGGTGATGTGGATACGGAGGATCTCCGCGCTGCGGCGGATGAGGCCCTCAAACGTCTCCGCGCTGGCGAAAGCGACTTGGCGATTCACCCCGGCTGCGGCACCAATTACGCGACCTCCGGCTTGCTGGCCGGTTCCCTGGCCTGGTTCGGACTTTCGGGCAGCGGGCCGATGCGCAGACGTTTATGGAGGATTCCCCTGATATTACCTCTGGCGATCCTCGTTTGGGGACTGAGCAAACCCCTGGGTCCCAAACTGCAAGCCAGGGTCACGACCGAAGCGGAGATGGGGGCCCTGGAAATACTCTCAGTGCAGAAGATCCGCCCAGCTCTTCATAGAATTTCAACCAGGGGATAAGATGTCCGAAAAGACCATCCGTGTGCTCTATCTCTATGGGAACGATGAATTTGCCATTTCCCGGCGTTTGCAAAAGGTGCAGCAACGGGTGGACAAAGATGGGATGAATACCTCTCATCTGGAAGCTCGTCTGGCGGGAATGGATGAACTGAATTTGGCTGTGAATTCGATCCCCTTTTTAGCCGAGCGGCGATTGGTCTTGCTTGAAGAACCCTCGGCGCGTTATCCAAAAGTTAAAGGACGCAAAGAGTTTTTAGCCTTTTTGGAGAACGTGCCTCCCAGCACAGTTTTGGTCCTTTATGAAGTGATCGACGAGAAAAAAGCCGCCAAACACTGGCTGGTGAAATGGGCGGATTCTGCGAATGAGATTGCCCGCACCGAGCGTTTTATGCTCCCGAAAGCCTGGAAAACGGGCGAGTGGACAACGCGCATTCAGCAGGAGACCAGTCAGCAGGGAGGAGAGATCGAGAGTCGCGCTGCCGCGAGACTGGCAGAAATGACCGGGCAGAATACGCGCCAGGCCGCGCAGGAGATCACCAAATTACTCACCTATGTTAATTTTGCACGGCCGATCACGCTCGAAGATGTCGAACTGGTCAGTGTATCCACCGCCCAGGGCGATATTTTTGCCCTTGTGGATGCACTGGGCAGCAATCGGGGGAAAGAAGCCCAGGCCATGCTGCATCGCTTGCTCGACGAACAGGATCCCTTCTCGATCTTTGGGATGGTCGTCCGTCAATTCAGGCTGCTTTTGTTGGCGCGTGAGGTGATCGAAAAAAACGGAAATGTGCAGGGGGAACTTAAGGTACATTCCTTTATCGCTCAAAAACTGGCGTCACAGGCTCGTCAATTTGATCTGCCCACACTTGAGGCGATCTATAGGCAGTTGTTGGTTATTGATGAGCAGGCCAAAACAAGCCAGGCCACCCTGGATTTATCTTTGGATATGTTCGTGATGGAGTTGGCTGGAGGGTAAACTTTCGTTTAGGGAGCTTTCTGCTCCCAAGTAAAACTTTCTTTCAATACCCCTGCGGGAACTCCCCCGATCATAGCATTTTCGAGCTTGAATTTCTTTGTCACCACACTCCCCATCGCGACAAGGGTATTATTTCCAATAGACGTCCCAGGCGCAAAACGGACTGCACTACCAAGATAACAATTTTCACCGATGGCAATATCACGGTCGAGGATTCCCGCACCGTGTGTCCAAAATTGGGATCCGATTCCAGCAATCCATGAACCAGCTCCAATTGTGAATGTGCCAGCCACGTCGATATAATGTTGGGATGTAATTAAGGTGTCATTAGCGATGACAAGGTTTCGGGCGTAATTCGCACCAGCATGTTCTGCGCGGGTTGTCCAGTAACCGCAGGAGAAAATGTTCCGATGTCCAATAGAAGCGCCTTTACCGATTGTCATCTTCATCGGTCCAGTAAAGAGATTTCCCCATCCGATTTGGCATGCTCCGATCTCAGCATCGTCTACGGCGATAATCGTGCCAAAGCCGAGTTTTGCATCCACGATCTTGTAGCCCAGTAAAATTCGATAGGCGGTGACGCGCAGAAAACTGAAAGGCAAAACGCTTATTAGCGTCGCTAAAACGAGCTTTAGTTTTCTCATCCGACCTTATTTATAATCCTCTCGAACAGGGTAAAAAGTATCCATGATCTGGCAATCGGTGATCGCTCGCCCGGAATGCTTCATGTTGGATGGGATTACCGCAACCGTCCCCGCTTCAAGTTGACGGATTTCCCCATCAAGTGTCATCTCGAATTTGCCTGAGATCACGACTGAGATTTGTTCGTTGATATGGGCGTGCTCGGGCAAAGTCGCCCCGGCTTCAATTCTCCAGAAGGTTGCGCTCATATTTTCGGCGTGCACAAAGGTGCCATGAAAACCGGGCACAATTTCTCTCTCTTCAATTGTAGAAAGCTCAACAAAAGGCATTCTTCCTCCTTGTGATTTGACCATGAACGGCATAAAATCCAATGCAACCTGATTGTAAACCATAAAGGAAAGATCTTATGAAAATCCGCTCGATCACCTATTTTTTCAATCCCGACTGGCCGCTTAATGAGGCCAAACTCCGCGTGGCAGATGAATTCCTGCGAAATGCCAAATCTGCTTATCAGGGTGCGGGATACGAAGTCCAGACGACGCGTTTGGCAACCCCCTCGTTCACGCAGATTCTTGGCAAGGCAAAATTGGATGAAACGCCCGCGCTTGCCAATCAACTTGCTTCCGCCATGGAAAATATGGATGCGGAGTATGCCTCCCTCGGACCCGCTTTGCCCGAAATGCCTCAGAGCTATGCCGTCATCCCCGAGGCAATTGAAGCGAGCGAGAATATCTTTTTCTCCGGTGAAATGGCCTCCGCTAAAAAAGGGATCTCAATGACCGCCCTCAAAGCGTGTGCAGAGGTGATCGTCCGGGCCGCGACTCTCAGCCCGGACGGATTCGCTAACCTCCGTTTTACCGCGCTGGCAAATGTCCCCGCGGGCGGACCCTTCTTCCCCGCTGCCTATCATGATGGTGGTGCGCCAGCTTTTGCCCTTGCCCTCGAAGCAGCCGATCTGGCGGTGGATGCTTTCGATGGTCAACGAACCGTGGATGAGGGCCGGAAAAAGCTGATTAAATCTTTGGAATCACATGGCAAAAAACTGACTCAAGTCGCTGACTCGCTGAACCATAGATTCTTGGGTCTTGATTTCTCCCTGGCCCCATTCCCCGATGATGCGATTTCGCTTGGCGGTGCAATGGAAGGATTCGGGATCCCAAAGGTGGGACAGCATGGCTCACTTGCGGCAGCGGCGATTTTAGCGGAATCCATTCAACGCGCCGATTTTCCCCATACCGGCTTCAACGGGATGATGATGCCCGTCCTCGAGGATTCAATCCTGGCCCAACGCGCTGCGGAGGGGTCACTGACAGTCAAGGATTTGCTGCTCTACTCCGCCGTTTGCGGGACGGGGCTGGATACTGTTCCCCTTGCCGGAGATGTGAGCAGAGGGCAAATCGCGGCTTTGTTGCTTGATATAGCGGTAATGTCTCTCCGGTTGGCGAAACCACTCACGGCGCGGCTGATGCCCATTCCTGGCAAGCAAGCCGGGGACAGGACCGAATTCGACTTCGCCTTTTTTGCGAATAGCCGCGTGATGGCATTGGATGCTGTCGGACTTGATCTCCCCTTTGCTGGAGATGAAGTCATCAAAATTCAATCGCGCTGATCTCTTGCAGTATAATCAGCGGAAAATAAATTTCCCACTGGAGGTATTTTTCGATGGATCTTCCCCAATATGCTTATTTTAAAGGTGCGATTGTTCCCTATGCAGAGGCAAAGGTTGGCGTTCTAACCCACGCGCTGAATTACGGAACAGGGGTTTTTGGTGGCGTGCGTGCTTATAAAAATGATGAGAATGGCAAATTATATCTTTTCCGTCCTTATGATCATTATCGTCGTTTTTTAAATTCATGCAAGATGATGCTGATGGAATTTGATGAAACACCAGAGAGCCTGACCCAACTGACCATCGATCTGCTAAAGAAAAGTGGCTTTAGTGAGGATGTTTATATCCGCCCCCTGGCTTATAAATCTTCTGAGATGATCGGTGTGAAATTGCATGATGTAGAGGCTGATTTTTCAATTGTCGCCTTACCTTTCGGGAAATATGTGGCCAACGATACCAACGCCCATGTGACGATCTCCTCCTGGCGGCGTCTGGATGATAACGTCATCCCGGCGCGTGGGAAGATCAGCGGGGCCTATGCCAACTCAGCCTTTATCAAAACAGATGCCATGCGCTCAGGATTTGACGAGGCCCTGGTCTTGACGCAGGCTGGACATCTCTCTGAGGGGAGCGCGGAGAATGTCTTTATTGTGCGGGATGGGGTTATGATCACACCTTCGGTGACTGAGAATATCCTCGAAGGAATTACGCGCCGCTCGGTGATGGAACTCGCAGCGGCAGAGTTGGGTATGGAAGTCGTCGAACGCCCGATTGATCGCACGGAGGTTTATATTTGTGATGAACTCTTCATGACGGGAACTGCTGCACAGGTGACTGCGATCACAAAGGTGGATCATCGCCCCGTCGGTAATGGGGAAATGGGCCCGGTTGCTGCAAAACTGCGTGATCTATTCTTTGATATTGTGCGCGCAAAGAACCCCAAATATTCGGCCTGGAATATAGAAGTGTAATTGCTCAAAATAGAGTTGTCTTACAAAAGTATTCAGTTCCTGAGCGGAGCGTAGCGCAGTCGAAGGACGGTTTTACAAGAACCGCTCTTCGACTACGATTGCGCTTCGCTTTATCTCCGCTCAGAGACTGTATCTTTACCACCAACATTTTGAGAAACTACTGAGTCTGAGTTATGGATAAGATGTTTCCAATAGCTTCATGCGGGCTAAAAGCCCTCCCTCAGTACATGGAAGCTCTCGGGCTGATGTTTGTAACCCCGAAGGGGCTTTGACGAGTTGAGTCCGCACTGAATTTGTGCTAAGCATAACTCAGGTTACTAAAGAAGTTTAGGTCACCACCAAGAAACACATAGCTAAAGAAAAAGCCCCCCAAGGATGTTTTCCTTGAGGGGCTTTGCATTTACTTATTCTTTAGCGCACTTGTCTGAAAGTAATAAAAACCGAGTTCTTTTCACAATCTGCTAAGGTGCTAAAGCGGATCTCATCCGAGAGGGGTAATCCAGCCTGATCAAAGATGCGGATAAATAAGGTTTCATCCGAAGGTAATGGCACATCGCTCAGCATAAAGTCAAAACCAGAAATTCCATAACCAAATGAGTTGGCTGTCCCTGATATTTGTGGACCAAGATCAACTGTTTTACCAACTAACGTTCCCTGTACCCGAACCTGAACTCCCCAGTAGTGGGCACCATTTAAATCTAGTACAACCCCACCAACCCCTAGCCAATTGCAATTTGTATCGGGATGAAAGATTGTGGCATCAACATATTTTATTTCCGCTGTAAAAGGCATTCCAGGGGTTGCCGTTGGGTCAGGCGGTTTTGGAGTGGATGTTGGTTCAATAAGATATAAAGGTGTTTGGGTTGATATTGGCGTAAAAGTTGCCCGAGAAGTTGGGGTGATCGTTGGTTGGATTGTAGGGGTCTCGGTCCACAATTCGTCCAATTGCAGGGGAGTGATCGTCGCGGAGGGGATAATGATCGGCGGGATGGGTGTATTTGGCGGCAATGGATTTAACGCGGTATAGGGGTTAATGAATAGCAGCAAAAAATATGCGCCCATACAAGCTGCTGCAACCAAAGTCAGGATTGAGAAAATATCCAGCATATCAAGGCTGAAGCTTTTCTTTCCAGATTCTCCATCCGCAAAACTATCATCTGTATAATCAAAATCGGCCATAAAACACTCTCCATCCTTTTAAAAAATGCAGGACTTTTTATTTTTGTAGATGGCACTCATTCTTATTTGTTCTCTATTTTACTCGCTTCACGTTCTTCTTGAAGCCAATCAAGCAAAGCTTTCTCTTGGAGAGCCAGGAGTGCGTCTGGCGAAAGAGGATGTGAGCTATCTCGTTCAAAAACCATAATAATATGAAAGCCAATATCTGTTGATATTATTTCGCTGGGTTGCCCTATCCCTAAAGAAAAGGCAACCTCTTCAATTTTTGGCTCCAATAAATAGCCTCGTGGAAACCAGCCCAGCTCACCATTTGTCTTTGGATCGTAGGCCGCAGCCAAGTCCAGAAAATCAACACCTGCTGCCAACCTCGACTGAACCTCATCTGCAGTTTCCTGATTATAGAGCAAAATCTGCCTGACGTGTACCTGTTCGGCGGTACTGGGGAAAGTTGTAAGGATATTGTCACGCATCCAGGCTGCTTCGATGGCCCGTTTTAGGGCTTGATGGAAGGATGCCTCCGTGTACCCATGGTTTGCCAGCCAGGTGGATAGTGATTCTGCGCCCCCAATTTCCGCCGCTAACGCGTTGAGACGAGCTTTCACTTCGGTATCTTCGAGTGTATATCCGGCTTTTCGGGCAGCTTGGGCGAATAAGACCTGATCGGTCAGATCGTTAAGGACGCGCCCTTCAGCCTCTTCAACAGACACGGTTTTTCCCAGCGCGTTCTGTGCTTCTTGAAAACGGAGCAGCTCGGCGTTGAACTCATCCAGCGAAATAATCTCGCCATTAACTGTCGCCGCAGCCGGAACAGCAGTTGCTGTGGGTGGAGCAGATGGTTGAGTAGGGGGAGCAATCGTTGGGGTGAGGGAGTCAGAAGATGCTTTGCAGGCGGATAAGATCAGGATGATGGATATTGCCAATAGAGGGAGGCGTGATTGGATATTTACAAATTTTAACATTGCGGGAATTATACCCTTAACAAAAAAGTAGAGGCGGGTCTTAGACCCGCCCCTACTTTAGTATTTCTAGACTTGGTTTACATCATGCCGCCCATACCGCCCATGCCGCCTGGGGGCATTCCGGAGCCAGCGCCGCCCTCTTCGGGGACGTCGGTGATGAGCGCTTCGGTGGTCAGGATCATCGCTGCGATGGAGGCTGCATTTTCGAGCGCGCCACGGGTAACTTTGGCGGGGTCGATCACGCCGGCTTTGATCATATCAACATACTCTTCGGTAAGGACGTTGTAGCCAACTTTGCTATCTTTTTCGCGGCGGACGTTCTCAACGATTACGGAGCCGTCTTTGCCAGCGTTTTCAGCAATCTTTTTCATTGGGGCAACAAGTGCTTTCCGGACGATATTGATGCCAGTCTGCTCATCGTCGTTGTCGCCTTTGAGACCTTCGAGTGCAACCATTGCGTTGAGCAGTGCAACACCGCCGCCAGGAACGATGCCTTCTTCAACTGCCGCGCGGGTAGCGGAGAGGGCGTCTTCAACACGGTGTTTCTTCTCTTTGAGTTCGGTTTCGGTGGCTGCACCAACACGGATGATGGCAACGCCGCCGGAGAGCTTGGCAAGACGTTCCTGCAGTTTTTCGCTATCGTAATCGCTGGTGCTTTTCTCGATTTCAACACGGATTTGCTCAACACGACCCTTGATCTGGGCTGCGTCGCCTTTGCCGCTGACAACGGTGGTGTTTTCTTTGTCGGAGACAACTTTTACGGCGCGACCGAGATCTTCGATGGTTGCGGTATCGAGCTTGCCACCGGTCTCTTCAGCGATGACGTTAGCGCCGGTCAGAATGGCGATATCTTGCATGGTTGCCTTGCGGCGGTCGCCAAATCCCGGAGCCTTGATGGCGAGGACGTTGAGCATACCGCGCAGTTTGTTCAGTACGAGGGTCGCAAGGGCTTCGCCGTCAATATCTTCAGCGATAATGACCAGGTCACGTTTCCCGATCTGGATCAGTTTCTCAAGCAAAGGTACGAGGTCCTGGGCCGAGGAGATCTTCTTTTCGTGGATGAGGATATAGGGGTCTTGGATCACAGCTTCCATGCTATCAGCATCGGTGATGAAGTAAGGGGAGAGGTAGCCACGATCAAATTGCATACCTTCAACATATTCGGTCTCGAACTGCAAGCCCTTCGACTCTTCGACGGTAATAACGCCGTCGTTACCGACCTTGTCCATTACTTCAGCGATCAAGTCACCGATGATGCGGTCCTGGGCGGAGATGGAAGCAATATTGGCAATATCATCTTTTGAAGTAACTTCAACAGCCAATTCGCTGATTTTCTCGGCAACAGCGTGGGATGCTTTTTCGATGCCGCGTTTCAGGAGCATGGCATTGGAGCCAGCTGCGAGGGTTTTGAGACCTTCGGTGACGATGGCATGTGCCAAAACAGTGGATGTGGTGGTTCCATCACCAGCGATATCGTTGGTTTTTGTGGCGGCCTCTTTAAGAAGCTGCGCACCCATATTCTGGAAGGGATCTTCGAGTTCGATCTCTTTTGCAACGGTTACACCATCATGGGTGATGGTGGGGGAGCCGAATTTGCGGTCGAGAGCAACATTGCGGCCTTTGGGGCCGAGGGTGGTCGCGACGGCGTTGGCAAGAACGTCCATGCCTTCTTTAAGCTTGCGACGTGCTTCCTCGGAAAAAACGATTTGTTTTGCCATTGGTAAATCCTCCAAAAATTAAATTAGTTTTTTTGTTTTAATTCGCTCTCGGCGGAGTCCTTCGCGAAGCATCCTTTAGGGCGCCGCCGGCTAGAGCGTCATTAAATTTCGATTATTGCGAGAATCTCTTCCTCGCGGAGAATAAGGTACTCTTTGCCTTTATGCTTGAGCGACGAGCCGCCATAACGGGCGAACAAAACCATGTCACCGACGGCTACCTCCATCGCAACGCGCTGACCATTTCCATCGCGGAGCCCGGGGCCAATCGCGACGACAGTTCCTTGCTGGGGCTCTTCCTTCGCCGTCTCAGGGAGGGCGACGCCGCCAGCGGTGATCTCGTCTTTTTCAATCGGCTCCACAACGACGCGGTCGCTGAGGGGTTTGAGGGTCGTGGTCATTTTGGCAAATTTTCCTTAGACATCATTTTAGCACCCTAAGAGGCAGAGTGCTAATTCGCGACAGAATGATACTTGCCCCCTTCACCAGCGTCAAGGGATGATTATAAACTCTTACAAATTTCTGATATTGAAAGATCAATGAGATGTGTGTTGCAGTTGTTCTGAAATAAAGAAACTATCTCAAAAATGTCCCCTGCGCAAAGGACGCCACCGAGAGCTTATCTTTTGGCTTGCCTGTGCCCCGAATGGAGTGCTACCCGTCTTCAAAATTTGAGTGGTGATATTTCGATACCGATTTCTCCCCTTTATTCATTCAATGATTGGCAAATTGCCTCACCAGCCTGGACAATCCCCATAATATCGCGGTCGTCACTGTAATCGGCCCTGACCTCACTCATTACCGCCATCGCTTCCTCGCAATTATTTTCTTTGGGGCGGCTGAGCGCAGCGAGAACCGAGCCATAGGTGTAATAATAGACCACGGTATTTGGGGTCAGATCCAATCCGATCACGGAGGCAGGCGTATCATTAGGGCCGCAGCCACCGCGTCCCTCACAGGATTCTTCAGCTGTGCAGCCACGAATTGTACATTTTAATGCCGGGATCGATCCCTCGTAGTTGCGTGATTTGAAATAGATGATTCCCAACTGCCCATAAATATCTGCATTGGAGGGATCAATTTCCAGTGCCCGTTGAACATTGCGGGCGGCGATAAAGAATTCCCCTTCCTGGGAATATGTTTTGGAAATTGAGAGATAGGGAATGGGGTCTAAAATGCCCAGTTGTTCATTCAGGCGGGCGGCTTTGGCAAAATATTCCAACGAATTCTCGTAAAGCTGGGTCCGTGTTTCACCATTGGGGCTGTCAAATGCAAGCCGACGATAATTTGCGCCCGCTCGCAGATATAAAAAGGTGAGGTTTGGTGAAATTGCCAAAGCCTTGTCATATTCCTGAATGGCCTGGTTATATTGCCCCAGGGATTCAAGCACATAGGCGTTGACCCGATGCACATCCATGAGTGTGTCGTCCTGCTCAACCGCCTGATTGATATATTGTTCACCCTGTGACCACTTCTGCGCATCGACGAGAATTTCGGCATAATAGGCCAGGGCAAGCGTGTTTTGATTATCCAATTGGAGGGCGCGAACGGCCTCCTGCTCTGCTTCAAGGAGATAGTCAGCGGCCTGTTCGGTTCCGAAAAGGATGCTATTCGCATTCCAGTCCAGAACAAAGGCGCGGATGGCATGAACGGTACTATCATCCGGGGCCAGCTCAACAGCTTTGTTAATGGAAGCAAGCCCCTCCTGGAGTCTCTCCCGCTGCTGGTCATCTGTTGTAAGTTGGACGGATGAGTAGGTTTGAATACGCGCCAGTTTTGCCCATACCTCCGAATTTGCAGGATCGACACGGGTAGCCTCCTGATAGGCGGTGATCGCCGCTTCCAGCTTCCCTGCTTCAAATTGGGCATCCCCTTCAAGGGCATAGGATTTGGCAACGCGCGTGGGCGTGGGAGTGGGCAGGAATGGACGCTGGATATTCCCCAGTTCCACCTGGCGGATGAGCCAGATTCCACCCAAAATGAATACCAGTAGAAGAAAAATACGGTAGGGGTTGGTGGTTGGCTTGCGAAAAAAGATATTGGATTGTCGACTCATGCTTGTGGGGTGGGTGTTCCTTTAGTAACATCCGGAGCGATTTCTTTGGTGGCGGTGGGCGGATTATCAAGATTTTCCTGGCAGAGTCTAATCGCTTCGTTGGCATTGAAGACAGCCAGTTCGTTGCTGGGAATTGTGCCGATTATCTGTTGTGCAATTTGAAGCGCTTCACCGCAGCGGTTGAGCCTGGAGAGGACGATTGCGTAAGTGAAATAATATTCGGCTGTGCGCGTATTCGTATCGAGATTGAGTCCTTCAATAATTTGGTCTTCGCCGAGGCTGCCGCCGAAAATAGCCAGGCCCAGTTCTTGAGCGGCCTCCGGCCATTGGAAATTATGATAGTACATTACGCCCAGGTTACCGTGCAAAGCAGCATCCGTAGGAGCGTCTTTGATAGCCTGCTCAGCATATTGAGCGGCTTTGGCATATTCTCCGATCGAGGCATAGGTGCGCGAGATATAAAGATCGGGCAAGGGGTCGGCGGGGTTTAGGGCATTGGCACGGGTCAGTTCTTCGATAGCTTTATCGTATACACCCAGGGCACGGTAGTTTCTTCCCAAAGCAAGATGGAGGTCGGGGATATTTTCATTGAGGGTGATCGCGGTTTGATATTCACGAATGGCTTCTTCGTAATTTCCGGTTGCTTCAAGAACATAGGCCCGGGCCCGATGGGCTTCCATCAATTCAGGAGCCAGGCTGAGTGCCACGCGGGATGCCTCGACTGCCAATTCGATTGAATCAAAAGGCCCAGAGCCGGAAACATAAGAATCCACCAGAATCTCAGCATAGTAGGCATGTGCGAGGGCATTATTTGGGTTAAGTTCAAGTGCCCTTTTGCTTGAGGCTTCTGCAGCAAGAAAATCACCTTGAAAATCAAGAGCCCAGGCGTGAACGGCATGCGCCATCGAATTGTTGGGATTGAGCAGGATCGCGTTTTCTGCGCTGGTTTTGGCTTCTTCATATTGACCAATAAAGACTTGTGCCCGCGCCATAGCAATATAAGAGGCTGGGTCATCGGGGCGGGAGCGAATGGCTTGCTTGTAAGAATCAATCGCTTGCAAAAGCTTCCCCTGCCCAAAATAAAGCTCCGCTTCCGAAATAAAAGATTCTGGTGCACGGGTTGGTGTGGGTGTGTCCACAAAGGGTGTTTGGATGTCTGGGGCCACGTAACGATCAAAATAAACCACGGCAAAGATCATTGTCAATAAGACAGTAACCCAAAACCAATTAATCCGCCTGCGACGACGGTTCATAGACCATTTATTTCTACGTAAATACATGTGCGCATCTTACCATTGGGATGAGATGGGCGCAAGAAGACCCTCACCCCCAACCCCTCTCCCGCTTGCGCCCTCTTCGAGGATGCTTCGGGATGAGAGGGGAGTTAAGCCCAGAGAACGCGAAGTTTTAATTTCAGGACTTACGCAAAAAAACATTTTTTTTATGCAGCAATGCTTGGCGTTTCTGCTTGTCTACAATACCCCAACGCAGAGCATAGGAATAAGGACTAATAAAATGCATAAGCCCTACTTTGGTTTTCTCCGTAATCTCTGTGGTGAAGTTTTTCCACGAAATATCTAAACATGGACTTGCATCACGAACTACAAAAGGCTAGAATGAAGTCATGCAATTTGACATTTTTACCCTTTTCCCTGAAGTATTCCCCCCTTATCTAAATAGCAGCATCTTGAAGCGTGCCCAGCAAAACGGGTACCTTGGCGTGGAACTCCATAATATCCGCGAATGGACCCGCGATAAGCACCACGTTACAGATGACACCCCCTATGGTGGTGGTGGTGGGATGATCATGAAACCTGAGCCGGTTTTTGAAGCTGTGGAGGATGTGCTCGGGACACCGCCGGCTTGCCCCATCGTTCTTTTAACCCCGCAGGGGCGTCTTTTCACACAGGATGTGGCGCAGGAACTCGCCCGGAACGATAGACTTGCTCTGCTCTGTGGACGCTACGAGGGCCTGGATGAACGAATCCGGACCCATCTCGTTACCGACGAAATTTCCATTGGAGATTATGTCCTCACCGGCGGTGAATTACCCGCCCTGATTCTGATCGATGCACTCACACGGCTAATTCCTGGCGTTCTCGGTGATGAAAACGGCGCCGCGAACGACTCGCATGCCTCAGGTTTACTCGAAGGACCGCATTACACACGCCCGCCTGAATTTCGCGGCTGGGAGATTCCTGCTGTGCTGCGCTCAGGAGATCATGCCAGGGTTGCCCAATGGCGGCGGGAACAGGCTTTGCTGCGCACATTTAAGCGCAGACCAGAGATGCTTGAAAAGATTGAACTTAGTGATGAAGATCGTGCGTTTTTGGAGACACTAGATTACAGACTTTAGACTTCAGACTTCAGACTTTAGACTTTAGACTTCAGACTTTAGACTTTAGACTTTAGACTTCAGACTTTAGACTTCAGACTTTAGACCTCAGACTTCAGACTTTAGACTTTAGACCTCAGACTTCAGACTTTAGACTTTAGCTTGGAGACTTTCTAATCTTCAACCTACAACCTACAACCTACAACCTACAACCTTCAACCTTCAAACGTTCAAACCTGCAACCTTCAACCAAGAAAAAGGAGATCAAGATGAAATTCAGATACGGCAAGATTTTCCTGCTCGGCTTCGGCTTTTTTGGTGTTAGTGTGGTTTGGGGTGTTTACAACGCCTTTGTCCCCATCTTCCTCTCCGAAAAATTCAATCTCGCCCCGGCGTGGATCGGCTTCTTTATGACCCTCGATAATATCGCAGCCCTCTTTATCCAGCCTTCTGTCGGTGCGTGGTCAGATCGCTTGCGGACGAAGATCGGGCGTCGGATGCCCTTTATCCTGATCGGGGCACCCATCTCGGCAGCCGCCTTTGGGTGGATCCCTCTTGCATCGGTCCTCCCCCTCTTTGTTGCTGGAACGAGCACGCTGCTCTTAAGTATGGCGCTCTGGCGTACGCCCGTCGTCGCCCTGATGCCTGATATCACCCCCTCGAAATATCGTTCCCAGGCCAATGGGATCGTCAACTTCATGGGTGGTATTGGTGCGATCTTTTCCTTCCTGGGTGGCGCAGCCCTCTACGAAATGAATCCGGCCTATCCCTTCTGGATGGGTTCCGGGCTGGTGCTTTTTTCCGCGCTGATGGTTTTCTTCTTCATCAAGGAACCAAAGGAATACGAAGAGAGCGAAATACAGCCTGGTCTTCTCGCCAGCCTGCGGGAAGTTTGGGCGGATAACGATAAAAGCGCTATGCGGCTCTTTGCGGCGATTCTGCTTTGGTTTGTGGGCTATAACGCCATCGAGGCGTTCTTTACGTTGTATGCAAAAAATCATCTGGGGATGACTCCCGCCGATGGGACGCGCCTGCTCGGGCATCTTTCTCTTTTCTTCGTTCTTTCAGCGTTGATCGCCGGATTTGTGGGCGGAAAACTTGGACGCCGTAAAACCATTATGAGCGGAATCTTCCTCCTCGGCGGATTGCTCGCGAGCCTCTACTTGCTCCCGTCAAAATTGCTTGCAACGGTGCTCACCACTGTACCGGTACTTGGCGACGTGGCTGTGATCAGTATCTTTCTGATGGCTGCAGGTGTGGCCTGGGCATTGATCAATATCAATTCCCTGCCAATGGTTGTGGATATGGTTGATGATGCCCGCATTGGTACTTATACCGGGCTTTACTATCTTTTCTCAACCCTGGCTGCGATTTTGGGTCCCAACGTCAACGGTTGGATCATCCAATTAACAGATAATAATTACAATTCGATCATGTTCGTCGCCCCGACCTTTATGCTCCTGGCATTTCTGATGATGCTCGGCGTAACGCGCAGCGAGGCAAAACCTGATTCTGTGATTATGTAACTTGTACTTTATCGTTTTGGTAAGGGACTATCATCATCTTGCCGAAAAATTCGATACCCTGTATACTAGGAGTCGGTGTGAGCGCTTGTAGACTTGCACCAGTCATTCTATGTAACTCTTTAGAAAGAGGAGTAAGAAAATGAAAAAGTTTTACCTAGTATTTGCGGTATTTACTATTTCCGCTCTCGCGCTCTCCGCTTGTGGTGGCGCTCCTGCAGCCAGTGAAGATAACTGCGCCAGCGAAGAAGTTCTCTGCGTAGGCCTTGTCACTGATGTCGGCGAAATTGACGACAAATCCTTCAACCAGTCTGCCTGGGAAGGTGTTCAGCAGTCCGCTGATGACCTGGGTGCTTTCGTCAAATACGTTGAGACCAAAGATGCCAAAGATTACGCCGCCAATATCGGTCTTTTCGCAGAAAAAGACTATGATGTCATCGTCACCGTTGGTTTCGCCCTTGGGCAAGCCACTGTTGAAGAAGCTGCCAACTACCCGAATATCAATTTCATCGGTGTTGACCAGTGGCAAGGTGAAGCAGTGGCCAACGTAACTGGCTTACTCTTCCCCGAAGATAAAGTAGGTTTCTTAGCAGGTGCATTGGCTGCTCAACTGAGCGAAACCGGTACCATCGCTGCCGTTCTCGGCACCGACCTGGTTCCCCCCGTTGTTGCCTTCAAAGAAGGTTACGAAGCGGGCGCTCTCTATATCAACCCGGATATCAACCTGATCTCCACCTATCACCCCGGTGGTATGGATGTTGCATTTGTTGACCCCGAGTGGGGTGCAACCACATCCAAGCAAGCCATTGACCAAGGCGCAGACGTCGTCTTCGGCGCTGGCGGCAAGACCGGTAATGGCGCATTGATCGAAGTTGCTTCCCACGAAGGTCTTTACTGCATCGGTGTTGACTCCGATCAATGGGAAACCGTTCCCGAAGCACACGACTGCCTAGTTTCCTCCGCAATGAAGCTCATCACCCCCGGTGTATTTGAACTGATCACTGCTTCCGCTGATGGTGCATTCCCCGGCGGCAACTTCTTCGGTTCTGTTGGTTTGGCTAGCTTCCACGACTTTGATAGCGCAGTTCCTCAAGCCGTGAAAGACAAATTGGCTGAGATCGATGCTGGCCTGCAGGATGGCTCCATCTCCACTGGCTACTAAAAAAATAGCATTTAGATAAGCATGAAACGGAGTGTGGCTTTTACCACACTCCGTTTTTTGTATTATTGGGTTTTTATACTTTTGGATCGTGCAGACGGCATTTCCTTGACACATTTCTGCCTTGGCTATATAATCTCGGTCGCCTTCCTCGTTAGCTCAATTGGCAGAGCGAGCGGCTGTTAACCGCTAGGTTCCAGGTTCGAGTCCTGGACGAGGAGCTTTTGATATATAAAAAGGCCCAAAACGTTTTTTTGGAGCCTTTTTTTGTTTAAGCTCTGGTCTTGTAACCTTTTATTTTCGATTAAATATTTTTATAATATGTGTGATAATTGAGCAAATTTATAATTACTGATCCTTGCATAAGTAACTAAACCATGGTTAGATTGACCACATGGCAAAGGATAAAGTGACAAATTGGAAAGAAGAACGCCGCAAGCGAGCCTGGGCTTTACACCAGACTGGCTGGAAGCAAAAGGACATCGCCAAAGCGCTGGGTGTGACCAAGGGTGCCGTCAGCCAATGGATCAAGCGCAGCATGGAAGGCGGCGAAGCAGCGCTCAAGGAGCAACCCAAATCGGGCGCGCCCGCACGTTTGAGTGCGGCTGACCGCCAGAAGCTCCCGAAGTTACTGGAGCGAGGCGCAGAAAGCTTCGGATTTCGAGGCGATCTGTGGACCTGTCCTCGTGTTGGCAAAGTGATCGAGCGCGAGTTCGGGGTGAAATACCACCCCGCCCACGTCAGCCGCATTCTCAAAGACTTGGGGTGGACGCCCCAGAAGCCGATCAGGCGAGCCAGGCAGCGGAAGGAAGCCGAGGTCCAACGTTGGAAGACGGAACGCTGGCCCGAGTTGAAAAAAAGGCGGCCGAAGAAGGGCGCACCATTGTTTTTATAGACGAATCGGGTGTGTATCTGCTTCCGATGGTTGTGCGCACCTATACGCCGCGCGGGCAGACACCAATCTTGAAGGAGTTTCTGTCATACAAGCATCTTTCACTTATCGGGGCGGTCACACCCCAGGGCAGGTTGTTTCTGACAATTTATGCTCATTCGATTACCAGTCGAGAAGTCGTCAGTTTTCTTGGTCAATTGCAACGGCTGATCCCGGGTTTGCTGCTGGTCATCTGGGACGGCATTCCTACGCATCGTTCTAAGATCGTGAAAGCCTACCTGGCAGCTGGGGCAGCTAAGCGCATCCACCTGGAGCAATTGCCAGGATATGCTCCGGACCTCAACCCGACAGAATGGGTTTGGAGCTATCTAAAAATTGCCGATTTGCCCAATATCGCCTGTGATCACCTGCCAGAACTGGAAGTGCTGATCCAAAATGCGAAGCGGCGTATGCAACGCAGACCTGCAATGATCCAGGCTTTCGTGCGTGATGCGGGTTACGAAGTTTAGAAACATATGCAAGGATCAGTAGTTGTATTTTAATCTAGCGCTGCATAACGTCCTTATTGGGATTTTATACAATCCACCCAAAAGCCGTTACTAACGGCCCGAAAGGGTATGCAATCCGCTAAAACACATGCTAGACCCTGTATAGTTGATATAAACCGTAATGAAAAAAATTAAAGTATTTATTAAACTCATTGTTTTATACAGTGGCATTGGCTTACTTGCCTTGTTAATTATCCCATCCGATCCAAAGAATGCCTGGTTTTTTGGGTATTCAACTAATCGAGTAATACTTATAAGCATATTCCTTACTACTATTTTTTTTCTTGTGACGCTTATGATTAGCTTGGGGACAAATAATAAAATTGATAAGGTACTAAAGCAAATAATTTTTGTTTTAAAAAATAATAAGAACATAAGAACATTATTGTTTTTAATAGTGTTCTTCCTCATTTTATTCAGTTTTGTTTTTTTGTTAGTTTGGTTTCTTTTTCAAAAACATTCTGCTATTTTTTTAAGGCTATCACCCTTGTGTTTTCTATCTTTGGCTTCTGGGATGCTAGCTTTGAACATGGGAGTATCAAAATATAATACCCAATTTACTAAAATGAAAGATTATATTTCAGATACTCAAATCTTGAGCAAGAGGCATAGAATTTTGAGTTTCTTTGTTTATTCCCTCATATTTATTTTTTTTGGTGTTTATTTTTATTGGGGGACAGTCCATGCTGATTTGGTAAATAATAATATGGGACATACTGATCAAAGTGCATATATGTCATTTGCGAAACAAGCTCGTGATACTCATTTTGAATATCGTGGTGGCAGAAATCGAATGCCAATTTACCCTTATTTATTAGCGCTACTTTATAAAGAAGATATCAGTGATGACGATTTCTTTGATGATGGTAAATTATTCAATATACGCCTTTCCTTGATCCTTTTATTGTGTTGGTTCACCGTGAAATGGAATTTT
>JACNJN010000086.1 GCA_014382535.1 Candidatus Desulfolinea nitratireducens | reverse complement strand
GTAATTATTCAGCATCTGCTAATGTAGTTATGCTTCGAGCAGTGGGAATCCCTGCTCGACTTGCAGTCGGCTTTGCGCAAGGAGACAGAGATGAAAGGGGCGATTTTCTTATTCAACAGAGTGATGCTCATACCTGGCCTGAAGTTTATTTTCCTCATATAGGGTGGGTAGAATTTGAACCAACGTCCAGCGAATCGCTATTTATCCGTCCATCAGGTAGTGATGCGGTAGGATCTAATGAATTAGGAGATATGCTTTCAGGGCGTATTTTAAATAACCTAGGCGAAGATGGGCAAATAATTGAAGATGTACCCCTTTCAGATTTGGAACATGTTTTCGTTCCTGAATCTGTAGGACCCACACAACAAACAGATGGTCCTGTATCTTCCTTTTGGGGTATGATTACTCTTATAATCGCAACTGCTCTCTCCGGGATGTGGTATTTCAACCGGAAGCAATTTCTTCTTGCGCGCGGACTCCGACTTGTTGTCCGGGTTTACGAACGTAATAATCTCCTGGTTCCCGCACTGCTGATACGTTGGATGCACTGGAGCGAAGCAATGCCTATGACACGTGCCTTTCATAGTGTAAATATCAGCTTAGGCTTGCTGGGAGAAAAAATCCCTCTCCACTTTACGCCACAAGAACGAGCAAATGCCCTGGCAAAATTGATCCCGGAAAAAAAAGATGAGATCAATTCCCTGCTGGCCGAACATCAAAAATCATTATTCACCCCTGATGAAGGGGATTTAAAGATTGCCCGCCGCACCAGTTTCGCGATTCGTTGGTATGCGCTGAAAACAAGGATTTCCTCTCTCTGAAAATTAGTTGTGAGAAAAGAAAAATGATGGAAGAAAAAACTTCTCCCGCCTTCATGAAGGATCAGATTCTAGCCCTTAGCAGGCAGGCTGGCCGGATTTCTGCTACGATCAGAACCACCTCAGTGGAGATTCCCCGAAATATTATAGATGAGCTCTCACATCTTGAGGGTCAACTTTATAAAATAAGCCATCAGGCGGCGGCTTTTGAAGAAGAACACAGCAATATGGTCGCGCTGACAAGTATCAGCCAGATGATCAACTCCTCACTTGAAGTAGACGAGGTTTTGCGGATTGCAATGGATACGGTTGTGCAGATGATTAATGCGGAGCGTGGTTTTTTGATGCTCCGTGACAACGAAAATGAAATGAGGATCAGAACAGCGCGCAACTGGGAGAAGGAATCGATCAATTCAGAAGAATCTGCCACCAGCAACACAATCATCAATCGTGTGATCGAAAGCGGAGAGGCTATCCTCACCACCAACGCACAAGAAGACCCGCGTTTTGGTGAACAGGAAAGCATTATTGCCCATAATATGCGTTCAATCTTATGTGTACCACTGAAAGTAAAAAATGAATTAATCGGTGTGATCTACGCAGATAATCGAGTAAAAGTTGGTATTTTTGCCGAAGCCTCGCGGAATGTTTTGGCAAATTTCGCCAATCAGGTTGCCATCGCAATTGAAAATGCGCGCTTATTCAGCTCCTTAAGACATACCCTCGCTGAGGTAACAGAGTTGAAGAATCTGATGGATAATATCTTTGCCTCCATCGCAAGCGGGGTAATCACCGCCGATGTGCAGGACCAGATCACCCTCTGCAATAAAGCTGCCGAAACGATACTCGGGCAGACAAACCCTGAGATCGTTGGACAACAACTCGACAAGATCATCCCCTCTTTGGCAGATGATATTTTGCCTTATCTGGCAACCATGCGTGAGACGAATGAACCCATTGTTGATTTGGAGTTCCGTCATACAATCCCTGAGCGCGGCTCGGTAGATTGGCGTCTTAACCTTTCGCCTCTCAAAGATGCCAACCAGATCACTCAGGGCGTAGCCATTGTTCTTGATGACCTTACCGAACGCAAGGAACTCGAAGCACAACGTCGCCTATTCGAGCGAATGGTCTCGCCTGCTGTTATTCAACAAATTGACCCCAACAGCCTGCGTATGGATGGCAAGAGCGCCGATATCACCATCCTTTTTGCCGATATACGTGGCTTTACCAGCTTCAGCGAAAAACAAAGTCCTGAAAAACTTGTTTCCGTTCTAAACCGCTATCTTGCTGCAGCAGCTGAGGCTGTCCTTGCCGAAGAAGGCACTGTAGATAAATTTCTTGGTGATGCGGTAATGGCCTGGTTTAACGCTCCCATCCCCCAACCAGATCACACACTCCGCGCCGTGCGCACCGCAGTAGCAATTCGTGATGCGGTTGAAAAACTCTATCTCGAGTTGCCACCCGAAGCGCATCTCGCTTTTGGTGTTGGGATCCACTATGGTGAGGTAGTTCTAGGCCTCATCGGCACCGAGAGAAAACTGGAGTATACCGCCATTGGCGATAGCGTCAACACGACCAAACGCATTCAGGAAAATTCACAGAAAAACCAGATATTAATTAGCGAAGATGCATACAACCGCGTTAATAAACATATTTTTGTTGATGAACTAGACGAAATATATGTAAAAGGAAAAAGCCAGGCGATCAAGGTTTACGAGGTACTTGGCCTGCGCTAATATCCCCATAGATTTTCAACAAAATAGAGCAACTGTGCCATACCTTGTTTTATAAATTGGGTATGAATAAATTCACCCGTTGTATGTGCGCCTTCCCCGGTCGTAATTCCCAGGCAAATTGCCGGATAACCGCGGCTTAAAGGAATATTAGCGTCTGTCGAACCAGTGATCAGGCTCGCCTCTAAACCCTGTTGGATAATGGCCTGCTCTGCCAGTTTTACCAGTGGATGGGATGCGGGAATCCCACCGGAGGGTCTATTCCCAATCTGCTCCGAGACGACCTTGACCCCTTGTTTGTTCGCCGCCGAAATCAAGCTTTGTGCATCCTGAACCAATTCCGTTAACGCATCATCATCTTCTGAGCGTAAATCCAATTCGAACGAGGCCTCAGCAGCAATCGTATTGATCGAAGTTCCCCCGGAGAAAACACCTACATTCATTGTAGTACGCGGCTTTTCGGGTAAGTCCAATGCGGTCAGTTGATCAACCAGTCTTGCCAACTCATGCACCGCCGAGGGGCGTCCATAATGTCCCCACGAATGTCCTCCCTCTGTTAAAGCTGAAACACGAAAACGCCTGACGCCCAAAGCACGGTGATAGATATGTCCCAATGCCATACCTTCCAATGCCAGATAGGCTATTGGAGTGCTTTCAAAACGATCTACAACAGCACGCATTCCGCGCAAGTCGCCCAGTCCCTCTTCGCCAACAGTGGCGACGAACCAAATATCGCCGGGCAGGCGAAGATTTTTCTCTCTTAGCAACCAGATCAGGGCAATCATCCCAGCCACCCCGAGGGAATTATCCCCTATTCCGGGGCCAGCAAGCCTCTTTGGGCCACGCGTGATGCGGAGATTTGTATCCGCAGGGAAAACGGTATCAAGATGCGCACAAATGATGAGTGGTTTGCCATTCCCGTCGCCGGGAAAACGTCCAAAAATATTCCCCAGAAGATCAGCAGAAATATCTGCCAACCCTTCATTAACAAAGAGTTCCCGCACAAACAACCCCCGTTGGTTCTCAGCACAGGTCGGGGCAGGAATTTGTTGAATGACGATTGTCAATTTGATGAGTTTGTTTATGAACTCATCCATCATACTTCCTGGATCAAATCGATCAAGGCCTCGAGACGAGCCTGCGCAAGGCCAGGGAGCACACCCAAAGGATAGAAGGGTCCACTGCCTTCCATACTGAGAGAGGCCGAGACATTGCCATATGCGGCAGAGCGCAAGGGGTCTTCGCTTTGCTGGTAACCAGCGAGAAAACCGCCACAAAAAGCGTCACCTGCGCCGGTCATATCAGCAACACGAGATGAGTAAGCAGGAAGTTCCCAGCGTTTTTTGGCATCAACATCATAAATGAGTTGCCCTTCTTTGCCGCGTTTAACGATAATCAATTGGCAGCCAAATCCACCAAGCTCTTCTGCCATTGCCCACAAATCGTGGGTTTCCCCCCAAAAAAGCGCCCTGAGCTCCTCTTCGGAGGGTATGAATGCTGTCAGCCCCTCGAGAATAAACCGCAATTCCTGAAGTCGATTTGGGATCATATATCGCGGTGAGGGATCGAGGGTAATAATTTTATCTGAAGCAGCTCTAAAAGCAGCAAGCAGCTGTCCCTGACTCTTAAATTCAAGAGGTGCAATATGAAGAGCCTGTGCTTGTAAAAAGTCGTTTGGTATTTCTGTCACCAAAGGAGTTGCAGGATGAGGGTCAGAGTTGATCAGCTCCTTCTCTTCTGGAGGTCGATAACCCAGAAGAGCCTTTGGGAAAGTCAATTCACGGCGGGCAAAATGCCCGACAGGATTTGAACGTGAGAGTTCGAGCGTTTTGCTATAAGCGCGAAAAGAACGCAAATCCAATGCTCTGGGAGCAATCTGAATGCCTTCCGGAGAAATGCCGTGTTCGGTAAATTGCCGCAACCATTGATTAGGATAATCCTCCCCCACTCGCGCCAGGATAGCGATATCTTTGTCCCAAATCGATGCTGCCCCCGCAGCGTATAGAGGACTGCCTCCCGGGCGGTCGAGAATCGGCGCACCTTCGGGTAATAAGATATATTCCCTGGCAAGGCGACCAGCAAAAAGGAGTTTTGGAATCATCTCTTTTCGGGATCAGTATAATCCCTCTCAAGCAGCAGAAAACAGGAATATAAACTGATCTTATTTGCTCCAGCAGGTTCGTGAAAGATTGTTGAAAGATGTCTTATCATCTTGTTAATAAAAACCTTCCTGATCGGAATAACAACCATGTTGCTTTGAAAGTTTTTTCATCCGCGCTACCTGAGAAATTAGTTCTCTATGAGGGGAACATCTTCTCCGTTATAATGGACGCGGTTTGATCAATTTATACCTTAAAAACACCAGCGAGTTGCCTTCAACCAGTATAGGGGCTGCCAAAAAGTACGCCAGCTTGGCACTAAATAAGCGAAGCGTTTTGAGGTAACGTTCACAACATCTTGATGCGTTCATTTATAATTTTCAGGATGGGCTCCAATTTGTAGATTATACTCGTTTACCTAAAAAGGTTTTTTCTATATAAATTCTGCAAAAATTTAAGAAAAGCAAATATAATTATCTATCATAAAGAAAGCAAGGAGAACTGAATGGGTAAGAAAAAAGTACGTGTAGCAATTATCGGAATTGGCAATTGCGCATCGTCATTAGTGCAAGGTGTTCATTACTATAAAGATACTCCCGACGATTCTATTGTGCCGGGATTGATGCACATCAATTTGGGTGGATACCATATCAGCGATATAGAATTCACCTTTGGTATTGATGTTAATATCACCAAAGTCGATAAAGACCTCGCTGAGGCCATTTATGCTGAACCCAATAACACTTATAAATTCGCCACTGTCCCGCATATGGATATCCCCGTTGTACGCGGGATGACACATGATGGTTTAGGAAAATATCTTAAAGAAGTGATCACAACGGCTCCAGGGCCCACAGCCAATATCGCCAAATTGCTCAAAGAAACCAAAACTGATGTGGTGCTCAACTTCCTGCCGGTTGGTTCTGAAATGGCGACCAAGTGGTACGTCGAACAAGCGCTCGAGGCGGGTTGTGCCTTCGTAAATGGCATCCCCGTTTTCATCGCTTCCCAAAAATACTGGGCTGACCGCTTCATTGAAAAAGGCCTCCCTATTCTCGGTGACGATATTAAATCGCAGGTCGGCGCGACCATCCTGCACCGTGTTCTGACCACCCTCTTTGTGGATCGCGGCGTACGTCTCGACCATACCTACCAACTCAATTTTGGCGGCAACACTGACTTCCTCAATATGCTTGAACGCGAGCGACTTGAATCCAAGAAAATTTCAAAGACAGGTGCAGTCACATCCATGCTTCCCTATGATATTGGCGCAGATAACGTTCACGTTGGACCCAGCGACCATGTACCGTGGCTGAGTGACAGAAAATGGTGCTATATTCGTATGGAAGGGACAACTTTCGGCGAAGTGCCGCTCAACGTGGAAGCCAAACTCGAAGTCTGGGATAGCCCCAACTCTGCCGGCGTAATGATTGACGCAGTTCGCTGCGCGAAAATCGCCCTTGACCGAGGCTTGTCCGGCCCGATTGTTGGCCCCTCATCTTATTTCTTTAAGACTCCACCCAAGCAATTTCGAGACAGTGTCTGCAAAGAGATGACCGAGGCATTCATTGTAGGCGAAGAGTAAAGAAAATCTTAACAGCAAAAAAATAAAAAACTCCCAAGAAGAAATTTCCTTTTGGGAGTTTTTCTTTAGAACAGAGACAGACTTTTCAATAACTTATATTCCAAACGAGAATTACTCGGCAAAATTATTCTTTTACTTCAATACCTTCGCCAAATGAGCGGGGCTAAAGCCGCCTGCTCAGTACATGGAAGCCCTGCGGGCTGGAGCCGAGCCGGATTTATCCGGCTTTCACGAACTGAGGCAGGACTTTAGTCCGCACCGGAGCTTATACGGTGATTTCTTCACAAGATATAAAACTATCTCTGCAAAAAGCGTACCCTTTTTTATTTGAAAGACGATCTTACTAGAGAAAAACGCTCCCAGTAGCTCTAGAAAAAGGCCATCTAAAAATGGCGAAGCTATTGTTACTTCAAAACCATTTTTAGCGTCGTTTCTTGCGGGTGTCCTTGAAAATCATGCTCAAGATAGTACTGACAATGCTGACCACCAGGCCACCCAGCAGGGAATTCCAGAAGATGGGATCGGCAATGCTTAGTCCCATTCCAAAGCTCTGTCCAATAACACTGGTCAGCCAAAAGAGGAATGAGTTGATGACCAGCGAGAATAGCCCCAGCGTGAGGATGATAATCGGAAAGGTAAACAGTTTAATAAGTGGGCGCAAAATTGCATTGACCAACCCAAAGATGAGGGCCAGCCAAACCAGGGAAACCAGGTTTCCTCCCAGATCAATCCCCGGTACAAAGTAAACAGCAAGGGCTATAGCGACAGCATTAATTGCCCAGCGTAATATAAATCGAGTCATTTTCTTCTCCTTTTTTATATCAAATATACGACAAAACTAATTTTGGGTTGCAAAAGAGTATGCTACTCGTCCGCGCACATCCAAAGGAGGGTGCGGCGGAGTATAAATCCAGCTTCTTCAAAAGCAGCGTTCAGCTCGCCTGCGGGATAGTCGATATAGAGCTCTCGGTTTTGGGAGGCAAGATGAAAGCGGGCGTGCAGCAGGAGGGCTGCCAGGGTTTCGGTATCCACATCGGGTGCGGCAGCAAGCCAAAGGGGAGCGCGACGCGTGCGCGTCTGGATCCAGATCAATCCAGCCTGAAAGCTTCCATCCTTTTGGGCTGCCCACTGACGAACATCGTTTTCCACAAAAATGCGGTAAAGCCAATACTTTATGCCGGGGCGAAAATTCTCCCAATCGGGCATTCGATACCATGAAAGCTCCTCAGCATAGGCCTTTTTAAGCAACTGATATTGCTGCGGCCAAAAATGCGCCACCCTGGTAGTGATATTGCTTTTGACAAGCGCTTCTTTTGGTTGGAGTTGCGAAGCGGCATCCCAGGTGGTGCGGAGGGCACGCGCCTGAAAACCAAGCTCTTCGTAGAGCTTGATCGCACCCAGGTTATCTTCTTCAACTTGTACCCACATCGCTTCAGAGCCGCGCTTACGTACGTGATCCATACCCTTTTGGGTCAGGAGGCGGGCAATGCCTTTGCGTCTATAATCGGGGTGAACAGCGATATTGGCAAGCAGGAAAATATTTTTTTTTGCCTTGCGAAATGGAATGATACTGATATTGCCAACAATCTCTTTCTGATCTTCCCAAACATAGCCTCTCAGGGGCAAGGAATTGGAAGCCCAGCTCAAGAAATGACGGTCTTTGCTGGCAGTCCGCATCTGTTGAACATAGCGTTGCCCCTCTCTGTCCATATTGTGATGGAAGCAAAGCTCAACCAAATCGGCAACCTTGAGAAGATCGCGGATGGCATTAAGCGGACGTATTTTTCCGGTCGTTGCCTGGTTTAAAGAGGTGCCGAGTGTAGACATTCCAACATTATATCGTGTTTGCATTTCAAGTGTAACAAGGTAAAATTGAACCAGGAAATAAAATATGCCCTTCCCAGATCCCACTCCTCCCTCTTTTCGCATACAAATCCGTTACTGGATTCGAAAATTCCTACCGCCAGCTGATCTGGAGCGACGCGCTGAGGTGCGCGGCCAATTAAGGGAGGAAGCACAGCCCGATTTTGATTATTTTGTGCTGGTTGTGCTTTCGAGCATGATCGCAACCCTGGGATTGCTGACCAATTCAGGAGCGGTCATCATCGGAGCAATGTTGGTTGCGCCCCTGATGTCGCCAATTATTGGACTGGGACTAGGGTCATTGGTTGGAGATGAGAAATTACTTCGTTACGCAGCCAGCGCGATCATTCGCGGTGCGATTGTCGCGATTGCAATCTCTGTAATTCTGACCTGGTTTAATAATGCACTCCCCTTTGTCACTTTGCAAGAACTCCCTGCAGAGGTGATATCCCGCACACGCCCCTCGCCCATAGATTTATTGATCGCCCTCGCCGGTGGTTTGGCGGCGGCCTTCGCGCTATCGCAGCCCTCCCTCTCTGCCGCACTACCCGGCGTTGCCATCGCCACTGCTTTGATGCCTCCGCTTGGCACAGTCGGGATCGGTATTGCCACGGGACGTTGGGATGTCGCAGGCGGAGCCTTTTTGCTTTTCATCACCAACGCCGTCACGATTGCCTTTGCCTCCATGCTGGTTTTTTTTGCACTCGGATTTTCGCTCGGCAGAAAAGATGGCAAGCGTGTGCCACGCAGTCTGACCATCTCTGCCCTTGTGACTTTTACAATGCTCCTGCCGCTTACCTTCCTGAGCATCTCCTTTTTTCAGGAAGCCACAAAAATGCGGGAGATCAATACCGTTATCACAGAAGAAGTAAGCAAACTCGATGCTGAGCTGGCGGATGATCCCCGTATTGAAATTGACGATAACGGGATTATACACCTGGGAATTACGCTGCGTACGCCTCGTCAACTCTATCATAGCGATGTAGATAGTCTGCAGGAATCTATTGCATTGCAACTTCAGGAAACAGTTGCAATCGTTGTCAACCAAATCGTCGTAGCCCAACTGGATCCTCTCATCCCGCCAACGCTTACACCGACGCCCACGCCTGCTACCCTGACCCCAACAGCCTCAATGACCTCAACAACGACCCCTACCAGGCAACCCACATCAACCCCAACGCCCAGGCCAACATCCACTTCCACACCAACACCCTCCACTGCTCGCATACAAAACCTTTTTAATAACCACAATCAATGCCTCGAAATGCACCAGGATGCAGGGTTCGATCATCCCATCATTGGACGTGTCGGTAATGGAAGTTTCGTGACCGTGGATTATGGACAAAGAATAGTCGAAGGCCTTGTCTGGGTAGAGGTCAAAGATCAGGATGGGCGTCTTGGCTGGCTACCCCAAGTTTGTATGCAAACCATCACTCTTACTCCCACTAAAACCCCGACCATCTCTGCGACCCTTGCTGCCGAAAATTAAATTCAGAACCGAGGATTTTGGGCTCCGAGCTTGCAAAAAAACTCTTATACGTCTCTAATACGGTACCGGTATTTCACTAACTCTTTTTTGTTATACTGCAAATAGAATTTTCAGGAGATGTGTATTTAATGGAAGCATGCCAAAAAATGACCTGGCACATTCTCCTTTCCAAATGTTGATAAAAAAGGAAAAAGATCATGATGCGATTTGATCGCTTTACCGAACGAGCACAAGAGGCTGCCCAGCGTGCAGCAGAAATAATCCAGCGCTATGGACATAACCAAATTGATACTGAACATATCCTCCTTGCGCTGATCGAACAGCCCAATGGAGCGATTCCACAAATTCTCGAAAACCTGAATATCAGTCAGGAAGCTCTCGTTGAACGGATCGACTCCACATTGAAATCAAGTCCTAAAGCCAATATCTTCGGCGGCGGTGCGGGACAAATATTCATTACCCCGCGTGTAAAACGGATTATTGATCTGGCCAACGAGGAAGCCAACCGCCTGAAAGACGAATATATTTCCACTGAACATCTCTTTCTCGCCATTCTGAGTGAGAGAAATACGCCAGCCGCCCGCATGTTGGAAAGCGCAGGATTGACGCGTGACCGCGTGCTAACTGCCGTCCAGGAGCTACGTGGCGGACAACGAGTGACCGACAAACAAGCTGAATCGCGTTATAAAGTTTTAGAAAAATATTCACGGGATTTGACGAAACTCGCCCGTGAGGGCAAACTTGATCCCGTTATCGGGAGGGATACCGAAATTTTACGTTTGGTGCAGATACTCTCCCGTCGCACCAAAAATAACCCCGTACTAATTGGCGAAGCGGGCGTCGGCAAAACAGCTATCGTTGAAGGATTGGCGCAAAAGATCGTGGATAACGATGTGCCCGAGATTTTGAGCGGGAAAAAAGTTGTCTCGCTTGATCTGGGGAGCATGATTGCCGGTTCCCGTTTTCGGGGCGAATTTGAAGAACGCCTGAAATCTGCCATAGACGAAGTTCAAAAATCGGATGGAGAAATCATCCTGATGATCGACGAGCTACACACCGTTGTCGGCGCAGGTGCGGCACAGGGCGCGCTGGATGCATCCAATATGCTTAAGCCAGCCCTGGCACGGGGCGAATTGCGTTGCATCGGTGCAACAACCCTTGATGAATTCCACAAACATATTGAAAAAGATTCCGCGCTCGAACGTCGTTTTGCCCCAATCTATGTTGAAGAACCCAGTGTAGAGGATACGATTCAAATGTTAATGGGCTTACGCGACCGCTATGAGGCGCATCATAAAGTCCATTTTGCTGATGAGGCCCTTGTCGCCGCAGCACATTTAGCCGACCGCTATGTAACTGACCGACACCTTCCAGACAAAGCCATCGACCTGATGGACGAAGCTGCCGCAAAATTACGCGTGGCGCTCTATTCGCTCCCGCAAAATCTCAAAGATATGAAAGGTGAGATTGAGCGTCTCACCGCTGAAGAGGAACTGGCTCATACAGAACGGGATTATGAACGCGCTGCAGAGATGAAAGCGGAGCGTCTTCGTATTGAAGAAGATTTTAAAGCCGAGCGTGATCTATGGGAAGAAGAACACAAACTCGACGAGGTGGTTGATGTCAATGATATCGCCGAAGTCATTCACCAGTGGACGGGGATACCGGTCTCGCAAATGATGGAGACCGAGGCTCAGAAATTGCTCAATATGGAGGAGCGTCTCCACGAGCGGATCATCGGCCAGAATGAAGCGATCTCTGCCATTTCGGACGCCATCCGCCGGGCGCGTTCCGGGCTGAAAGATCCCCGCCGCCCAATAGGATCATTCATCTTTATCGGACCTTCTGGTGTTGGGAAAACGGAACTCGCCAAGGCCTTAGCCTGGTTTATGTTCGATGATCCCGATGCCTTGGTTCGGATCGATATGTCAGAATACCGGGAGCAACACACGGCCTCGCGTTTGTTCGGTGCCCCTCCTGGATATGTCGGCTACGAGGAGGGCGGTCAATTAACTGAGGCTGTCCGGCGGCGCCCATATCGTGTGATCCTGTTTGATGAGATCGAGAAAGCACATCCCGATGTCTGGAACGCGCTGCTCCAAATCCTCGATGATGGCCGCATGACAGACGGCCAGGGAAAAGTGGTCGACTTCCGCAATACAATTTTGATCATGACCAGCAACCTTGGCACGGAATATGTCAGCAAAGGCGGCACCCTGGGTTTTGTAACACAGTCGCAGGGTGATGATAAGGAAAAGATCGAAGAAAAAGAAGCGCATAAGAAAATTGAAAAGGCGCTGAAAGATGCTTTTCGCCCTGAGTTTTTGAACCGCGTGGACGAGACGATCATGTTCTCTCCCCTGAGCAAAAAGGAAATGGAAGAGATCGTTGATCTGCAAATGCAGGAAGTACAGGACCGTTTGAACGAATATGAGATTTCAGCAGCTCTGACCCCCGCCGCCCGTACCTGGTTGGCAGAGGAAGGCTACGACGCGGCCTTTGGCGCGCGTCCATTGAAACGAGCTTTGCAGAAATTTGTTGAAAGCCCCCTTTCGGTGAAATTGCTGAAAGGTGATTTTAGCGGTGGCGGTTCCATTTTGGTGGATGTGGACGCCGAGAAAAACGAGATCGTTTTTATTGAAGGTGAACCCGCCCCAAAGGTTAAAAAAGAAACAACCGCTGACGCTGCTTGAAGAATTTAAAAGGTTAGTCAGGCAAATTCGAATTCATTTTGCCTGACTATGTCTTTAAGCTGAATTTAGCATCTATCCGAAAAATACTTTCGTAATAAGGGCTTTAGCACTTAAAAAGCGACTAAAGTCGCTATTACTTGAGAGATTGAAATCTCTGCTTATACAATAAGTCCGTTTAAACGGACTTCCTGTCTCAGCCGGAAATTCATTTTCTGGCTGGCGAATGGGATAACTTAAGCATTATTTACGCCAACATTACTACTACGGCAATATCAGAATAGGTTTGAATCTGAATACTAAATTTTTTATCACCCTATACCAATAAATTTCAGGAGAAAAAATATGGAAGAAACCACATCGTCCAAAACAAACGTGGTCTGGATCATCGTTGGAATCGTTGTTGCCCTGCTTTGCTGCTGCCTGCTCATTTTGGCAGGGGCTGGTGTTTGGTTATACCAGAATGGTGATTCATTTATTGATGCCATCCCTGATATCCCTGATTATTCGACTCCCACACCTGGCGCACCAATCGTTGTTGAGCGCCCACCCGTGGACGAAATTCCAATCGATACGCTCTCCACACTGGAAAATACCATCGTGCCTCCCAACAATTTGCCAGAGTTAGCCTGTCGGTTAAGTGGTATCTGCGATATTCCTCTTACGGTAGAAGGCCCCTCCGTGCCGCTTCAGATCGGAGCCACCGACACATTTTGGGCAACCAATGTGGGGACAAATGAAAACTTCGAAGTCGATGCAACCCTCCAATATATTACCGACCATAGCTATTTCTGGGTAGAAGATGGCGTTTCATACGATGATCGCGAGATGAAAGACCTGATGGACGAATTCGAGGCTAAAATCTACCCCACCAATCGCGCTTTCTTCGGGACAGAGTGGTCACCTGGTGTAGATCAGGATGAACACATTTATATTCTGTATGCAAGCGGAATCGGTTCCAGCATTGCAGGCTATTACTCATCAGCAGATGAATATCATCCACTGGCGCACGAGTACTCCAACGCTCATGAGATGTTTCTCTTCAATGCGGATAATACAAATCTGAGCGATGAGTTTACGTATGGTGTTTTGGCGCATGAATTTCAACATATGATCCACTGGTATCTTGATCGCAACGAATCATCCTGGCTGAATGAGGGCTTTGCTGAGTTGGCATCTTTCCTCAACGGCTACGATCCCGGCGGTTTTGACAGGATCTACACCAGCAACCCTGACCTCCAACTCAACGATTGGCCCAACGACCAAAACGCCACCACGCCGCATTATGGGGCAGCCTTTATGTTTGTGACCTATTTCCTGGATCGCTTTGACGAAGACGCTACCAAAGCCCTGGCGGCAAATCCCCAAAATGGAATGGATAGTGTGGATGAAACACTCCAGAGTATCAACGCCACCGATGCGCTCACGGGAGATTCCATTGACGCGGATGATGTCGTCATCGATTGGCTGACAGCCAATTATCTCAACGACCCCGATGTTGATGATGGACGTTATACCTATCACAATTACAAAAGTGCTCCACAAGTCAATGCGACAGTGGAGGTTGATGCCTGCCCATTTTCAGAGAGTTATAATGTCCACCAATATGGCGGGGATTATATCCAGATCAACTGCCAGGGCGATTACACTCTCCATTTTGAAGGGGCGACCCAAACAGGATTGCTGCCCGCTGATCCTTTTTCTGGCAAGTACGCTTTCTGGTCGAATAAGGGCGACGAATCAGACATGACCCTGACGCGAGAATTCGACTTCAGCAATGTCGGGGGTCCGATCACTTTATCATTCCAAACCTGGTACGATATCGAAGAAGACTATGACTATATTTATCTCGAAGTTTCCGAAGATGGCGAAAAATGGCAGATCATCACCACTCCCTCAGGAACTGACAAAGATCCCTCGGGCAATTCACATGGCTGGGGCTATAACGGGGTTACAGGCGGCTGGATGCAGGAATCCGTTGATCTTTCGGTATATGCCGGGAAACGGGTGCAAGTTCGGTTTGAGTACGTTACCGACGCAGCTGTCAACGGCGAGGGGATGTTGATCGACGATATCCGTATTGATGCAGTCGGCTACTCCTCCGATTTCGAGTCCGATGATGGTGGCTGGGATGCTGCTGGATTTGTCCGCGTTCAAAATATCCTTCCACAAACATTCCGCCTCGCTCTTATTCTGAAGGGCAGCAACACGACCGTTAAGATAATCAAAGTTCCAAATGAACAGACTGTAGATATTCCGCTCACCCTGGGCGGTGACTACGACGAAGCCATTTTGGTCGTAACCGGTACAACCCGCTTCACACGTGAACTGGCAAATTATTCAGTTGAAATTAAGTAACATGGTCGTCGCGTGGAAACCCAAGGCCGACCTGGCAATGGCAAGACAATAGGAGAAAAAAATGACTGAGACAAAAAAAGCAGAAATTCTAAATATCGCTGACCTGGCTACCTATCAGGAAAACGCAGTCGTCAGCAGCCAGATATTGCGTGCGGAAACAGGCAATGTGACCCTCTTCGCCTTCGATAAAGGCCAGGAGCTGAGTGAACATTCAACGCCATTTGACGCCCTCGTTCAGGTTTTGGATGGAAAGGCAGAGATCGTCATCTCTGGCAATTCCTACCATATGGGTGCCGGAGAATCGATCATCCTCCCGGCAGATAAACCGCACGCGGTTATTGCAACAGCACAATTCAAGATGCTATTAACCATGATCAGGGCATAACCCCCTCCTAACCTCCCCCAAATCCAGGGATTTGGGGGAGGTGTCGCAAGGCGGTGGGGGCCGAATCAAAAACTCCCGAAAGAAAGCTTCGGGAGTTTTTATTTGGTTATTTGCAAAGGGTACTACCCATTTCCACTGTTATTTGGCTCGAACATACGATCCATTGTATTTCTTAGCCCGTCAAGGATCCCTACATGAATCAACATCAGCACACTGGTTGTTGCCATACTGAGAAAAAAGATGACATCCCCGATAAGATATTCATAATTGACAGTTGATACAAAAACATAATGGTAAACAATTAGATATAAATGGACGAGGGAAATTAACAACAGAGGCACAGAGTAGAGTTTTAGACTGTGGTTTTCGATCAATAAATGCAAACCTATGAAGCCTGCCAGAGTAAACCCCATCAAGATCATATATTTGGCAAAACTGGGCGTATTATAAAGTTGCTGATATAGTCGATACAGAATTGCGATATATAAGGCGCAAATCCCTGCCAAAGTTACCCAGGTATAGATATTGATAAAAATGGGCAGAACCAGATTATGGTAAAGCCTGATCCCATATAAGGCAACCCACCAACCGACCGAATAAGCCAGCCCAATTGCGACAACGACCGACCAGATATTCTCACGCGTATGCGGATCCTTCATGACCAGAATATCAACTGCCACATAAGCAACGCTGATCATGGCGATGCCCAAACTGATCAAACTGATCAAAAGCATCATCACGCGCAACACGCCATCCTCTGTTTTGTTATTCCTGTTGACAAGAGGTGTTGATGGTTCAGGCTGATGAAATGAAGTTGTTTGTGAGTTATTTCTTTCTTCGTTAGTCATAATTATTCACCCATGAACGCTTTCGGCACGTATTCTATCACTGTTTTGGCAGGGCATATGGCAAACGATTACAATCGTAGGGTATTCGTATTTGAGCGAAAAATGAGTGTCTGGCGCACCAAAACGATGAGAATCTGCCCTCTGAGAAAGATTACGCTTGTCAAGTAGCGTCTTCCTGTCAAGGTTGGTGCGATGCACGCCTACCCAGGCGAAAATCCTGAATTGGAGTAAGGTTCCCTTTAAAAGTAAAAGAGCGGAGAAATCTCCGCTCCTTCTTATTATTCTTACGACCAATTTCGTTTTTTGATAGTGGTAAAACAATAAGTGATAATGAATTTGCGAGCGGAGCTTGCGGAGCGAAGCAATCTCATTTTTGATAGAATTAGACTGCTTCGTCAGGCTAAAAGCCTTCCTCGCAGAATCGCTCATCACTTCGATTCGCCCACTACCCGTTTTTTTACATATGAATGGGCATACCCTCTGCAACGTGGGCTGCTTCCATTATTACTTCCGAAAGGGTCGGATGCGCGTGGACATTGCGGGCGATCTCGGCAGGCGTCAACTCCATCATCTGTGCCAGGGTCAGTTCGGGCAATAGCTCGGTCACTTCGGGGCCGATCATATGGGCGCCCAAAATCTCGCCATATTTTTCGTCCACGATCAATTTTACCCAACCAGCATATTCGCCCAAACCCAGAGCCTTGCCATTTGCCTGAAAGTTGAATTTTGAAACCTTGATCTGGTGTCCACGCTCGATCGCCTGCGCTTCGGTAATTCCAAAGGAGGCCACCTGCGGTTGGCAATAGGTTGCACGGGGCATCATCTCATAATTCAACTCGACGGTTTCATGCCCGGCAATATGCTCTGCTGCAACAATTCCCATTGCTGAGCCGACATGTGCCAGCATCAACTTGCCGGTCACGTCACCGATCGCCCAAATCCCGGGGATATTGGTGGCCATCCGTTCGTCAATCTCGATGAACCCGTGTTCGTTGATCTGGACGCCGACCTCCTTCAAACCGATGTTTGCGGAGTTGGGGCGGAATCCGATCGCGACCAGGGCTTGCTCGGCTTCGATGATCTTTTCCTCATCCCCGGCAGATACGGTGACCTTGACTCCTGCCTTGGTAGCTTCCACCGCCTCGACTTTATGTCCCGTCAACATTTCGATCTTGCGCTTCTTTAAGGCCTTTGTCAATTCGGCTGATACTTCCTCATCTTCCATCGGGACGATCCGCGGCAGCATTTCGACGATGGTCACATCCACGCCGTAGGAATTCCAGACTGTGGCGAATTCCACGCCGATCGCGCCAGAGCCAATGATGACGACCGATTTCGGTAATTTCTCCTGCGTGATCGCTTCCAGATAAGTGACGATCTTCTCCCCATCCACCTTCCAGGCGGGCGGAACCATCGCGCTTGCCCCCGTCGCAACGATGATATTTTTTGCAACTAAAATGCTCTCGGCGCCGTCCTTCGCGTCAGCATCCTTTAGGGCGGCGACGACTTTAACGGTATCTTTTGCAGTTAATTTCGCCGTGCCCATATGGACATCGATCTTATTCTTCTTCATCAGGAAGTCGATCCCCTTGACCAGGCGGTTCGAAACCTGGCGTGAGCGTTTAACCGCCACACCAAAATCGAGCGTTAAATTCTCAAAAGAGAAACCCAGTTCCTTGCCGCGTTCACGCAAGGTATGCGCCACATCAGCGTTTTTCAGCAGCGACTTTGATGGGATACAACCGACATTCAGGCAAACCCCGCCCAACCATTGCTTGTCAATAATTGCAGTTTTCTTCCCCAGTTGCGCGGCACGGATGGCAGCCACATAGCCGCCCGGCCCTGCGCCGATGACGACAACATCGTAATTATTTTCCATATTGAAACTCCTTTTTAAGCCCCCACCTGGCCTTCGCGAAGCATACTCGCAGAGTGCCCCCGCTCGCGGGGGAGGGACTGTTCTCCCCCTGTGAAACGGGGGGAGCTAGAGGGGGCATATATTAAAACAACCTATCTGAGCAATTGTAGCGCAGACGGGTCGCATTTGCTATATTTTCTGCATATGAATCGAGCTATACAGCCAAAGCCAATTCCTTAATAAATTTCGCGCCCTCATCCATCGCCTTGAAATTGTTTGGCAGGGTATTTTTATGCCGCTCAGGGATATGCTCTTTAAGAGATTTTTTAACAATCTCCAGGGGAAGAATTTCCTCGGCCTCAAGCAACGCCCCGATCATGAGCATATTCGCCAAACGCACGTTGCCGATCTCCTCGGCCATCTCTGAGGCGGGAATATAAATATCCCGTACACCTTCGCGCTCTACTTTGCGGGGAATGAGGGAGGAATTGACGATCAACAGGCCACCACTCTCAATCAGGGGTTCATACATATCCAGCGAGGGGAGATTCAGCGCAATTACGGAGGAGGGATTACGCGTCAGGGGCGAACCAATTTCTTCATCCGAGATGATCACGGTGCAGCGCGCAGTACCGCCGCGCATCTCAGGGCCATAAGAGGGGATCCAGGTGACCTGCTTGCCTGCATCCAAAGCAGCATAAGCCAAAACCTGCCCGGCAAATAAGGTCCCTTGTCCGCCAAATCCAGAAACAATAATACTGGTTTCCATAATTATCTCCATCTTTCTTCACCACAAAGGACACAAAGGGTCACAAAGTGAAAAATAAAAAGTTTTTTCTTCGTGGGACTTCGTGCTCTTCGTGGTTATTTTTTATGCTTTTAAACTCGAATTGCCCTCACTTCGGGAAGGACTTTGAAATCGTCCAACGGGTAATAGGGGACCATATGATCGCGAATAAAATCAAGAGATTCCACCGGGGACATTTTCCAGTTCGTCGGGCAGGATGAGAGCACTTCCACGATGGAAAAGCCCAGGCCTTGCTCCTGAACTTCAAATGCCTTTCGAATGGCTTTTTTTACCTTCCGAATATTGGCGGGATTATGCATGCTTCGGCGGACCACATAACTAGCCCCATCAATAGTAGAAAGCATTTCTGCCATGCGAATAGGGTAACCCGCTAGCTCCACGTCACGCCCCAAAGGAGAAGAGGTAGTCTTCATTCCGGGCAAGGTTGTGGGAGCCATCTGACCGCCTGTCATCCCATAGATGGCATTGTTGATGAATACCACGGTGATATTTTCGCCGCGTATCGCTGCGTGGACAATCTCGCCCATACCAATTGAGGCCAGATCACCATCACCCTGATAAGTGTAAACAGTGTTATTTGGCGAGACACGCTTGATACCGGTTGCCATCGCCGGGGCTCGTCCGTGGGCCGCTTCTACAAAATCGTGGTTAAAGTAATCGTATGCAAAGACCGAGCAGCCTACTGGCGCAACACCGATCGTCTTCTCGCGGATTCCCATTTCATCCAAAACTTCTGCCACCAAATGATGTACTGTGCCATGCGTACAACCTGGGCAATAATGCGTTGTAGTATCCGTTAGCGATTCTGGTCGCTTGTAAACAATTTCCATTTTTTCAAAACCCATTATTCACCTCACTACCCTGATTCTGCGAGCATCTTTTTGCGACACATGCGCCGCACTACGTACTTTGCACACCGTCCCGGTATCCTTCGGGAGTGCAGGTGAGCAGTCTCTCTCACTGTCAAAGAGATTGCTTCGGCGGTAAAGCGGCCTCGCAAAGACAAGTCTTTTTGTTTTTTTTGAAATGGATAAACCTGAAGTATCTTATCCATTATTCGCCTCTCGCAATTCTTTCTTCAAGGCGTTCCAGCCATTCGACCCGCTCCATCCCGTCCGGGATATTTTCATTATTCTGATTGACACGGCGAATCTCGTCCAAAATTTCATCGGGGAAAGGTGTTATCCCGCCAATGCGACCATAAAACTCAATCGGGACGCGCCCGCCAACGGCCTGCTTTACGTCTTCCAGCATCATCCCGGTGTTCATTTCTACCACTAAAATACGCCTGACACGTTTACTCAGTTCTTCGATCGCTTTCTTCGGGAAGGGTGCCAATGTGATCGGACGGAACAGCCCCACTTTGATCCCCTCCTCCCTGGCAGTATGCACGGCTGACAAAGCAACCCGTCCCGCAACACCAAAACTGATGATTCCAATTTCGGCGTCTTCCAATGAATGCTCCTGAAAACGCACTTCATTCTTCTGAATTTCCATCCAACGCTTTAACAGGCGGATATTGACCACTTCTTCATCGGGTGGATCGATGTAGATAGAGGTAAGAATATTCGGTTTACGATCTTTGGCGCCATACACCGCCCACTCAGGCGGTTTTTCAGGAAGCTTTCGCATGGGGGGCAGCTCAGCCGGTTCCATCATTTGCCCGAGATTACCATCCACGGCAACAAATACGACAGAGCGATATTTTTCTGCCAGATCAAAGGCAAGTGCGATATAGTCTATTGCTTCCTGTACTGTGGCCGGTGCCAGGACAATGGGAAAATAATCACCATGCCCGCCGCCTTTGACCATCTGGTTATAATCACTCTGCGAAGGCGCAATATTACCCAAACCCGGACCACCGCGCATCACATCTACGATCACTGCTGGTACTTCTGTCCCGGCGATATAGGAGATACCCTCACTCATTAAACTAAGGCCAGGGCCAGATGTTGCTGTCATCGTGCGTTTACCAGCACAAGCCGCACCATAGACCATATTGATCGCGGCGACTTCACTTTCAGCCTGGACAAAGCCACGTCCCAAGGCAGGCATTCGTTTTGCCATATATTCCAGAAATTCTGTTGAGGGTGTAATCGGATAACCAAAAAACCCTTCAACTCCAACGCGGACTGCCGCCTCGGCAAATGCTTCATTGCCCTTTAGTAATTGTTTTGCCATCTTGCCATACTCCTTAAAACTCTACTTTTTCCTGCGCTGTGGGGCTTCGCGATAAACCGTGATGGCTGCATCCGGGCAAACTATTGCGCAAATCACACAACCTGTGCACCCTTCCGCAATTAAGTGGGCGGGATGGTAACCTTTTGGTGTCAGGTGTTCCATATCCAATGCAATCACATTTTGGGGACAAGCATCCACACAAAGGCTGCATCCTTTACAGTGCATTGGATCTACGACAATTGTGCCTTTTAGAGCCATATTTTGAAACTCCTTTTGTAGCTCCCACCTAGCCTTCCCCGCTCTCGGGGGAGGAACGCGGGTTCTCCCCTGTTTACGGGGGGAGGTAGAGGGGAATAATAGAAAAAAATAGGGCAGGATGTATTCCTGCCCTATCTGTATATGTGACTATTCAAGCCGCAAAATAATTATCCCGGCTATATCCAGTACTTTTAGTTCGCTGCCATCCACTTTGGCAGCATCTTCCCTACTTGATAAACAGGAGCGATTGCCTTGGCAAAGCATCTTAAAATCTTCGCTCCATCTTTTTACGGGCATTTAATAATCTCCCTGGAAACAAGAGTTTGTTGTTAAAAGAAATCAGCCTGGTTAAAAGTCACTGGACAAGTCCAAGCATTAACCATGCAAAGCCAACTATAACAAGTATTCAGGGAAAGGCACAAGGTCCATTCCTACTATTTTAAGCATAACATTCATCGGTTATTTTTATAGATGTTCACTTAAGTTTGGTAATTTTCTCTACCTAAAACGTCCCGCAGGTTCCCGTAATTCAGATTTTAAAGCAACACAAACCTGCGGGACGCTCATAACCTGGTTATCTGAATATCAATAAATCACGTGGAAGTACATGCAATGATTAAGCGGAAGGTCATGCAGGTAATACGGACTATTATCGTAAAATATGTTGGATGTGAATTTAACGAGTCGGTTTAAGTATTCAATTCATAATCTATTATTACGCCGGAGGCAGTCTATGAAAAAACTATCTCGCCGAATGATGATAATCGGCATCATTATCGTAGTAGCAGCAATATCATTTTCTATTACCACCGAAAGAGCCTATTCATCCGAGCTTGGTGAATCCCCGGATTGGACAACCCTTACAGAGGCTGGTGCTGCAGAAGCTACCTACCATCAGGGAGAAAATATCGCGGCCTTACCTCCTCCACCCAACCAGGACCCCTGCCTCCATTGCCATATTCTCGGGGAAGAAAAAGGGATTTGGACACCTCTGATCCGTTGGGTGACCTTTGGTTCAATGGGATTGATCTTCCTTTTCGGTACTGTCCGAAGCCTTAGTGTTTGGAAAAGCCGAGAGCAGTGGAAACCCATAGCCACTCGCGTTTGGGAATGGATTGATGAACGCTATGACCTGAAAGACCCGCTCTCCAAGTTTCTCAACAAACCTGTTCCGCAATGGCAACGACGATGGTGGTATTGTCTGGGCGGGCTGACAGCCTTTCTTTTTGTCGTCCAGGGCGTTACCGGCACGATGCTGGCCTTCTATTATCAGCCCACGCCGGAAGGAGCATACGCCAGTATCCAGTTTATTGAAACACAAGTACGCTTTGGCGCTGCAATAAGGGCGATCCATCACTGGTCTGCAAATGGCATGGTCTTGATGGTTGTCGCGCATATGGCCCGCGTTTATGTAAATGGCGCTTTTCGAAAACCTCGAGAGCTTAACTGGGTCAGTGGCGTTATTCTCTTTATTACTACAATGGGATTTGGCCTCACGGGTTATTTACTCCCTTGGGATCAACGAGCTTACTGGGCAACCACGGTAGCCACAGAGATCGCCGGAGGCATCCCCGCTATCGGTGAATTGGCGCTCGTCTATATGCGTGTGGGATGGAATATCACCTCCCTGACACTGAGCCGATTCTATGCGCTTCATATTCTGATTTTGCCTGCGCTAATTGTCGGCATGATGCTCTTGCACTTCATCATGGTGCGCAAACAAGGCATCCATAAACCTTTATAGGCAGCTGGAGAAATCACATGACTGAAAGAAAACCTAAAGACGATTCAACCGTCCCCTTTTTCCCGGATCATATTACTCTCGAGGCAAAAGTTGCCTTAGGCTTTGGAATCCTGCTCTTCATCATCGGAGCTGTTGCCCTTTGGTATCCCGTGGGATTAGGCGAACCTGCCGATCCAATGGTGACGCCAGAGCACGCCAAACCGGAGTGGTACTTTCTATTTCTGTATCAGATGCTGAAATTCGTCCCCAAGACATTTGGCGCTACAGCCCCTGTGGTCGCAGTTTTCCTGCTAATGCTGTGGCCATTTATTGATCGAAAGCCTGATACAACTCATAAAAGCGAACGTAACCGCCTGATCATCGCCGTCGTTTTACTGTTGCTTATTGGTGCATTGTCAGTCTGGGGAGAGGTAAGTTAATCATGAGCAAAATTACAAGACGTGATTTCTTAAAAATGACGAATAAGGTATTAGGCGCGATAGGCCTGACCGCTCTGGCTGTTCCTGTACTCGCCTTTTTCTTCCCCCCGAATTTGGAAGAAACGCCCTCTGACCCGGTCCTGGTTGCCCCCGAAAATGATCTGCCTGTCGGTGAGGGGAAAACTGTTGCCTTTGGACGTTACCCTGCGCTGGTGATTAATACAAAAGAAGGGCTGAAGGCCTATTCAGCGGTATGCACACATTTTGCTTGTCTTTGCACATGGAATGCTGAAATTGAACAAATTGCCTGCCCATGTCATGAGGGTTTCTTTAATCCTCTGGATGGCGCAGTCATTTCTGGACCGCCCCCAACACCCCTGACAGCCCTGCATATAGAGGTGCTTGATGGGAATATTTACGTCAGCGCTGGAGATGAATCATGACCGTCGAAACTCCCGTAACCGAAAAAAAACAATTTTGGCCTCAAGTACTCGATTTCTTCGTATTCAGTATCTTGCAGGCACGCGTATGGAAGAAGATCTATCCCGGCATCATGCACTTCCTGCTCTTCTGGGGTGTCAGCATTCAGATCATTGGCACAGCCATCAACCTGATGCAGATGAAACTCTTCACACCCTTTGAGTTGACAATTCCACGCGAGGGTGCCTATTTCTTCTACGAATGGATCATGGACCTGGCTGGGATTTTCATTCTGGTTGGCGTGTTTATGGCTGTAATTCGACGTTTGGTGATGAAGCCCAAATATCTGGGTTATAAATGGGATGATTATTTCGCGGTTATCCTGCTCACCTTGATGGCCTTGGCCGGATTCACCACCGAAGCGATGCGATTGACCAGTGCTGCGCCAACCTGGAGTGGATACTCCTTTATGGGCGTTATTGTCGCAGGTTGGTATCAATCCTGGGGACTCACCCCTGAAATCGCTTTTCGCTTGCAACCATTTTTCCTGCTGGTACATACCTTTCTCGGTTTAACATTTGGTGCGGCCCTGCCTTTCACAAAAATGCGCCACATGCTCATGGCACCGCTCAATATCCTGCTGCGCCCTCGTCGGGCAATGGGTGCTTTGGAGAAAATTGAAGATATTGAGAATATCGAGGTTTTAGGGGTTGGCAATATCAACGAATTCTCTTCGCGGGAATTGCTTTCTTTTGATGCCTGCCTGGATTGTGGGCGTTGTGAAGATGTTTGCCCGGCAACAGCCAGTGGCATGAATTATTCACCACGCACATTATTGCAGGGATTACGGCAGAACGCATTCAGCTCTCTGATCAAGAAGAATGGGGGTGGCTCGCCGGAATTGCCCGCTGAAATGTTTGCTGAGGGTACATTATGGGCTTGCACAACCTGTGGCGCTTGTCTGACGCGCTGCCCGATCTTCATCCGCCCGCCCGAACGTGTTGTTGACCTGCGCCGCTATCAAACCCTTTCAACCGGCGAGATGCCCAAATCTGTGGGCGACACATTGCGGAATATGGAACGCCAGGGAAATCCGTGGGGAATGCCTCCACAGGATCGCATGAAATGGGCTGAGGGGTTAAATGTACGCGAACTCTCCCCCGGCGATGAAACAGATATCCTTTTCTTTGCTGGCTGTGCCGCCGCATTTGATGAGCGAAACAAGAAGGTAACCCAATCCTTTGTCAAATTGCTCCAAAAAGCCAACGTCGATTTTGGTGTCCTCGGCATGGATGAAGCTTGCTGTGGTGAAACTGCCCGCCGCATGGGACATGAATATATTTTCCAGGTGATGGCTGAACAGAACATTGAGATATTCAACGAGATTAAATTTAAACGGATTGTCTCTCAATGTCCCCATTGTCTCAATACCTTGAAAAATGAGTATCCGCAAATGGGTGGAAATTTTGAAGTGATCCACTCCAGCCAATTATTGACCGAAATTGCAGATGATCTGTCTTTGGATCAGGCTGAGGGCAATGGCGTTCAGGGTCGCCTGACCTATCACGACTCCTGCTATCTGGGACGCTACAACGGAGAGTATGAGGCACCCCGTGATTTGCTAGACAAAGCAAAAACAGATCGGGTTGAAATGGCTCGTTGCGGTGAAAATAGCTTCTGTTGTGGCGCGGGTGGCGGTGGCATGTGGGTTGAAACAGATACTGATAAACGCATCAACCAACGACGTTTACAAGATGCCCTCGATGTGGAAGCAGATGTAGTGGCAACAGCCTGCCCCTATTGCCTGACCATGTTCGAAGATGCTCTCAATTCCAAGGGCATGAGCGAAAATATTCAGGTTCTTGATATTGCTGAAGTTCTCGAAAAACAATTAGATGGTGCGAAAAAGTAGCAAAACTAAATTCCATTAAGTTTCTAGATTAATTAGTGGTTTAAATTAAAAAGAGTCAGACGATAAAATTTGTCTGGCTCTTTTAATTGCTATAAGACTTCTTGTGAAAAATTTTTTCACTGCGCTTCCTGCGCCGTCCTCGGCGCAGGCTCTCTTGATAAAGGCCGCCGCACTCTGCGAGTATGCTACGCGAAGGACGGCGGTTAGAGCACAACTACAAGAGGTTTATTGGCTAATATCTTCCACATAATCTTTTGCCTCCATACAAACCGGCGTTAAATTATTGGAGAGATTCCCCCAATCCAGGACATCATTTTCATCTAGTGTTTTGCCAATCGCAAGAGAGAGACATCCAGCTCCGGCGTTGTAATCTACAAGCGTAAATTTCCACATATCTTCATAGCTGGTTGTTTCACCAGGTTTTTCATCTGTATTATTATGAACGACACGCCCGGTTTGTTCGCAGCTTCCCAACAAGGTATGCGCAAAAACCTCTACACTGAATTCGGCCTGAGTAATATCAAGTCCAAGAGGACAATCAACACAGGTTGCATTGACGCTGTAAACCAGTGCTCCGCGTATTCTTTCTTGCTCATCTTCATCCAGAAACAAATAGCCTGCTTCGCACTTTTCATCACTCAAAACAAGGGGACAGAATTTTTCAAAGAAGACCGGGTTCCATAAAAAGGCAATATCAGCCCCGTTTTCAGTCAATTGTCCCAAGCCCACATCGTTTCCTGCGTTGAATATACCCGGCCAAAACTGACTTTCCCGAGCAAAGAGCCGTTTCAGCAAATTTGCCGGGATGCTGGTCTCCTCTGCCGATTTCATAATCAAGGTGTCAAAACGGTTTTGCCATTCACTCATTGCGGACTGGGCAATATCGAGACCACAAGCAGTTGCCTGTCCGTTGAAGTCAAGTCCAAAATCAGGGCATTGGCTGGCATCTACAATATTTCTTGAGATCAAATTTCCAGCAAGATAGGCATAGGAATAATCAGACTCGAGATCAGAAATTTTTTCAGGGGTGGAAAGCCATTCTGGTGCGCCCCCAACGGGAGGGAAGGCGTCCCAGCTCTCAGCACAACTCGCATTTGCTTCACCGCGCCACTGCGAGCTGAGAATATCCACATACCAGAATTGGTCACTCTCATCATCTTCAGCAAGGCTCACTCGCAAACGTGCATCGAAGACGTGGCTGCTATCGCCATAACTGGAGGTGGCCCAAAACGTGAGGCTTACACCTTCGTCATCTGTTTCAGAGAGAGGCAGCTCGCAGTACGTACCGTTGCAGGAGAAAGGTTCCCCATCGAGTTCACCAGTAATGCGGATTATTTCTTCACCAGAAAGAGGTTCATCGCCGCGCAGAGCAAGCGCCGGGGGGGATTCGCAACGGTTTGTCGTCGATTCGATAATACAACCCTCGAGATCCAGCCATACAACGGAAGGGGGCAACGCAATGGAGATTTCCCGCTGGGCAGGCGCGCTGGAAGCAAGATGCATATAGTAGCCAGGACATTCTTCGGGGCTGTGTTGGAGAATTTCGACGGGACAGGCATTTTGATTAACCCAGGCAGTGTAGAGATCTTCCCCGCAATCTACATAGACTTCGTCCAGGGTTGGCAAATCTTCGTGTTCAATATTGATTTCACAAACGATCTCACTGTCCTCCCAACGCAAGAGCCACCATTGATAGTTGGTGTAGTTCTCAGAGATGTAGGTAAAACGATCAGGACCGGGAGGGATATCAGACGCGGCAGAAGCGCTTCCTGTGCTGAGCATGGCGGCAAACCAACTCAAAAGGAAGACAAAAACCACCCCGCTATTCACCCTTCGCTTCTGAACTACCATAACTTCTATCCATATGGAGGAAATCTTGATTTCATTATAGCAGATAGAAATTTTTTTTTACAAAAACAACTTACAAACCGATATCACCAATGAGGGCAGATTTTGAACGACCTGATGATCATAATATGCCTGAAAGAGCCACCACACCAAAACCAGTGATGATCAGACCAGAAATTTTATTGATCCATGCCATGCCATCTGCATTGATCTTTTTCTGAAAAAAGCTTGCGCCGCTGCTCAAAAGCGTCCACCAAAGCATGGAACCTATGAAGACTCCCAGGACCAACATGATTGCAGAGATATAATTCCCATCTGAATTAACAATTCCCATCCCTGCAAAAATCGCTACAAAAGAAAGGATCGTAAGCGGATTGGTAAGGGTCAGAAAAAAAGTGGACAGATAAGCCCTAAACAATCCATTTTCTGTACCTGGGTTAGCTACACCTGTTGTTTTTGCCAGGAAGGTTTTAATTCCCAAAAAAAGGAGAAAAACTCCACCAATGAGCCGAAGCCAGTTTTCTTGATCGACCAGGAATTGAGAGATGAAGGTCAGCCCAAAGCCCGCGATGCATCCATAGATGCCATCGGCTGTTGCCGCCCCCAATCCTGAAATAAACCCTGCGAGGCGCCCCTTAGCGAGGGTGCGATTAATACATAGTACACCAATCGGTCCTACTGGGGCGGCGATGGAGAATCCAATCAGAATCCCTTTGAACAGAAATGCTGGTTCCATATAAATACTACTCCTTTTATCGCTCCACGCTTACTACAGTGCCAAGCCGATTCAAATTCAAATTCCACGAGCTGCCAAGCTGGAACTGCCGATACTCATCCAGATCGTCCGGGGCGTAGTCGATATTTCCCTTCTCGGTGCTAAAGTTGACCGAATAATCTATATCCTCATTTCCCAAACGTTGTTCATTGCTCAAGGAGGGGCTGGCATAGCTGGGATTGTAATCGTTACCATCCATCGTAAATGTCTCAATGGTTTGCCATTCCAATGCCGTGTAGGAGCAATATTCTTCGTTCTGAGTGTCGCAAGATTCCACTTCCTCGGCGAAGCCATTCCCTTGATCGACTAATTCTGTGGTGCAGACCTGTTCACTCTCTGTATGACAAGAGACATCATACGCATCCGAGGGCACGCTACCTGTCTCATTATCATGGCGCACTTCCTGCTGCTCTTGCACTGCAATACTCGTCTGCCAATGCACATCGCTAACTGTGCCTGCCACACTCTCACTGGGGGCAAAGAGAAAAACAGCACCAGCTACGCATAAGGCAATCACAGCCAAAACTGCACCGATAATACATCCTCGCTTCTTTGGTGATGCTTTTTCTTTCGCGCCTCCAGATGCTTTTATCCCTTTTGCATCCGACTGAGCTGAGGCAAGCTTTTGCTGTGCCAGCGGGGCACCACACTCTGCGCAGGTATGATTCGAGGAAGTATTTTCCGCATCACAATTTGAGCAGCGTATCTTTTGCTCTGCCGCTCGTTGGTGGACCTCACCACCAGCCTTACGGCGTTCACCCTCGGCCAGATCTCCTCCACACTGGGAACATATTTCTGCATTACCAGGGTTGCGCGTATCGCAAAATCCGCAATGAATATCCGCACCTGATCTGGCGGCTTTTAGCGATTTTTCATCACTCACATATTTCCGTTCAGCGGGTGCAACAAATTCGACATCGTCAGGTTGGGGCGCACCGCAACTCAGGCAGCTCTGCTCCGGCCCCGGATTACGCCCATCGCATTGTGGGCATTCCCATTCAAGTTGGATAAACTTGCCTGATCCTTTGCTCATAATCACTCCTTAATCTAACTGATGTAACTCACGCACAGCCTGGATGAGATTTTCAATATTTGGTTCGGGATAAGGCGACAAGTCACCCCTTCCGTTCGTGAATTCTCGGCCTGCTTCCGCTAAAAAAACAGCATCCACACCCTTCGCTACATTTCGCGCGTCGTAACCACCCTCCAACGCAAAAACAATTTTACCGCCACAAACTTGATCTGCCAATTCAACCAAATGTCGTGATATTTCAAAGAATCCTTGTGTGGATAGCCCCAGCTGTGTCAGCGGATCGCTCCAATGCGAATCAAAACCTGCCGAAACAAAGATCATTTCCGGTCGAAATTTGCGTACAAAGGGAGTGATGACCTCCTCGGCTATTTGACGAAAACGGATATCCCCGGTGAAGGCGGGCAAGGGTAGGTTGATAATACGTCCGCGTGCATGGGGAGCATCTTCCAGATGGCCTGTGCCAGGGTATATACCTCCCTGATGGATGGAGAGAAATCCCAAACTTTCGTCGTCGAGAAAAGCTGCCTGTGTCCCGTTGCCATGATGAGCATCGAAATCAACCACCATGGCTCGTTCTGCACCTCGTTTCAACGCATCTTTCGCAGCAATGGCTATATTATTGAAGATGCAAAATCCCATTGCGTGGGTCGGCTCAGCATGATGTCCCGGTGGGCGGACAAGAGCAAATGCATTTCTCGCAGCACCATCCCAAACAGCGCGAGTGCAGGCCAGGGTCGCGCCCGCAGCCAACAATGCGTCATCAAAGGAGCTTGAAGTCACATAGGTCGGAGCGTGGTCGATCAATCCCGGGGATGCGATTTCAAGAGCCTGGATCATACCTGGCTTGTGGACGCGACTAATTTCATCCAGCGTGGCTGGTACGGTGTCAAGTTCTTTTATCCCTGAATGCGCAGCAAAAATTTCATCCAATAACCTAAATCGTTCCGGCGATTCCGGATGTCCGCTTTGGTGGTGGTGTGGAGAGCGGAGAAGACTATATACGGTTTGCATGGCTTTATTATACAGGGATTTAAATAAAGATCGCCAAGCATAAAAACTTGGCGATCAAGGGGGAGGGACACCACCAAATTGTTTAGCATGGGGGGGGCATGCTATTGGTGGTTAACACTTACTTGATACCAGTAAAAGGGAACGTAAGTGCCATTACAGATAATATACATCATATTTACCGTAATTATATTAAAACAAAATTAGAGTTTTTCTGTTGGGGGTTTTTTTGATGAAAACAGGTCGAGCCATTGTTCTACTTCTTGCCCTGAGAGAGATTTATCTTCAACGGGATCGCTCTGCGTAATCAGTTTTGTCTCTTCGATCTGCTGTGCGAACTCATCTGCTGATATATGGCTGGCACGAACCGACTTTGCGCTGGTAATCACCTCCCGATCGGAGGAAACCACTGTCCAATTGCGGGCGGCGTTTCCCATTTTCTGCAACCGGGCGCGGATGGCATCATCGGCTGAACGCCCCTTGCGAACGAAATGCGCCGTCACGTAACCAAATTTTCGTTTGCCATTTTGCCCGGGTGGAGCGCCATCAAAATAGACCTCGACCCGTTTTTTCTTGACGCGACAAAATTCACGCAAGATTTCCACCAATGCCATTTCATCGTCGAGTGCATCGAGGTGTAATCCCACGCGGGGAATCAGGTTATGTCCGTCAATGATATAGGGCATCTGTCTATTGTACACCTTTATAAAAAGGGTGGGCGACCGGTCGGTCGCCCTTGTTAAGACTACGCCAGCGCCACTTCTTTTGTCGTGATCTCAAAGGAAGGCGGATTTTCAAAATGCTTCTTCACCGCACATTGTTCCGCTGAACGGATCAGCGCGGGACGATATTTTTCAGGGAACTCAGGTGGAACCTGTATCTCCAACTCAATTTTCCCGACCAACCCAGTTATCGGGTTGCTATGCATGCGCTGGGCGATCCGAATTCCATCGGTTGAAAGCCCACGCTGGCGACAGAAGCCAAGGACGTAGATCCCGGCACAGGTTCCAAGTGATGAAAGAAAGAGCGCGAAGGGTGTCGGGGCCGAGTCTTCGCCACCACCCACCGTCGGCTGGTCGGTTTTGACAGTAAAATTCGCAAAATGCGCATCTACCCGTGCGCCGCCGGGAAGGTCAATGATCATTTCCATTGGTTAATACTCCTGGTTAATTAGTTTGTTCAACAATATTTAGATGATATAAATTCAAAAAAGTTACAAAACCTGGCCAGGATGTTTCGTAAACATAGAAGGGCAGTATAATCATATCAATCAAAGAAATAGGAGAAAATAATGACAGATCAATTTAATAGTAGGAAAATCTCTTCGGAGGATGGCAATATTTTTAAGAATATGATTCTCCGGGGCAAGCTGATTTTACGTTTAATGAACGACAGCCGGGTCAACGGGCTGATCAAACTGCTCCCCCTGGGATCGCTGGCTTACCTTATCTTCCCTTTCGATTTCATCCCTGGAGGCCTGATAAATCTAATCGGGGCAGCTGACGATGTTGCTGTGATGTGGTTTGGGTTCACCCTCTTCCTTGAGCTTTGCCCTGCCGATGTTGTCGATGAACACATCTCCCTGCTGACAGGGCGCGTCACTCCAACCGATGAAGGCGACATTGTCGATGGAGAAGTGGTCGAATTGGAGGAATAAAGGTGAGTGTGATGAAAAAGCTGATTTTCGGATTGATCGCAGTCATTCTTCTTACTGCCTGCTCAAGCCGTCCCGCTCCTACACCTCAACTGGCCCCCGACATAGCTACGCTTCCCCCATCCCCAACGGAGGCCCTTTCCCCCGAGCTGAAAGCGGAGAGTGCGGCTCCCGAACCCACTGCCGAGCCTGCACCTGAAGCACCCCCTTCTGTAAGCACATTCCCCGATGCAGCAGAAGTTCAATGGGAGGTGGTGGCAAATGGCCTCGACCAACCCCTCGATATTCAACACGCCGGTGATAATTCGGGGCGTATCTTTATCGTTGAACGCGGCGGAAAAATTCTTGTACTCGAAAATGGCTTTGTCCTGGAAGAGCCTTTTCTCAATATTGGGAATAAGATCGCCACCAGAAACTCAGAACAAGGCCTGTTGGGGCTGGCCTTTCACCCTGATTACGCTGAAAACGGATATTTCTTTATCAACTATTCAGACCGCAACGGGGATACGGTCATCGCCCGCTACCAGGTATCGGGAAACCCGAACCAGGCCAACCCTGATAGCGAAACTGCTTTTATCCACGTCGATCAGCCTTTTGGCAATCATAATGGCGGTGGGATGGCCTTCGGCCCGGATGGATTCCTTTACATCGGCCTCGGTGATGGCGGCTCGGCGAACGATCCGCGGGGCAACGGTCAAAACTTGAACACTTATCTTGGCAAACTATTGCGGATCAGCGTAGACAGCACTGAGCCCCCATATGGCGTTCCTGCTGATAATCCGTTCAATGATATTCAACGTAGTGAGATTTGGGCCTTAGGATTACGCAATCCCTGGCGTTTTAGTTTCGACTCGTTAACGGGTGATCTTTATATCGGCGATGTCGGACAGAATCAATGGGAAGAGATTGACTTTTTGCCCGCAGGTTCGCCAGGCGGCGCGAATTTTGGCTGGAACTATAGGGAAGGGCAGCATCCTTTCTCGGGTGAACCACCCGCAGGAACGGAGTTGATTGCTCCAGTTGCAGAATATGACCATGGGCAGGGCTGCTCGGTAACAGGTGGTGTGATTTATCGTGGTACGGAGCTGCCTGAGTGGCAGGGTCTCTATCTATATGGAGATTTTTGTTCAGGAAGGATTTGGGGCCTGTTGCAAATAGATGGGATCTGGCAGACACAAAAATTAATGGAGGCCGATTTCTCAATTGCCAGCTTTGGACAAGATCAGGCTGGAAATATCTACCTGACAGATTATTCAACAGAATCGCTTTATCGCCTTGTCAGAAAATGAGAAGCTTTTTGTCATATCACAAAAGGATTCCTGTCACTGGTGAATTTGTCTGACATCTTCTAAACTTGTTGTGGTTAACACCACAACTTTTCCTCCTTTTGAGTTGGTTGAACAATCTCGCGAAAAGCGCGGGATTGTTCGTTTAAGGGAGGATATTTTTATTATTTCCAAAAAACCGGGCTACATCAGTAGAGGCCGGATTTGCAAAAATTGCATCCGGTTCTCCCACCTGGCGCAGTTGATTCTTCATGATCACTGCCATCCGAGTAGCCAGTTGTGCAGCTTCGGGAAGATCATGTGTCACGAACACAGTTGTCGTGGAAGTTTCATTTAATAATTTCCCCAAATCATCCAAGAGTTGCGCTCGTGTGGGAGGATCCAGTGCAGAAAATGGTTCATCGAGCAGGAGTAATTCAGGTTCCAGGATCAACGCCCGTGCGAGGCTGACGCGCTGTGCTTCGCCACCGGAGAGCTTTCCCCCTCGTCTCTCTGATAAATGCGCCACTCCCAATCGGTCCAGCCAAAGCGGTACTTTGATCTTGATTTCATTTTTTTCCACCCCCCTAAAAAGCAGTCCGGAGGCCACGTTTTCGAAAACTGATCGATCAAATAAAAGCGGATCCTGCATCACCAGCGCGATACGGCGACGATAAATCGTATCAGACTCCATCTGGACTTGTTTATACGCTGCAGAATGCTTGTCGCTAAATAATATTTCTCCTCGCTCTGGCTTAAGCAGGCGGGCCAACGCCAGAAGCAAGGTGCTTTTTCCTGCTCCATTTGGACCAACGACGGCCAAGACCTCCCCATAGAGAATATCCAACGCGGGAACATGCAGGACAGTATCTTTGCCGCGCTGAATCTCCAGATCACGTATTTTGACAAGAGCATTTTTCTCCACAGTTTTCACAGATTTTTTGCTTTTCTTCGTGCTCTTTGTGTTCCTGGTGGTGAGGCTTTTTTTACCCGTCATCTTGCCCCTTTTTGTTGGATCCAGGTTAATGCCCAGTTAACCAAAAATGTGATCGTAAGCAGCAACACGCCAAGGGCGATGGCGATATCAAAATTGCCTTTGCCTGTTTCCAACACTATTGCCGTCGTTAAAACCCTGGTCTGGTGACGAATATTGCCGCCCACCATCATTGAGGCCCCCACTTCAGAGATGACCGAGCCAAATCCTGCCATTAATGCGGCCAAAAGCGGCAGACGCGCCTCCCGCCACAACGCCCAGATCATTTGCAAGCGTGATGCTCCCAAGCCATAGAGTTGAAGCTGTAGACGCGGATCAAGCGATTGCAGAGCGGCGGCTGTCAACCCTATCACGACCGGGGCGGAGATGACCGTTTGTGCAATAATGATCGCCATGGGTGTATAGATGAGGTGCAAATCACCAAAAGGGCCCGATCGCCACAGCATCATCGCCACAAAGAGACCGACGACGACCGGGGGCAATCCCATCCCGGTGTTGACAATGCTCAGGAAAAAGGAACGCCCCCAAAATTTGCCCAGTGCGAGCATTGTACCTAGTGGCAGTCCAATTAAAAGGCTAATCCCCGTCGCAAGGGCGGAGATTTGCAGAGAGAGAATTGTGATTTGGAAGACTTCGGCGTCGAATATCATATTGGTTTACTGTAGGGGCGACGGCCCTTCGCCCCTGCGTATGAAAGATTATAAACCTAATTCTGCATCGGTTTTATCCGCATCTGGGAAGAAGAGGGGCTGCCCATATTTATCGATCCCAAATTCTTTGATGATAGCTTGAGTCTCGTTGCTGGTCAAAAATTCGGCAAAAGCAAGTGCAGCTTCATAATTGGTGTTTTCCCATAGATCAGGATTGACCGTCATGACATGGTAAACATTCAGCAGGATCTCATCCCCTTCAACCAAAATCTCGAGTTCAAGATTATCCCGGATGGCAAGATAGGTGGCGCGGTCAGTCATTGTGTAGGCCTGCTTTTCAGAGGCGATGATGAGGGTCGCACCCATGCCCTGTCCGGATTCGATATATCCATCCCAGGCAGGAGTCAGATCCGCACTTGCCCACAGGGATCTCTCTTTCTTGTGCGTCCCCGAGTCGTCGCCGCGGGAGACGAATCCGGCTTCAGTGTTGAATATATTGCTAAACGCCTCGCCAGCCGAAGTCAAGGAGCGAATCTCTGCGGGATCATCGGCAGGACCTACAATCACAAAATCATTATGCATGATGAGCATCCGATCTTTGCCAAAGCCCGCATCCATCAAAACCAGTTCTGCAGAGGGTGCGTGGACGAGAAGAACATCTGCATTACCTTCTTCTGCCATCTTTAGGGCGGCACCGGTGCCAACCGCTATGGTCTGAACGGTGTAGCCACTCAGCTCTTCAAAGAGAGGCACAAGCTCGTCAAGGAGGCCAGAATCCTGCGTGCTGGTGGTCGTGGCAAGGATCAGATTGGTATTCGCTTGCACAGTAGATCCACAGGCGGTCAGTGACAAGATGAGCAATAAGGCAGTGATGACAAAATTTTTCGGTAGTGGCTCAAAATAAATGAAAAGACGATTCTGCGAGGAGGGCGACAGCCCGACGAAGCAGTCTCGCAATATATAGATTTCTCTAAATTGGACGAGATTGCTTCGCTTCGCAATCTCCGCTCGCACGAGTGCCCTTAAGGGTAAATTCACATCATGTAGTTTATGCCACTTCCAATTTTTCTTCATTTAATTCCTTTAATAGATGATTTGCTCGCCGCTATGTGCGACGTTGTAACCAGTGAGAGATTGCGCGGTGACTCGGAAGGCCTTTGTTTGAATTACTTCGAAGAGCGGAGCTGCGGTTTTAGCGTGGACTTCGGGAACAACTAAATCGAAGCGTTCTTCAAAAAGGGGGAGGAAATCAAGTTCGGATTGCAGCGCGGCGGCTTGTAAACCAATAGCGGCATCTGCATGACCTTGCTGCACTTTTTGTGCGGCTGCAGTATGCGTGGTAGAGACATTATCATACCCATTAATTTCTGCAACAGGAATATTCTCTTCACGTAATTTTTCATCCAGCCAAATACGCGTCCCTGAACCAGCATTGCGATTTGCAAAACGAATATCTTCCCGCGCAAGGTCACTCAAATTACGAATTCCCATCGGGTTGGATGGCGCTAGGATCAGCCCCTGCACACGATGGGCCAGCGTCACCACCTGCAAACTCCGCTGAGGAAAAATTCGGCTGAGGTAAGGTGTGTTATAGTCGCCGCTCTTATCCAGCAGATGCGCGCCACTCAGATGACAAAGCCCCTGCCGGAGATTGATCAGCCCATCCAGTGAACCAACAGGATATAAAATAATGTCAAGGGTAGGGGATAATTTTTCGGCAATTTTTTCAATGACCAGATCATGACTGCCTGCGAAAAGAAGTGCGGGGCGATCCCCCTCAGGCAGGATCAATTTTTGAATGAGGAAGGCACCCGCTTTGGCACGATAAAATTTTTCAGTGACCGTGCCACGCACGCGGATTTCGCTTTGCTCCACCAAATCAGCATCCACCAGTTTTTGGATGTGATGCCGCACCCGCGCTGGCGATTGACCGAGTCTCTGCCCAAGCTGTGTAAGCGTAGCTGGTGCATCCATCAGCCACTGCAAAATCTTCATCCGGCGAGCGTCAGCAAGGAGCCTGGTCTGTTCAAAGGAGGTGATAGAGGTAGCTTTTTTCATGGCATTTAAGTTTTTACTTAACTGCACTGAATATAGCACAAGAGAGAAAAGGCGGCAAGGCTTTTTGTGATAAACTCGGTAACTACTCAGTCTCCACCAGGATGGAAGCCCTTCGGGCTAGGAAAAAAAACGGGTTTATCCGACTTTCATGTCATAAGGCAGGGATTAACGTGTAACCTAAAGGGCTTTTGCCCGAAAGGGTATCCCGCACCGATCCCTTATCCGCAACTCAGGCTTTCCAATGTCGACCTAAAAAAAGATTGACTGATTTATTTAAATTCCAGAATTTAATCTGGAAAGGAAGATTAACAAGAAGACACCCTGAGAATTTTCAGGGTGTCTTCTTGTCTGTTTAGAAAGGTTGGATTGAGTAAAGCAATTATTCCGTTTCTTATTATGTTCACCTCCACGGGGGTTGATTATCGTCTCTGGAACTGGCGCTCAATCCGACAGGATGATAACTCGGTTCAGATTGGGATTCGTTACGCGAGTTCGCTGAATAGGTGGCCTGCTTCGGGGCAGGCCGAAAAGTTTGTCGAGCTGGACTCTGGGGCACTGATTTATTGTTACGAGTGAAGCTTCTCTTCTGGGAGGGCTGATCTGCCATACTAAAAATTCGCTCTCCGGCAATGGAGAAGGCTCCAATGATCAGGACACGCGTCAGCCAAACAACGAGCGCGACAAATATAGGGACGGCTTTGGTCAGTGTTGCCTGGGTTACTACAGCGCTACCCAAGGCCGGATTTTTGAGCATCGCAACAGAGACTCCCCACCAGGTGAGCATCGCATTCATCGCGGCGGCGAGAAGCCAGGCCCCGAAAAGATACCAGACTTCGGCAGGTTCATCGCTGCCTTGTTCGGGCGTGAAGAGCCGGGCAACACCTGCAAAGTCTATGCCGCAAAAGGCCAGCGCAAGGATGGTAGCCCAGCGTACGCCAAGAAAACGCAAATCGCCCAATAAATCTCGCAGAGCGAAGTCGGTTGATCCAAAGTTAAAGATCTCAAATGAGAGCAACGCACCAAGCAGGATAAAACCAAATAGTTGACCTCGTTGAAGGTTGCCTTTTGGGAGAGATGAGAATGGTCTGATAGAAGTTTTGTTCATGGCTGCCTCCTTTATTTTGGGTAAAACGCCATGTGTAAAAAGGATTGAAGCTGGGATAGCTACAATATAGAACAGTTGTTCTAAAAAGTCAAGAGGCAAAACCCTTAAAGATTCATTACAATAATTCTTATGTCTTTCTTATGTCAACTCTCTTGACCTTCAATAGGGAAAGGGCTATAACTTACCATACGTTCAGTAAGTTTAGTTTTGGAGAAGTTTATGACCCCTCACCCACGTGTCGGGCGCGATCACATACTTGACATTGCCGAAACTCTTTTTACAGAGCACGGTTATAAATCGGCCTCGATCCGCGAGATCGCCCATGATTGTGGTGTTACAAACGCTGCCATTTATTATCACTTTCCCAATAAAGAAAGCTTATTTATGGAGGTGATGCAGCGTCACGCCGAACGTTTGCATGATCAAATGACTCTTGCCGGGGCAAATATCGATTCCCCGCGAGAACGGATTGTCGCTATTCTGACCACCTATGTGGATACCATCGCAGGCCAGCATGCGCCAATCTTCATGCTGCGCAGAAACATGAAACACCTCAAGGCTCCTGGATCGCATCGAGGGCTGTTGATGAAATCCATCAGCCAGCCGCTGATCGAAGCGATAAAACTCGCTCAGCAATCTGGTCAGATCAAAAAGAAACCGAATCCAGAAGAAGCTGCTGCGCTACTTCTTGGCATGCTGCATGGACTACAGCATCATGCCGCTGGTGGAGAGGGCAAAAATATCTCGCAAAATGACGCCCAAATGGCTGTCGATTTGTTTTGGGACGGAATTAAAAAATAATAGGACGCGAATTGTACAGATCAGACTGATTTACGCAGATTTTTTAAAATGCTTTACCTATGAAAATCTGCTCAATCAGCGAAGATCCGCGTACAATTCTTAATTAATAAAGGAAAATAATGACTGGAATTAAACGAACATTCACGTATCTGCAGAAATATCTGCTACCAACCGCAGGCGCATTGCTCAGCCTCCTGCTGGTCAATGCCGCCAACCTTGTTTCCCCCAAACTTTTACAACGCCTTATCGATGATGGTATTTCTGATCTCAATATGGACGTGGTTTGGGGGGTGGTCATTGCTCTCATTGGCGTTGCTGCGGTACGCGGCATTTTCAATTTCTTGCAGGGCTATCTTGGCGAGGTCACATCACAGGGTGTGGCCTATGAATTACGGAACAGCATCTTTGAGAAATTGCAGAATCTAAGCTTCTCTTATCATGATCGTTCACATACCGGCAAATTAATGACCCGGATGACCTCCGACGTCGAGTTGGTGCGCATGTTCCTTGGGAGCGGATTATTGCACCTTGTTTCAGCCATCTTTTTGCTGATCGGTACAATAGTGATGCTCTTTACCTTGAATTGGAAATTGACCTTATTGGTTATGCTCATTCTCCCCGGCGTAGGGTTGATTTTTATGATTTTCGTAAAAAAGATCATGCCCATGTCGCGCATTGTGCAACAAAAGTTGGGAACACTGAATACTATTTTGCAGGAGAATCTGGCCGGGATGCGGATCGTCAAGGCTTTCGCACGCGAAGGGTATGAGATCGAGCGTTACGGCACAGCCAATATTGACCTGCTGGATGCGAATATCTCGATGATCAAACTTTTCACCGCCTTTTTCCCGCTGGTCTTTTTTATGGGAAATATCGGCATGGTCATCGTCATCGGCATGGGCGGACTCTTAGTCATCAACGGTACCCTCACCCTTGGCGAATTGGTTGCCTTTACTGGCTATCTGATTTACCTCCTGATGCCAATGTTTATGATGGGAATGATCGGGGCGATGCTTTCGCGCGCAGAGGCATCCGCACAGCGTCTCTTTGATGTGCTGGATGCCAAATCGGAAGTGGAAGATGCTCCTGATGCAATCAGCCTGCCCAAAGTCGAGGGGCGGGTCGAACTCCGGGATGTGCGCTTCCGTTATATCGGTGCCGAATCAGACGTCGTCAAAGATCTGAGCTTCGTCGCTGAGCCAGGAGAAACCATTGCCATTCTCGGCCAAACCGGCGCCGGGAAGTCATCCATCATCACCCTGATCCCTCGCTTCTATGATGTCTCCGACGGGGCTGTCCTGATCGACGGGAAGGATATCCGCGAAGTAACCCTCGATTCGCTCCGCTCGCAGATCGGTATCGTACTTCAGGAAACCACCCTTTTCACCGGCACGATCCGAGAGAATATCGCCTACGGGCGCCCCGAAGCAACGCTTGAGGAAGTGACTGCCGTGGCGCAGGCTGCCCAGGCACATGAGTTTATTTTGGAACAAGCAGAAGGATATGATACTCCCGTTGGCGAGCGTGGCGTTGGGCTTTCCGGTGGCCAAAAACAGAGGATTGCCATCGCCCGCGCACTGCTGCTGGATCCGCGTATTCTCATAATGGACGATTCCACTTCATCGGTGGACGCAGAAACAGAATATAAAATTCAGCAGGCCCTCGAGGAGCTGCAAAAGGGACGCACGACCTTCATCATCGCCCAAAGGATCAGCACCGTTCGCAGCGCAGACAAGATTTTGCTGCTCGATAAAGGCGCTTTGGCCGCTGAAGGCACACATAAAGAATTACAGGAAACCAGCGAACTGTATATGGAAATTCTTGAAACGCAGTTTGCCGGGCAAGAAGACTAACCAGTTCCTGAGCGGAAGGCGACTGCTTTTGAGCCTGTAGTCGAAGGACGGCTTTATAATAACGCTCTTCGACTGCACTACGCTCCGCTCAGAGACTGAAAAATCAGGAGCAATCATTATGATGCACGGAATGCAACGTGTTGCACAAACAGAAGAAGAACACGCCCAAAATACCGGGCAGGTAGTCTGGCGTCTGGTGAAATACCTGTCGCCCTATAAAAAATATGTGGCAGCGGCCTTTATTTTGGTATTGGTGAATGCCGCCTCCCAGGGACTTGGACCGATGCTGATCGGCCGCGCCATTGACGGAGCGATCAGCCAGGGCGATAAAGCCGGCTTGCTCAAGACCGTTCTCACCCTGCTCGGTGTCTATACCATCGGGATGTTTGCAATGCGATTCCAGATCTATACCATGTCTACTGCCGGACAAAAGGTCCTCGCAGATTTACGTGACGAGGTCTTTAAAAAGCTGCAGACCCTGCATCTGCAATTTCTGGAAGGCAGCCAGGCCGGGGACCTGATGAGCCGCCTGAGCAATGATATCGACGCGTTGAATAATTTCTTCAGCCAATCACTGGCCCAAATGGTCGGCTCGCTCTTTGCGCTGATCGGGATCATGGTGGCCATGCTTTTCCTTGAATGGCGGCTGGCCCTGGTTGCGCTGGTGGTCATTCCAATCGCACTCTATGTAACCAAATTCTTCTCAAGCTGGTCACGGCGTGCCTTTCGGAAAACCCGTGCCACGATTGGTGATGTCTCAGCTGAAATGGAAGAGCAGGTTTCCGGCGTAAAAGTGGCCCAGGCCTTCAATCGCACCGAGCGAAATGTCGGCGAATTTGCCAAACGGAATGCGGCCAATCGTGATGCCAATGTCAACGCCAACGCAATCACATCTGCCTTTGCTCCCGCAATGGATGTTCTCTCCACCCTCGATCTCGCCCTCGTCGCGGCCTATGGTGGGTATCTCTCGATCATCGGTGCGATCACGATCGGTACTGTGATTGCCTTTATCCAATATGTGCAGAACTTCTTCCGACCGATCCAGACCGTTGCCCAAATGTGGACAGTTGCCCAATCCGCTTTTGCAGCGGCTGAACGAATCTTTTCTCTTTTGGATAAGGAAATTGAGCTGGCGGATGGCAAAGAGACCATGCCCCGGATTGAAGGAAAAGTCAGCTTCGAGGATGTCAGCTTCGCCTACGATTCAGACGTGCCCGTGCTTGCCTCCGTTTCAATGGAAGCCTCCCCCGGCGAGACAGTTGCCATCGTCGGCCCAACCGGCGCGGGGAAGACCACCATCGTCGGTTTGCTGGCGCGCTTCTACGATGCTGAAAAAGGTCGTATCCTGATCGACGATCATGATCTGCGCGATGTAAGTCAATTTAGTCTGCGCTCCCAAATGGGGACGGTCACCCAGGATCCCTTCCTCTTCTCTGGTTCTGTGATGGACAATATCCGCTATGGGAGGTTGGATGCCTCCGACGAGGATGTCGTCGCTGCGGCTGAAGCGGCAAATGCCGATAGCTTCATCCAAAAGATGTCTGAAGGCTACCAAACCGAAGTCGGCGAGCGTGGCAGCCTGCTCTCGCAGGGACAACGTCAACTGATCGCCATCGCCCGAGCCGTTCTCGCCGATCCCCGCATCCTGATCCTGGATGAGGCAACCGCCAGCATCGATACCCGCACCGAGAAGCTCATTCAGGGGGCTCTCGACAAATTACTGAAAGGCCGCACTTCCTTCGTAATTGCGCACCGTTTATCCACTGTTCGAAACGCCGATCAGGTACTCGTTCTCGATGAGGGCCAGATCGTTGAGCGCGGCAAGCATGCGGAGCTGATCGCACAAAATGGTCTCTACGCTGATCTCTATAGCCGTCAGTTTTATACCCCACCCGGCGAAACGTCCCTGGCTATATAACTTATTAGATGCAACGCACTTTGGAAGTGCGTTGCATCTAATATCTAACACAGGAACCCGTTCCCTTGAAGGGAACGGGTTCCTGTATTTTGACTTATAATCTTTGTATAATTCGTCCTGTTCGCCTAACGTGTGCCCGAAAGGGTAATCGTGATTAACCATGCAAAAAAGAGTTCTATATATCGACATCGCCAAAGGGATCGGCATCCTGCTCGTTGTGCTCGCGCATAACGATCTGAGCGGCTATCACCCTTATCTGCATCGCTTCATTTATGCTTTTCATATGCCCCTGTTTTTCTTTTTATCGGGGATATTTTTCAAGCCAGAGCGCAAATTCAAGGAGCTATTCAAACGCCGTTTTGATGGCCTGATCAAGCCACTGATTTTCGTCATTCTGCTGATCTACGGCATCTCGGTCTTCTTCGGAAAAATGAGCTTCGCCACAGCTGGCGGTCGCCTGCTCAAATCCTTCTATATGACCGGCCCTTATCTCAACTGGGTTCAACTCTGGTTTTTACCGATCCTCTTTCTGAGCAATCTCTACGCATATTTCTTCTATAAAGTCACCAACCCGATCTCAAAAAAATGGATTCGTTGGACAATCCTGCTGATCACTTTGTGGATCGGGACTCTGATCCTGCCCCATACCTGGCCCCTCGAAATAGAGTTATTCGGCAAGTCCCTGACCTTACAAGGTGCGCCCGCCAACGTGGACCTGGTCTTGCTCGCAGGATTTTTCTTTATTCTCGGCCGGGAGATTTACCAGAATATCCCCGAAGATTTTTTCTCTTCGAAAATCACCTTCTTTGCCTCGGCGATTCTCCTTTTTGGGATGGTCACCTTCCTCGATATCCCTGTGGATTTTAATATCCGGCTCTACACATCTCTGCCCCTCAACACGCTCGAAGCCATCGCCGGGATCATCTTTATCCTCTCCCTTTCCCGTCAGATTGAGTTGTACTCAGAAAAACTATCCCGACTCTTCAAATATATCGGAAGTCTGACATTAAGTATTCTTGTTTTTCACGTCCCGATCCAGGAGATGGTCAATAATAAACTCACACCCTATATCGGCCAAAATGATCTGACTGTTCTGCTCGCCTTCCTCGCCGGAGTTCTGGGGCCGATCTTTATTCACGAATTCTTTATCAGACCAAATCCACGCGTTGGCGCCTGGTTTGGGTTGAGCAAAGCAAAACTGGCAGAAAAATAAAAATAGCCATCGCAAATGCGATGGCTATTTGATTCAGCATCCAAAACGATCACTTCTTCTGATCCTGCAAAGCCCGAATTCCATTATGCACCTGGTTGAGCAGGCGGCTCAACTCATCTTCCACACGAGATAAAGTTTCAACCACATATGCATCTGCATCATCCCGGGTTGCTTCTGCATCTGCCCGAGCCTGATTCAAGATCTGCTCGGAGCGGCGGGTAGCTTCCTGAGTAACCATATCTTTGGCAGTCAACTCACCAGCTTTTTCTTCAGCCAGCAAAGTGGTGCGAGTCGCTTTTTCTTCCGCTTGCGCAAGAATGCGCTCACTCTGGTTGAGTAGCTGCTGGGCCTTCTTCACCTCTTCTGGAATGGCGATCCGCATCTGGTCGATAATATCCAGCATACGATCTTCATCCACGACAACATTATGAGTGAAGGGTAAGGCGCGACTTTCGTTGAAGAGTTCTTCGAGACGGTCAATTAAATGCAGAATGTCCATATATCTTTCTCCACTGAACAGAGGAACACCATAATTCTATCTTATTTTTCTCTCTTGTGGGGCAAATCTAATCGCGGACCGCATTTGGGACATCGTGATTCCCCACCGAACTGATCTTATTCTTCAGAGCAAGACCTACATGAGGCGGAACCATACTTGAAACATCCCCGTTAAGCATGGCGATCTCTCGCACAGTAGTTGACGAAAGAAAAGTATGCTCTTCGTGTGTGATGAAGGCGACACTTTCAATATCCTCTGCCAGACGGCGATTTGCCAAAGCCATCCGAAATTCAAATTCAAAATCAGAGAAGACACGTAAACCACGCACGATTACCTGAGCGTCTGCCTCGCGGCAGGCATCCACTGTAAGCTTAGAATAACCAGTTACTTGAATATTTTTTATATCGGCAAAGGCCTCTTTAGCAAGCGAGATGCGCTCGTCAGGAGAGAAGAGCAGGGTTTTCAGCGGACGATCGTAGACTGCGATAATTAACTCGTCAAAGACGTTCACTGCGCGCATAGCAATATCTATATGTCCATAATGGATCGGGTCAAAAGTACCTGGAAAAAATGCGCGTACCATTTAGCTTACATCTCCTTTGCTGCCACCCCAGAAGCGATCCAACGCCTCGCCGAGCAATTTATGTTCTTCCTTTTCCAGGTTCGCGTCTTCGCCAAAAAGGGCCTGGGCACGTTCGCGGGCTTTTTCGATCAATGGGAGATCGGTGATACTCGCCATCCGCAAGCCAGATCCATAACCTGATTGACGAGTTCCCAAAAATTCACCGGGGCCACGTTGCTGCAAATCCCGCTCGGCGAGAACAAAACCATCATTACTCTCAGCCATCGCCAGCAACCGTTCGTTTTCGGTATCGTCATCATTGGTTGGGATGAGCAGACAGTGGGATTGTTCGAGCCCACGCCCAACCCGTCCACGTAGCTGATGAAGCTGGGCCAGCCCGAAACGGTCGGCCCCCTCGATCAACATCACGGTCGCGTTCGGTACGTCCACGCCGACTTCGACCACTGTTGTCGCGACAAGGATATCGTATTCCTTCGCGCGGAATTTCTCCATCGCCTCGTCCTTTTCGGCGGGCTTCATCCGCCCGTGCAAAAGACCAACATTCAATTTTCGGAACACTTCGGCCTGCAAGGATTCATGTTCTTTCACGGCGGCGCGGGCTTCGATCTTTTCGCTCTCTTCGACCAGAGGATAAATGATAAAAGCCTGGCGTCCATCCAGCACCTGGGCGCGGATCATCGTATAAGCGCGTTCGCGTTCGCGCGGTTTGAGAACATGGGTCTCGATCGGCTGACGTCCTTCCGGCATCTCGTCCATCACAGAGATATCCAGATCTCCATGAACGGTGAGGGCCAGCGAGCGCGGAATAGGGGTGGCGGTCATCACCAGCAAGTGCAGATTTTCTCCCTTTTCGCGCAGGGCAGAACGCTGCTCCACGCCAAAGCGATGTTGTTCGTCGACAATTGCCAATTGCAGATCCGTGAATTGAACAGGACCTTCGATCAGGGCATGAGTCCCGACGACAACCTTGATGCTGCCATCTGCCAGCCCGGTGCGGATCTCCTCTTTTTCAGCTTCGGGGGTATCACCGATCAGCAAGCGGATCTTCTCCGCAGACAGGCCGCCTTCACCATTGGTCAACATTTGGCTCAGGCTGCGATAATGCTGTTCGGCCAGGATGCTGGTTGGGGCCATGACTGCTGACTGGGCATTGGCATGCGCAATGACCTCAACAGCCATAGCAGCGACAACTGTTTTCCCTGAACCCACATCCCCCTGTAAAAGACGATTCATCGGGCGTCCAGAGCCAAAATCCATCACAATATCAGAAACAGCCTTTTGCTGAACACTCGTCAGGGTAAAGGGCAATGCATCTGTGCGGGATTTTAACCATTCATCTGGCACATCAAAGATGCGCGCAGTAACGGATTGCCAATCCCGTTTTTGGCGTAAAACGCCCATTTGCAGGAAGAAGATCTCATCAAAGGCCAGACGCTCACGCGCCAGACGTAAATGATCCTGTGTTTCTGGAAAGTGGATATTCAATATGGCAGTGTTCAGACTGGGTACTTTGGCGGCATAGCGAACACTCTCAGGCAGGTGATCCGTCAGTTTTGGCGCCCAATAGTTAATCACCTGATTCATCAGAGTGCGCAGCCATTTCTGGGTGATCTTTGCAGTGAGCGGATAAATCGGCACGATCCGATTTGTATGCAAATTTTCAGTTTCGACCAACTCCCAATCCGGGCTATTCATCACCAGCCGCCCCAGATACTGGTCAATTTTTCCTGAAACAGATATCGCCAGGCCCTGTTTAAAACGATTGGTCAACCAGGGTTGATTGAACCAACTCAGGCGCAAGGCCCCGGTTCCATCACCGATAACGACCTCGGTAATATGTGATTTTCCGCCACGGATCGGTCGCCCGGTCACGCTTTGGACCGTGCCGATCACCGTGACCACCTCGCCATACCAGAGCGATTTGATCGGTTTTAGTTGGCTATAGTCATCGTAACGGCGCGGGAAGTTATAGAGCATATCTTCCAGCGTATACAACCCCAGTTGTTCGAGCGTTTTAGCGTTTCGGGGTCCAACTCCCTGTAAAACAGTGAGAGATGCATTTAATGCGACCGGTATCTGGCTGCTTTGTGCTCCGGGTGTAGATTCAGAGCGGGCCGGCGCGGGACGATGGGCAGGCTTCGGTTTTGGGGCATCTTTTTGTTGAGGAGGGGATTCCGGCTGAGGCGCAGATCCCACTTCTTGTGTGGGAGGCTCCGGTGGGGTTGAAGCAGGCTGAGGCTTCGTCTGGTTCGTTTCCTTATCCCCAACTTCAGGATGTTCTTTCTTGACACGATTCCAAATCCCCAGGAGGGTTACTTTTCTCGATTCCGGGCTCAGACGGCTATAGTCGCGCAATCGCCCGGCAACTGCCTGGATGGTCTCCTCTTTGAGACCATCGTTGCGGGCGTCAGATTCCCAGTAGTCCAGCATTTTTGCTAGACCGCCGATGATGGCGCTATCGTTATAACCGTTTTCAGCTTCCAGACGAAAAAATTTTCGTAGTTTTTCCAATGATGACTGCATGGGTGTATTTTATCACGGGGTTGGTATAGCGTTGGGCCTAAGACCCACCCCTGCGATTATTTTCGCACCACCGCAAACCCCACCCCGTTTGGCCCAAGATGTGCGCCGATGGCGGTGGTGACATTAAGCAATAATGGTTTTTCTGGCAGAATGGGATTGAACTCTTTGAGAAATTTGCGTGCCCGGGTTTCAGCATTGGTATGCAGCACAGCAAGCCGCTCGATGGTCCCCATCTCATGCGCCATCTCCAGCAAACGGATATTTGCCAATCTGGTGGTGCGCACTGCGCCTAAATTTTCAACGCGCCCATGGGTTAATTCAATTAAGGGCTTCAGGTTGAGAGCTCCCCCAATGCGTGCCTTGGCCCAGGAGACCCGTCCACTACGGCGTAGATATTCAAGGGTATCCAAAACAGCGATCAGTCTGATCCGCCCCTGAATACCCTTGATAAGACGCGTAATTTCTTCGATTACTGCGCCGCGAGAAATAGCTTCAGCTGCGGCCAGGACCTGGAATCCACACCCAAGGCTGAGCTGTTCGCTATCAACGACCTGAACCCGTTCACCAAAAGATTCTGCTGCCAGGCGGGCTGCATTGAAGATACCACTCAATTTTGAGGAGGCATGGATGGAGAGAATTTTTTCTGCACCTGCGTTAGAGAGTTTTTCATAACGCTCCATAAAACTACCCGCTGAAGGAGCCGCTGTCGTTGCGGGTACTTTAAAAGAGGGCATCCGTGTGTAGAATTCCTCGCGGGTGATCCCTTCGCCATCAATTAAACTCTTACCATCTATGACAAGGAGCGCGGGAACAACTTCGATTTTATATTTTATGACCAGGGCAGCGGGAATATCGGCTGTGCTATCGGTGACTATGCCTATTTTCATAAAAGATGCTTTCTTATCGGACGATCTTTATTATGGGCGTAATAACTTTAACACGAATTACTTGAATATGCGAATATCACGAATTTAGGAAGTGGCTAAATGCGGGGTGACGTTATTGCGAAGCAGCACTATCGCTGAAGCAATCTCCCTCTACGCAGAAGGGGATTGCTTCGGCAGTGAAACCGCCTCGCAATGACGAATAATGTTTGCACCGCTAATTTCGGCACTCCCCGAATTTTGATTTGTGCCATTCGTCTATTCGTAGTTTTTGTGATACAAAAATCCCGCGCTATCAGGTGACAGTGCGGGAAATCTTTATCTAAAAAATGTTTTTCATTCAATGGAAATGATCAATTGATAATGAGGCTGCCCGCCGTCCTGCATTTCGACCTCTTGATCAGGATATTTCTCCTGAATAAGATCCCCGACCCGGTTGGCTTCTGCACGAGGATAATCAGCACCAACATAGAATGTAAGCAGCTCATATTCTTCCACATCTGCTTTTTCAAGCAAACTCAGACAGGCTTCCTCAACTGAAGAGGCTGCCAGGACCAATTTCCCATCCAGCAAAGCGATGACCTGACCTGTCTCCACCTTCACATCATCAATTTCAACGGTGCGAGTGGCTGTGGTCACCTCGCCAGTATGAACGGTATCGAGGCTCTTAATCATCTTTTCTGCAATGGTTTCCAAATCGCCTTCGGGATTATGCATCAGCATTGCAGCGAGACCCTGGGGAACATTTCGACTTGGAATAACGTGGACGTCTTTAACGGTCACATCCCGGGCGGCTTGCGCGGCGAGGATGATATTCTTATTATTTGGCAGGATGATCACTTTATCGGTGGGGAGATTTTCAAAAGCGGCCAGCAATTCCTGCGTACTGGGATTCATCGTCTGCCCGCCTTCAACAATGGCAGCTACGCCCAAACTGGCAAAAATACGTGATATTCCCGGCCCTGGGGAAACAGTGACAATGGCAATCTCGCCAGGCTCAATATTGGTTAGCTCTAAACGATCGTAATCCGAACCTTTATTCAATTCATCCATTTGAGCGGCGAGATTTTCCATCGCCACGTTGGTGACCGTGCCCAATTCCATGATGTAATCAATTGGCAGGTAGCGATTCTCAAGCGGGGTGTGGATATGCATACGGTACATCCCGTCGCCTTCACCAACCTGGATGGATGTGCCCATTTCTTCAAGGGCATCATAAAATGGTTTTAAATCCAATTCTTCTTTGGGGTAAAAATCAACGACCACTTCGAAATCCTGTCCTTCTTCAACGGCGTGCATGGCTTCTTCCATATTCATTGCTGCCATCGGTTGGACGGACATCGTTGGGATATCAAGTGGCTCGCCGTAGATATAGCGCAGCATTCCTTCAAGGATCAGAAAAAGGCCCACACCACCAGAGTCAACCACGCCAGCCTGTTTGAGTACTGGCAAAAGGTTCGGGGTGCGCTCAACAGATGCATCTGCCTCGGCAACCAATTTAGCAAGTATCGCAATCGGTTCGTCAGTTTCTTTAAGAGCAGCCTCAGCAGCAGTGGCAATATCTTTGGTGACGGTTAAGATCGTTCCCTCAACAGGACGGACAACACCCTTATAGGCGGTGTCACGGGCATCGGCAAAAGCTTTCGCCATATTCGCGCCGGTTAAGACCTCCTCACCTGCAAGTCCACGAGCGATCCCGCGCCAAATCTGGGAGAGGATGACGCCCGAGTTGCCACGAGCCCCCATCAAAGCACCCTGCGAAACAGCGGCAGCCATATCCCCCACCTTGTGATGGCCGAGGTCGGCGATCTCATTATAGGCAGATTGCATCGTCAACACCATATTTGTGCCGGTATCCCCATCTGGAACGGGGAAGACGTTTAGTGCGTTAACCATTTGCTGATTGGTGCGCAGCCAGGTTAGCCCGGCTTCAACCAGTCTCTTATAAGCTTGACCATCAAAGGGTAAAGCCTGCATTACTTTTATTCTTTTTTCTCTGGCTGCCAATGCAGGGTCATCACTCATAAAAACTCCTAAAAATATAATTAAATTAAAAGATGCTTTTTATAGTACAAGCATCTTCCTATCAGGTTAATCATCATCACTGGTGCGGAGCCCGGCGACATGCACATCAATACTGTTTACCTTCAGCCCCAAAGCTTTCTCGACATTGAAGCGGACGGTATTTGCAACGCTGGTCGCCACCGAGGTGATCCGGGTCCCATATTGAATGACCACATACAGATCTATATCAATCTTGTTTCCATCATAGTGAACAGAAACACCACGGTTGGGATCCCTGGTGATTGTCTGCGCCAGGCCTGCTGCCAGATTTTTTGATGCAAACCCGACAACACCATAAGAACTTAAAGTGGCGTGGTATGCAATCGTGGCAATAGCGTTTGGTGAAACATGAATGCTGCCTAAAATAGTTTTTTCTTCGCTCATGGTTATTCCTTTACTTCATGTATTAACAAGTTCTCTTGTAGAAGGATACGATATATGGTAGAATTTCTCGCTTCGGGTGAGAGACCCGAAATCGGTATTATTTTTCTTGAAAGGATCTCAAAATGGCCGTCTGCGCTCACTGTGCAAAGAAAACAACTTTTGGTAATAGCCGCTCATTTTCCATGAAGGCGACCAAGCGAAAATTCAAACCAAACCTGCAAAAGGTGACACTTTACGAAAATGGCCTCAAGGTCAAAAAAGTACTCTGCACCAAGTGTATCAAAACTTTGGCAAAAACTGCTGCGTAAAGCTGATCAATTTGTTTTCTCAAAAGTCACGGTCCAAACCGTGATTTTTTGTTTAACCCAAAGCGGATTTTAAAATCCGTACCCCGGTCTCGATCCCATCAGGATGATTAAAGACCGCACTCCCCGCGACAAAGGCATCTGCGCCTGCACTCTGGACCCTGGGCAGGGTTCGCTCCGAGATACCGCCGTCCACCTCCAGCCAGGCATCAGGGTTAATCGCGTCCAGCACCGAGCGGATTTCCTTGATCTTGGCAAGCTGCGACTCGATAAAGGCCTGCCCACCAAAACCGGGATTAACCGTCATCACCAGCACCAGATCAACCATATCTAAAACGGGGGCAATTGCAGAAGCAGGTGTGCCTGGATTTAACGTAACCCCAGGCTTTACACCCAATCCTTTGATCTGCTGGATCGTGCGATGCAGATGCGGGCAAGTTTCAACATGCACGGTTAGCCGATCAGCCCCAGCTTTGGCAAAGGCTTCGAGCAGATTTTCGGGTTTCTCGATCATCAGATGCACATCGAGGAGCAGGTTGGTCGCTTTGCGGCAGGCTTCCACAACAACGGGGCCCATCGTCAGATTGGGGACGAAATGACCATCCATCACGTCAATATGGATCCATTCAGCACCTGCGGCCTCGCAGGCAGCGATATCCGCGCCGAGTTGTCTAAAGTCGGCGGCGAGGATCGAGGGGGCGATTACAGGAGGATTAGGCATTTATATAAATTCCAAGAGCTAATTATTTCGCGATTTTAACCATTGCTGCAGGGATTTCTGACTCTCATTGGAAGGTATCCCGGCAAGAAGGTGTTCAACACTGATATCTTCATCCAAAATCTCCCAATGAATTTCCTCTCCTCCACCGATCAAGCGCCATTTATTTCTCTCTTCACTTGTGCCATGAAGCAGGCGAGGATACCATGCCAGAGGAGCGGTAACTGTACGCCCATCTTGCAGGGTAACAACAAGTTTATCTTCTTTGTTCTCGATGTATTTAATCACAGAGTTTTCCCTACCCTATCGGCGGGTTATAAGTGAAATAAACCCACATCCAAAAGGGGATCAGCCCTCCGGCAAGGATCAATGCCAGCAAGCCCAGGCCAACGGAAGCCCAATCGATTTCGCTAAATGCAGTGTCTGGCTCATAGGCAAAATCAGGGGCATCTTCGATATCAGTCAAATGTTGATAATTGGGGGGGGCCTGCGGGGATGATACAGGCTCAGGTTCGGGAGTGTACCCGGGAATGTTGAAAGGCGGCTGCGAGATTGGGGCAGAGACCGGTACAGAAATCGGTGTCGAGACGGAATTGGCTTCACCCGTCCCAAAGGTTTCCAGCACACGCCCAAGCTGATCAGCTGTCCGGTACCGGCGGGAGGGTTCCTTGGCGAGGACTTTGGCAACGATCTGCTCCAGCGCAGGAGGGATATCAGGAATATATTCGCTCAGCGGCACGGGAATCTGGGTCATATGCAGGCGGGCCAGCGCTTCTGCATCAGAAGCCATAAAGGGCAACGTGCCAGTCAGTAATTCGTAAAGAATAACGCCCAAGGAATATACATCTGAAGCAGGTGAAGGTGCGCTGCCTGTGGCTTGCTCCGGTGAAAAATATTGCGGTGATCCCCAAACCACGTCAGTATATTCATCGTGGCGAATGGAGGCAAGAGCCCGGGCAATCCCAAAATCAGTCACTTTCAGACGGCCATCTGAGGTGACGAGCATATTATGCGGTTTGACATCGCAATGTACCAGCCCGGCCCGATGGGCATACCCGATCCCCGCACAAGCCTGTGTCATCAGGGGGATCGCGTTTTTAACAGAAACACGACCTCGTTTGCGGATGATCTTTTTCATATCGAAGCCGGGGACATATTCCATCACGATGAAGAGTTTACCCACATCGTACCCAAAATCATGTACGGTAACAATATTGGGATGCGAAAGATTCGCCGCAGCCCGCGCCTCCTGACGGAAGCGGGCACGAAATTTTTCATCATCCGAATAATCGTCTCTCAACAACTTTATGGCGACATCACGCTCCAGCTCTTTATCGCGGGCACGATAAACTGTCGCCATGCCACCATCTCCCTGGCGGTCAAGAAGTTGATATCGATCGTTAAGTAATTTTCCTTCAGCCATCGTCTGAAAATTATAACAGGTGCAGTTCAATTTGGCAGCGGGTTGCAAAGTGAATGAAAGCTTTCTTCGTTTATAATTCCCCTATGACTAACCTGAAAGATAAGCGAATTTTGCTCGGGGTGACCGGTTCCATCGCAGCCTATAAAGCGGCGGATCTGGCATCCAGACTAACCCAGGGAGGGGCACACGTGGATGTGATCCTGACCCGCGCTGCCGAGGGTTTTATCTCCCCACTTAGCTTTCAATCGTTAACCGGTAAAAAAGCCTTTACTGACAAAGAACTTTGGGGCGGCGAGGCACATGTGCTCCATGTTGGGTTGGGACATACCGCTGATCTGCTCCTGATCGCCCCATGTACAGCCAATACCCTCGCCAAACTTGCGCAGGGGCAGGCGAATGATCTGCTCTCCATCACGGCCTTGGCAGCGCAATGCCCAACCATGGTCGCCCCCGCAATGGATGTAGGCATGTACGAACATCCTGCCACACAGGAAAATGTGCGCATCCTTCAGGAACGCGACGTTTACTTTGCCGGCCCCGGCGAGGGGAGAATGGCATCCGGGCTGGTAGGGAAGGGGCGCATGGTTGAGCCTGCTGAATTAATCGGACATATTCGCTGCGTCCTGGGGATAGGCGGCAAACTCGCAGGGAAAAAGATCGTTATCACTGCCGGGGGAACACAGGAGCCAATCGACCCCGTCCGCTTTATCACAAATCGATCTTCAGGTAAACAAGGCTATGCCCTCGCCCAGGCTGCGGTTGATGCAGGCGCCGAGGTGACGCTCATCTCTACGCCCACTGCGTTGCTTCCCCCCATTGGGGCACGTCTCGTTTTGGCGCGCACAGCGCAAGATGTACTGGAGGCAGTTTTAGCCGCATCCACTGGCGCTGATGCGCTCATTATGGCGGCGGCGGTCGCTGATTTCAGACCGACAAAAGTTGCGGGGAAAAAACTCAAAAAAAGGGATGGGATTCCGCAGATCACGCTCGAGGCTGCACCCGATGTTTTGAAAAAGGTGGCAAGCCTGAAAGCAGATGCGGAACGTCCTCGTGTTGTGGTAGGATTCGCCGCAGAGAGTCGCGATTTACTTAAGAATGCCTCTGAAAAACTATCCTCAAAAAAACTGGATCTGATCGTCGCCAACGATATCTCTGCAGAGGATGCCGGTTTTGATCTGGATGATAATCGGGTAATACTGCTTTTTGCGGATGGCAAACAGGAAAAACTCTCGCTGCGTAGTAAATTTGAAGTGGCAGAAATTATCCTCTCTCAAATTGAAATATTACTGGAGAATACATAGATGCGCGTATTGGTACTTTCTGACATTCATGCAAATTACACTGCCCTTACAGCAGTGCTCAATGATGCCGAAGGGGTTGACGCTGTCTGGTGTTTGGGTGATGTGGTTGGCTATGGGCCGGATCCGAACGCCTGTGTAGAATTATTAAGCGAGCAGCCAAATGTAGTTTGCGTGCTCGGGAACCACGATGTTGCCGCGCTGGGCGATATGCCCCTCGATTCTTTTAATGGTGATGCGCGCCGCTCGCTGATTTGGCATGAGCGGGTTCTTTCGGCTGACAGTATTAAATTCCTGCGTTCCCTTCCTTCCAGGAAGGTTGAAATCAGTGAGCACGTGACCCTTGTCCACGGCAGTCCGCGCGACCCCGTCTGGGAATATATTTTGAATACGCTTTCAGCACGGTTGAATTTTGAAGAATTTAATACAGATTTTTGTTTTGTGGGGCATACGCATGTCCAGAGTATTTTCCAATTGGATCCAAATTTAAATCGTATATCATTGGATATGCCACACGTGGGGATGCCTGTTCCCTTAACCGGCCGTGCTATTCTCAACCCCGGCTCGGTCGGGCAACCCCGTGACCGTGATCCGCGTGCCGCTTATGTGATCTTCGATACAGAAGCGCTAACCTGGGAACCGCAGCGCGTTGAGTATAATATCAAATCCGTGCAGGCCCGCATTCGTGAAGCGCGTTTGCCTGAAAAACATGCCCTCAGACTGGCAGAGGGCTGGTAACTGCCAATCTCAGTCGCACTGCCAGCAGGGAAAATGTTGGGGAGGGGAACTTTTTCAAAGGACAGGCGTCTTTAGGGAAGAATATTGATCTTTCAAAAGAGGAGAAAATCATGAAACACTATTGGATTGCCATACTTGCCGCTCTCGTTTTACTAACAGGATGTGGAGCCAGGGCAGCCTCTGCCCCCTCCTACGATATGGGCATGGAGGAAAGTTTTGCTCCCGTAATGGAGATGCCCGCCGCCGCTGAGGCGATGTCTGATTCTGACGGGCGGAGTGTCTCATCGTCTGTGGAGGCCGCCCAACAGGAACGCCTCGTGATCAAAAATGCCAATCTGAGCATCACTGTTGATGATCCTGAAAAAACAATCAAGGCCATCACCAGGCTGGCAAGCTCCCTGGGCGGGCATGTCGTTTCCTCCAATACTTATCAAACCTATGCCAATAATGGTGTCAGAGTTCCCGAAGGGGAGATCACCATCCGAGTTCCCTCAGAGAGTCTGGATGATGCGCTGGAACGCATCAAGGCTGATGTTGTTGAAGTAAATTCAGAGAATGTTTCAGGCGAAGATGTTACTGATCAGTATGTTGATCTTCAATCACGGCTGAAGGCAAAAGAAGCCGCAGAAGAGAAATTGCTTGAGATCATGGATCAAGCCTACAGCACAGAGGATGTCCTCTCAGTCTACGCCCAACTACAGGTGATCCAGAGCGATATCGAAGTCCTGACCGGCCAGATCAATTATTACGAACGTTCCGCTGCACTTTCTTCAATTAGCGTGAGCGTGATCGCAGACGAAAAATCCCAGCCGATTGAAATTGGCGGCTGGAAACTTGGCGAAACGGCCAACGCAGCGGTTCAAGATTTGATCGACTATATGCAGGGCTTCGTCCAGTTTATTATTCGCTTCATCATCCTGATCCTGCCCGTATTGCTCACATTCTTCCTGCCTCTCTATCTGGTCTTCCTTGGCCTCCGGGCAATCGTGCGTCGCAATAGAAAGAAAAAAGCAGCAAAAGAAACGAAAAACGAGAAGTAACTAGCTAAATCCCCCACCCTGACCCTCCCCCGCAAGCGGGGGAGGGAAAAGTGGAAAAGGACAGATAGCCATCACGCTATCTGTCCTTTTGTTATATAATCGCCCTTATGCAAAAACTCGTCCAAAACGCGCAGGAGCTTTTCGGGATTCAACTTACCAACAAGCAGGTAATCGCATTATCCATCTATGAACGTGAGCTGCTTATCTGGAACGAAAAAATCAGTCTGACCGCGATTCGGGATGAGGAGGGGATTCGCTGCAAACATTTCCTGGATTCCTTCTCCTGCGTGCTGGCGTGGGGAGCTGACCCACCGAAAACGCTCGTGGATATTGGGACTGGTGCCGGTTTCCCGGGCATTCCCCTGAAGATACTTTATCCCCGTTTAAAACTGACCCTGGTCGAATCGGTGGCAAAGAAAGCAAATTTCTGCCGCCATATCGTTGAAACCCTGCATCTCGAAGATGTCAACGTCATCCAAAGCCGCGCCGAAACGCTTGGGCAGCATCCCAAACACCGCGAAAGCTACGATTGGGCCCTCGCCCGCGCTGTTGCCAAATTGTCAGTGCTAAGTGAATATCTTTTACCTCTGGTCAAAGTTGGCGGGACAATGCTCGCTCAAAAAGGGGAAAGTGGTCCCGCCGAAACCCATGCCGCTGAAAACGCGCTGACCATTTTGGGCGGGCATTTGCGACAGGTGATCCCGGTCACCTTGCCAAGTGTGGTTGAAGAACGATATCTTGTTCTGGCAGATAAAGTTGGCACGACCCCATCTCAATATCCGCGCAGAGAGGGTGTCCCCGCCAAAAGGGCATTGTAAAACAATAATGTGCTGTGCATCGCACCTCAGATAAAAGCTGGCGCTAGTTTAGCAAGGTGCGACGCCTTCTCATTTCACCAAATTCATAACTGGAGCAATAATCATGACTCAAACCCTAAAAATCGTCATCCCCATGGCTGGATGGGGGACGCGGATGCGCCCTCATACCTGGTCAAAACCGAAACCCCTCGTCAGCGTGGCGGGGAAAGCCTCCCTCGACCATCTGATGGATATTTTCAAAACGCTGCCTGCCGGTTTCGATGTGGAGTATATTTTCATCGTCGGACCTTATTTGGGCGAGACCCAAATTCCACCTTATATCGCCGAGCATTATCCAGAAATCAAGGCGCATTATGTGGTGCAGACCGAGATGAAGGGGCAGTCTCACGCGATCTACCTGACCAAAGAGCATCTTGGCGGGCCAATGATCATGATCTTTTCCGATACGCTCATCGAGACTGATTTCAGCTTCATTGCCGATGAAAAAATGGATGTGGTTGCCTGGGTGAAAGCTGTGCCTGATCCCCGTCGCTTTGGGGTGGCCGTTACTGATGCGGAAGGCAAAGTCACACATTTGGTGGAGAAACCTGAGACAATCGAGAATAATCTTGCGGTGGTCGGCTGTTATTATTTTAGAGAAAGCGCCGATTTGGTCACTGCAATCGATAAGCAAATCGAACTCAATGTGACGCTTAAAAACGAATTTTTCCTCGCCGATGCGATAAACATCATGCTCGAAAAGGGGGCAAATGCCCGTGCTGAAACTGTTGACCTTTGGCTGGATACTGGCACAATTGACGCCACCCTCGAAACAAATGCGACCATGTTGGAAGGAGCAAGTGTTGGAAGCTTCGAAGGTGAGGGGGTAAAGATTGTTGAGCCTGTCTACATCCACCATTCTGCGCAAGTCAGCTATTCGAAGATCGGACCCAATGTCTCGATTGGGGCAGATTGCATTATCAGCCAGAGCGAGATTTCAGACAGTATCATCGAGCGGGAGACGAATATCCACTCCTCGGTGTTGACTCATTCCTTGATCGGGAAGCAAGCCTACGTCGAGGGGTGTGGCGAGGGCGAAGCCCCTTCCACCTTAAATATCGGCGATAATTCGGTCATCAAGAAGTAGAAAAAGGACATTTTCAAGACAAAAGGAGAATGGAATGGATCGAAAAAAAGGTTGGATCATTTTAGCTCATGCTTTTATCGGTTGGGCACTCTGCGGGGCAACGATGGGAATTGGCATGGCGACTGTCTCAATGGAGATCACATTAATAGTACATGCCATAGGAGCGCCAATATTTTTTACACTGATCTCGTTGAACTATTTCAAAAAATTTAACTATACTCCGCCTCTGCAAACAGCGCTGATTTTTGTTTCCTTTGTAATTCTTGTCGATTTCTTTCTGGTGGCATTGATCATCAATCGAAGCTTGGATATGTTTAGAAGCGTATTGGGAACCTGGATTCCCTTTATATTGATATTCACATCAACCTATCTGACCGGGACCTTCACGGCAAAGAAATCAGACAACGAAATCTTAGCGTAAGCGGATTTTGGCAAAGAGTAAATGGCCGAACCATTCTTGAGCCTCCTGAAAGAAATTGTTGAAAGGCTGAAACCGCTCCAAATTGACGGGGTAATGCTCGAAACCAAACACTTCTTCAGTGGCGCGGCCCTGTATGCCAATGGAAAAATCTTCGCATCGTTAAGCCCGGCAGGCTTCGCGATCAAGCTTCCTCCGGACAGAAGAAAGAAACTTATTGAGGGCTGCAAAGGCAAGGAGTTCAGGTTCTTTCCCAAAGGGCCGATCAAAAAAGAATATCTGGCTCTTTCAGATTTGATAATTTCAGATAATGCAGCGCTTCGGGAGTTGATCGAGTCGAGTGTAAATTACGCGCTTGGGGTGGAAAGCTAACCTTTAAGCCCTTCTAAAAATTATGCTACGCTTCTCCACATCTGCTTTTAATCTCATGCCGCCTAATAGATATAAATGATTTGCGAGTTCCGCCAGCAAATCGTTTGGAAAAATTGAAGGGAGATCGAGAAGGTCAATACAGCATCCGGATCAACGATCAATGGAGAATATGTTTTGATTGGGCAGATGGCGATGTGCTGAATGTAGAAATCGTTGATTATCATTAACAGTATAGGAAAATGAGAAAATGTCTGAAAACAAACTAAACCCTGTTCACCCCGGTGAAGTATTATTGGAAGAATTTCTAAAGCCAATGGAACTGAGTCAAAATCGTTTGGCGATAGAAATTGGTGTACATGCCAGACGTATCAATGAAGTTGTATTGGGAAAACGACGCATCACAGCTGATACAGCATTACGGTTGGCGAGATTTTTTGGTATGTCGCCACAATTTTGGATGGGGCTACAAAGCGATTATGATTTGGATGTTGCACAAGATATATTGGGAGATCGTCTACAAAAAGAAGTTCGAGAATATTCGTTTGCAGGATAGAACGAAGCCCAATCAAACCCAACGCAACTTGTGAGCGTCCCGCAGGTTTATCTTTTCCGCAGACCTGTTTCATTGGAACTTGCGGGACGATACTCAGATAAAAACAACTGAGTTTAGTAAATATCAATAAGGCGCTTGTTCTTTTACTCTATTGCTTTATATTTATCAACTACCTGGGGTATGGTTTGCCAGATTATATCGCCGCTTTCGATATAAGGCTGGACCCTCTCATAGAAAGTTTTTAAGATTTCTTCATCCAATTGCGAACCGAGGCTCCAGATGAAAAATAGGGAGTGGAATTCATCTGGCTCACGAGCTGCAAGGGCATCTTCGATGATCTGCATATCACAATGGGCTGTGCCGCCTTCCATGGTGCAGGGCAAACTTCCTGCGGCATGGAGGAGCAGAAGCCCTTCGTCGGCTGGAGTCGTCCAGTTTCTGCCATCTGCTGCTCGCCAGGGGCGGAGCAGATCAGGTATCTCGCCGGGATAAGCATCGTGACATTTCGCAGGTGATTCGCAGGCGCGTATTTCGGCAGATTGTTCCTCAAGTGGGAGAGATTTCAGACAATATTCCACTGTGCCGGTAGCGGCTTCATAACCGGCATCCAGCGCGGCTGTGACCCAATCCATTGTGGAACAAATCCCCGAAACATGTGTGACGGGGATGCCCATCGATTCCATTTCCAGACGCATTTTTTTCATATCCCGCGTTAATTTAGCTTGTCCACCGGGGGCATTCGGATTGCCACCCAGATCAGCGTGGACACCGATCCCATCGCCGCGCTGATACAGTTGCCACAAGATATTCGAATCAAATTCTGCGCTTGGAGCGATCAGGCTGGCTGTCTCCCAGGTGAAAGGCATCCCATAGCTGTTTGCGAGGTCTGAATAACCAAGGATGATCTGGCTATATTTCTCATAGACCGCCTGATCAAAACCAACCTTATCGTTACCAAGTTTCCAACCTTCCAAATGAACGGAGAAACCTAAATAGAGCGGAGGTAATTCTCCCTGCTCCATTGGATCCTGTGGTTCGGGCAGCTTGCTATCTTCCGCAAGCAAACCACCAAATGAACAGGCTACGGAAAAAAACAACATGAGAGATAAAAATAGAGATGTGTATTTCATATTCTTGCTCCTTTTATTTAAAAACCACCAATTTTTTTTCAGCACAAAATTCCAGATAAAAGATGCTGCTGTTGCCAAACCCATCGCAACTTATGAGCGTCCCGCAGGTTTATTTTTGCGCAGACCTGATGCATGGGAACCTGCGGGACGATACCGCGATGGTGTTATTGAGCGCAGTCATAAAGCACTTCATTCTGGGATGGAGAACGCAGCCCCACGTTTTGTTGATTCTGCGCCCGTTGGGGTTGCTCCTGCTGGGATCCCACCCCCGGTACGCTCACCGGGAGGCAGGATTCCGTCACCCAGGCAGCGATGTCGCGATGTGAGTTGCCGATATTTTCGCTGTATAAGATGTAGCGCAATTCTCCATTTGCGACCATCTCCGCGACACCCGCCGCATCAATGACCTGATCTCTGCCGCTGAAACCGCCAAAGGTCAGTACGGGGCGTCCCGTTTCGAGGATATAGGGGGCCGCACTGCGGGCATTGACCGTAGCTAATAAATAACTCTCGGGATCGGTATTTGCCAGCAGAAATTCCATGATCGCTTCCTCATTGCCCGACATGACCGTGTTATTTGGGGTCATGAAGCTTGTCGGCTGGGTATCATTGAGCGTGGCTGTCGGCAAGGCAACGTTGGGATTTTCCTCCGTAGCCACCATCACAGACCAGGTGAGGGGGGCGGCCAGCATCGCCAGTAAGATGAGGGTCAGGGCGGCAGCGCGCGCCCATGCGGAGTTGTTGATCAGCAGTATTCCTGTCCCGACCAATGCGGTGACGATGGCGAGGGGTAGCAACCAATTTGCAGTGTCATAGCCGCTCAACATGAATCCCTGGAAGCCAAGTGTGATCATGATCAGCAGGGTCAGCGTTCCCAGTGCGAGCCAGCGATTGCGCTTGAAAAGCTGTGCGACCGACCAGAAGGCCATCCCGACCAGGGCAGCCAGGGCTGGCCCCATCATGATCAGGTAGTAGCGGTGGAAAAGCCCGGTAGTGAAAGAGAAGTAAGCTATCACGGGGAGCAGCCAGCCTGCCCAAAGTACGAGGGCAAGATATTTCTTTTTCTTTGTAGTAACCGCTTCAGCGGTTGGACGACTAAAGTCGTCACTACGAAGAAATACTGTGATAGCTGTCAACAAAATACTGATCAAGGCGAGGGGCAAAACCCAGGAAGCTTCGGTAACCAAAGGTTCGCTGAAAAGTCGGAAGAGTCCTGCCTGGCCGGTCTCGCCGCCATTCCGGCCACCATCAGGAGCATTGCCATCATTCCCCTGAGGGGAATTGGCTGCTAACTGACCATCAGATTGGGGCGCGGGGCGATCATTGGGAGCGCAGACCAGATCATTTTGCTGCGTGGTGCGGCAGGTACCTTCCACATCACGATTGGGAAGATTTATCGTACAGGCCTCACCCACGCTAAGACCAAGACAGGCATCCAGGGCTTCCTGGGGAGGCTGCCGATCTGACGGAGGCGAATTTCCCTGCGGGCGTATCTGAGATTGTCCGGAATCAGTCGAAAGCTGACGGGGCTGTCCATCTCCATCCGCTTGTGCGATCCGCTGTCCATCATCCACAGGAGGCTGGGGACGAGTACCATCGTTTCCACCATCGAGGCCTTGATTATCGTTTAATCCCAAGCGGGAGAGACCATTATGACCAACGATCAATTCCATCACAGTGTTGTTATCACTGCTACCGATAAAAGGTCTGTTTTCTTCAGGGACAAGATCAACAACGAGGGCCCAGGACAGTGAAACTGCAACGAGCAGAATGGTTGCCACACCAAGATGCCAGATGCGGGTAAGCCAGCCCTGTTTTGCCCCGAAGAAATAGAGCGCGTAAAGGGCGGGGACGATCATATAAGCCTGAAGCATTTTGATATTAAAGCCCAATCCAACGATGAAGGCACCCAACAATAAATAACGGAACTTGCCACTCTCAACCGATTTCCAGACCGCCCAAACAGCGAGTAGCAACACAAAAACGAGCAGCCCGTCGATGGTGTTATTCCGTTCGGTAGAAATGGTCACAGGGACAACTGCCAGCGTGAGTGCAGCGACGAGACCTGCCGCGGTGTTGACTTGCTCTTTGACAAGATAATAGACGAGACCAATTGAACCGATTCCAGCCAAAGCGTTGGGGAGGGCAAGGGAGAAACCGTTCAGGCCAAGCAAAGCCGCCGAAAAAGACTGCACCCAAAATCCCAGCGGAGGTTTATCAACAGTGACGGAACCGCCCGGTTCAAAGGCGCCGAAAAAGAAATTTGACCAGGAGGAGAGCATCGACTTGACCGTCGCGGCATAATAGGTATTGCCAATGCTATATGCGCCTAACTCATAGAGACGCAAAAATGCACCCAACGAAATGATGAGGGTCAGTGCGATCGCAATCAGCAATTTATTGCGGCGGGAGGTTTTTGGGGAGAGAATGGTTGTTCCTGTGGACATGGGAGACTCCAGACTTTAGACTTTAGACTTTAGACTTTAGACTTTAGATTTCAGACTTCATATCTCGTGAATGACCACAGTATAGAAAAAAGTTGTTCAGAAGTTGTTTAGATTTGATTGTGATCATGTAAATCAAGCATCCTGATAAGGGGCATCGCATTTTTCAAAACCATGCATAGGCTGCCCTAAAACTGAAATCCCCCATCAGACCATAGACTATCTTGCCCCTTCCATGACCCTGTGCTAAACTCAGTCCATGGCTGAAGACACCATGCTCCATGAGGCAATTGATGCAATTCGCCGGGGAAATAAAAAGCTGGCGAAGGATTTACTCACGCGCCTGCTCAAGGCAGATCAGCATAACGCCACTTATTGGGTCTGGATGAGCGCGGCAGTCGAGACAAAAAAAGAACGCCTCTTCGCCCTGCAAACCGCTCTGCGCTCCGACCCGGAAAATGCAGCCGCCAAACGCGGACTGGTTTTGCTCGGTGCAATGCCCCCGGATGAGAGCATAGAGCCTTTTCCCCTCAATCGCCCCCGCCTGTGGGAGGAGGAACTTTCCCGGGAAGAGGAAGAGAAAAAAACAAAGGGATTCAAAGGATTCGTCAGAAATCCATTTGTTCGTTTAGCGGGCGTTCTGGTCGTCGTCGTCGGCATTATTGGGCTTGCCATCTTTGGTCTTACACAACGTAAACCCGCCGCCCGCCCCAATACAATTACACCAGGTCCCTCCCCAACCTACACCCCCACGCCTACAGCCTTAAACGCCAAACCAAAAAACACCCCCGCCTTCATTGGGCCAACACCCCTGTGGGCTTTACTGGATGCGACCTATACGCCGACACCACTTTATGTTGATACACCGCGCGCGCCTGAGGCAAGTGATTATGGTCACGCAGTCGATGCTGCCTATAGGGATGAAGATTGGGAGGCAATGATCTCTGCGCTGGAAGAAGTTGCGGAACTCGAACCCTATAAAGCAGACCCGCAATACTATATCGGTGAGGCCTATCGCTTTATGGGCAATAATGCCAAAGCCTTCAACGCTTATCAGAAAGCCATCGATATCGATCCAGATTTTGGTCCCGGCTATGTCGGGAAAGCCCGTGTGCTTCGCTATATCAATGGGAACGCAAATATCCGCCCGATCCTTGACGATGCAATCGCAAAAGACCCCTTCTTTGCCGAAGCATATTGGGAGAGAGCAGATTATTGGTTAGAGAAAAAAGATTATGAAAAAGCCCACGAAGATCTCGAAGAAGCACGGCAGCTTGCCCCAAATTCGCCAATTGTTTATCACCATCTTGCCAGGGTTTATTTAGCACAGGAAGAATTTGAAGATGCTATTGAAGCAGCAGAAACAGCCCTCGAACTCGACCGCACCCGACTGGAGGCTTTCCTCCTGCTTGGGCAACTTTATGAAGCAAACGATCAACTTGCCAAAGCCGCAGAAATTCTGGAAATCTATGTGCTCTACGAAGAGGAGGATGTCAAAGCGCTCACCATCCTCGGCGGGGCATATTATTCGGCAGGCGATTACGATTTGGCTATTGAAACCCTCGACAATGCCCTAAAAATAAGTCGGTTTTATGGCAAAGCCCGCCTCTATCGAGGCCTGACTTATCTTGCCCTCAAAGATGGAAAAAATGCGGTTTATGATCTCAATGAGGCACGCATTGCCTTACCCGATTCCTTTGAAGCCAGCATTTCCCTGGCGCAGGCGCATATCCTCGAAGAACATTACGGCGATTGCTTTATTCAGGTGGAACGCTCCCGCCCCTTGGCGGAGAACGAGTTCGAAGAAGTATCCATTCACTATTGGCGTGCAATTTGCCATGAAGGACGAGATGATATTCCTGCCGCCCTCAAAGACTGGGAAGCCATTCTTGATCTTCCTTTCAGTGCTGAAGCCAGCCTGATGCGCTCAGAAGCACGCGAACATCTCAAGGCACTATATACCCCGACCCCAACCAGTACAACAGGACCAACACCAACGAAGACGCCCAGCCCCACTCAAACCCCAACACCATAATCTGACAGCTAAAATCTGCTTTATAATCCATCCATGCGTTCAGCCCAGATTTTATATAATCCTACGTCGGGACTATTTCCCGTAGCACCAGCAATCCCCTCTGCTGAGCGTGCCTTGCGTGCCGCAGGGTGGGCGGTCGATTCCGTCGAAACGCGCTCAGGGGAACATGCCACTGAATTAGCAGCAGATGCCGCAGCGAGGGGCATCCACGCTGTTTTCGCTGTAGGTGGGGATGGCACCATTGGGCAAGTTGCCAGCGGATTACTCGGCTCAAAAACTGCCTTGGGCATCCTTCCTGCAGGCACCGCAAATGTCTGGGGCAAAGAGTTAGGGATGCAACCCTTCTCGTGGATTGCACGCAATGCCCTTGAAGAAAATGCCACCCTTCTCGCAGACGCCCCCATTTACGCGGTAGATGTGGGGATCTGCAACCAACAGCCCTTTTTAATGTGGGCAGGCCTCGGGCTGGATGCGATCACCGTCCAAAAAATTGAGCCGCGCCTGCGTTTTGAAAAATTCTTCACAGTGCCCGAATATGCTGCCTCCATCATCCTGACTGCCACTCATTGGCGCGGTATTTCTCTGCGTTTCTGGGCAGATGACGAGAAGATCGAAGGAAATTATGTTCTCGCCGTGATCAACAATATCCGTCATTATATGGGCGGGTTGACCAATCTTTCACCTGACGCGATGCTTGATGACGGGCTATTTGATCTGTGGCTTTTTTCAGGAAAAAACCTGGGAGATGCCCTGCGTCCTGTTTTCGAGATGTGGAGTGGGAAGCACATTAATTCCGCCACCACGCGTCGGATTTCCTTTAAAAAATTGCGCATCGAAGCCGATACGGCTTTCGCCGTGCAAACGGATGGCGAGCCTCGCTTTGATACCAAAGTTGCCGAGATCAGCGTCCAAACACGCTCATTAAGGGTATTGATGCCCCCTAATTCTCTGGATGCGCTTTCACAAGAGCCTGTAAAAGGTTACCTCTGATGAAATTAAATTTGATCAATCGCTGGGTTGTATTGGGCGCGCTGGGAATTGCCGCCGCCCTCTTATTCGTCAGTCTTCTGATCGGATTTGGCTTTGCGGCGACCCCGGCAGTGGGAGAGGGTTTGCAGCTTGCCGATCTGACAGTGATCCCCGGCCCCACGTCAACGCCCCGCATCGTTGCGACGTCCACACATGATCCCGCTTTGGGAACAGCCACCCCGCTCCCCGGTGTGATCGCATTACACGGCTATGTCCAGATCAGCGGCACCGATGGCGAAGGCCTCCGCCTGCGAAAAGATCCCGGGCTTAACGGAGAGCCGCTCTTTCTCGGTTTCGACTCAGAAGTTTTCCAGATCGTTGACGGACCCCAGGAAGTGGATGGCTATACCTGGTGGTCTCTGGTTGCCCCCTATGATAATACCCGATCTGGCTGGGCAGCTTCGGCGTTTTTGGAATCCATTCCTTCGCCGTAAATTAGAGGGGCGTGTCTCAGACTCGCCCATACAATAAAGGAAAAATATGACCCCAAAACCAACTGCAATTGATGCAAGCCGAAAGAAAAAAGAACTCACCCTAAACTGGGATGATGGTCATACCAGTGTTTACTCTTTCTCCTTGCTGCGTGCAGCCTGCCCCTGCGCAGAATGCCGTGGCGGGCACGATAATATGGGCAAAGAGCCTGAACCTGAACTATTCGACACCCCGATCACAGATACAAAAGAAACCCAACTGAAGGATGTCGTTGCGACCGGTTCCTACGGCATTTCCATCCTCTGGGAGGATGGGCACGATTATGGCATCTATAACTGGCATTTTTTGCGGGCCTTATGCCCATGCGATGAATGCCGAGGTTGAGAAAAGCAAAACTTCCGAAGTTTTCAGTACTTCGAGAGTTTTTATTACTGATCTTACACAAGTTCCTCCCCCGCTCACGGGGGAGGAACTTTTATTTTGCAAAAGATTTTTTATGGACAAAAGACGCTGTCTTATCGCTTAAAGCCCTGACCGCGTTATGAAAACGTCCCAGACAAGGTTTCAAAACGGTGCCCCCTGCGTTGGTCATCCTTATAAAAGGCCAGATAGCTGGTGATCTGATAAGGAACAAACTTTTGTTCATGCGGTTTATGGATCGCCAGATCGAAATAGGTATGCCAGGTCCCGGAGTTGAAGTAGATCTGATCGTCATCTACAGTGCGTTTTTCTTCTGTATCCAAAGGAACTATCTCGTGATAATGCGTATGCCCATAGACAATATAGTTAACCCTCTTATCAAGAAACGCCGGTTCTTCGAGGGCCTTCTTTGCATAAGAAATCTTGCCTCCCCAGATTTCTTCCTGAATCCATAAGGCCCAATCGTTCAGCGTTTTAAAATGGGGTTCGTTTGGAAATTTGTAGGGCGATCTGGAGTTTATCTACCGTATCAAATTTGAATTTCCTGTCGGCATCGCGGACTACTTTCAGCCGAAGGAACTCATCACCCAGTTGCTCCCACAGATCCTTGATCGCCTTTTGCATACGATCCGGTAAATGGTTATGCCTGACCTGGCTGCTCACCCAAAGTCCGGTGGCCAAGGCCGGGCGCACTCGGCTCAGTTCCCTCAAATTCTCGATCATCTCGGGTGGAATATCATCGAGGTGTTTCTCAACCTCGAGGGGAAAACGGTTCAGCATTTCAACGGTGAAAACATCTCCCAATGCCGAGTTGATCCTTCCTTCCTCAGCATCATAATTAAAGCTATCGTAGCAATCTCCATGCCGGGCATAGACTTTATACTCCGCCAGTTTTTCCGCCAGATCAGGATCATCTTCAAGACGAAAAGGGAAGGGGGAAGAATTCTGAGATAAACTCAACGCGTCCACGACCTCAGCCCGTATCTCGTCAAAGGCCGTGCCGGGAATGCCATAATACCAATCATGGTTTCCGATCATATAATGCAAGTGAACATCAACGGAGACCCAATCTATGCTTTCCTCCCAGCCGCGTTGCCTTTGAAGAGCCTGGGGAATGATTACATCCAGTTGACGCAAAACTTTTACGGACTTCGCATTTTCTTTCAGGATCGCTCGCGTAATTTCTTTTAGTTTTTCTGCATAAGCGGGCTTATTTCGATCAGTCCAGGGGCGGGTGTATTCAGGCGTATCAACTTCAGTGTCCAGCCAAAGGGTGGAGTGAAGCGGATCGAGAATATCGCCAAGCAGCAAAATATGGATCTGCTCAATGGGGCGATAGACGCCATCCTCCCGCCACGAGGCTCGCATCGCCATTTTGTCAAGCCTTTCTTCAAAAACATTAAAGGCATCGGATGAAATTGATTTCCCGCATGTGCCGTCACCCAAATGAAGATCACTGATAATGATGAGCATCTTTTTCTCCTGAATTCTCCGCCCATTATAGCTTGATTAAGAAAGCTTTTTGGAAAAATGAACTAGCCGCACTGTTTCTCTATACCCCAGCGCGAGATGCGCCTGGATGCTGGTCTCGTTATCCAGCCAGGTATCGGATGCGATCTCAGCCCAACCCTGCTCCCGTACCCAGTCTTCTGCGGCCATCACGAGCATTTTCCCCACACCCTGCCCACGGATACGTTTATCCACATACCAGCCTTCGATATAGCCAACCGGACTGCTCTTGCATCCCTCGGCATAGTTGCGCTGACCAACCTCTATAAAGCCATAAAGAATATTCCTGGTATCTTCAGCAACAAAGGTCGCGTTTGACGATTCAGAGAGCCACGCGTCCATCTCAGCGCGCATCCTGGTTTCAGAATGATCCGGCCACAATGAGAGACGCATCTGCAGCCACATATCTGTATCCTCTTTTCGAAGTGGACGAATTATGATTTTCTCTTGATCAGCCATGAGTTATTTTCGTTCAGCATTCCCATATCTATTTTTTGAATATGGCCTTTAATTGTGAGACGGCCATAGCAATCGTGAAAAAGGCCATCAATAGACCGCCGCCGCCAAACATGATCCGCCCCATGCTCACGTTACCCGAGCCACTGGTGGTGATCGGGCCAATTGTCGTACTGGAGGTGAATTCACGCACACCAGGGCCAAAACCCACCCACAGAAAAACGGAGGAGAAGAGCACCATTAACGTCATCCCAAAAAGAAACTGGAGCCAAAGATAAAGCCTGGTTTGCATGCCCTCAAGGCCGAAACCGCCCTGGAGAGCTGCCATAATACCTGCGATCATAAACACGCCGCCTACAGCCGCCAAAACCCAGCGCGGAGCGTGGATGGAGCTTGGATCTGCATGGATAATATCGGCAGCGACGAGAACAACCAAGCTGCCCACCAGAAAGAATATCCCACCAAAGGCCATGCTTCCGAGGAGCCCTTGCGGGCCATTGGACGAATTATTGCTCATATTTTGATCCTCCTTTGTATGGGTATTTTACATGGAAAAAGACTAGCCACCTGACA
>JACNJN010000036.1 GCA_014382535.1 Candidatus Desulfolinea nitratireducens | reverse complement strand
AATGATTGATGGCATAGATTTATTTTCCTTCCTTAGTGTAGGTCACGTTTGTGGGCCACGGTTTCAACGTGACAAGTTTTCGGTGTTGTCACGCTGCAAGCGTGACCGACGATTCAATCTACGGTCAGTGTTTTCGATAAATTCCTTGGGAAGTCAGGATCAACCCCACGCGCAACACTCATATGATAAGAGAGTATTTGTAAAGGCAGGACAGCCAGGAGAGCACTGATTTGCTCCTCTGCGTCGGGGATGACGATCAGATCATCTGCGTTGGCGCGGAGACGTTCATCATCAGGACCGATGACGATGGCGCGTGCGCCGCGAGCGGTCACCTCGTTGATGCCGCTGATGATGAGGGGAATGTCTTCTTTCCCAGCGACGAAAATGATCGGATAATTTTCGGTGACAGCCGAAAGGGGACCGTGTTTGAACTCGGTGGAGAGCATTCCCTCACAGTGCGCATAAGTAATTTCTTTAAGCTTGAGCGCGCCTTCAAGGGCGATGGGAAAAGTCGCTCCGTACCCAAGCGTGTACATATCGTCAACATTTTCCAGTGTGGAGGCCAGTTCCTCGACCTGCGGGGCAACCATCGCCAGTGTTTTCTCCATCAGCACGGGGATTCCGGCCAATTCGTCAAGATCGCGCCCCGCCATTTTATGGGCCAAATAGAGGAAGATGAATACCTGGTTCGTGAAAGTCTTGGTTGCGGGGACGCTGATTTCGTAGCCGCAGCCAAGAGGCAGACAGCTATTGGTGAACTGGGTCAATGTCGAGCCGATCACGTTGGCGATGCCGAAGGGTGTCATCCCTTTGACCTCGGCAGCAGCGAGGGCATTGAGCACATCCTTGGTCTCCCCGGATTGGCTGACAAAGATGCCCACATCCTCGTGATTAACGGTAGGCGCAAACTGGGAGATAAATTGGGGGGCGAGAACGGGAATCGCCGCACGCCCTGCGATTTGGGCGAGGGCAACGGAACCAGATATACAGGCATGATAACTCGTCCCACAGCCGATCAGGTAGAGGTTGCGTGCGTTCCGCATTTTATCCACAATGGAATCCAGCTCGGATGAATCATCCAAAAGGTGATGCAATTCCCGCGCCACCTGTGGTTGCTCATGAATTTCCTTGAGCATAAAGTGGGGATATCCACCCTTTTGAACGGCATCCATGCTTTCAGTGATGATCTCGGATTCGCGTTGAATGATCTTTCCATCGGTAACGGAGCGTAACTCAACCTGGTCATGGCTCAAAATGATGATCTCGCCATCTTGCGGGCGGATGATCTCTCGCGTGAGCGGCAGCAAGGAAGGCAGGTCAGAGGAAAGGCAGGTGAAATCATCACCGATTCCAACCACAAGGCCCGAGCCTTTTTTCATCGCGTAGAGCTTGTCATCGTTGGCTTGTCCGAGAACAAAAGCGTAGTCACCCGCGAGATCGCCATAAGCAAGACGAATTGCGTCGATTATTTCGTAGCCGCGTTTGAGATAACGTTCCACCGCGTGAACACAGGTCTCACCATCATTTTCCGAACGGACGGTGAGGCCTTCCTCTATAAATTGTTGGCGTAATTCAATATTATTGACCACGTTACCATTATGAGCGCCAACCATGAGCCCGTCCGAATCGAGATGCGGCTGCGCATTAACTTGAGAAGGCGCTCCAAAAGTTGCCCAGCGCAATTGCGTGATGCCGCGCTGCCCGCTCATTTCGCTGATATTAAATTTCTCTGCAACTGTATCGACTTTGCCCACGTCTTTACGAAGATCAATCTTATCCCCGCTGATGGTCGCCATCCCGACCGAGTCGTAACCTCTATAAGTAAGGCGTTCAGCAGCGCCGATCAATATCGGCCCTAAATTTTCTTCTTTTTCTTTAACGATACCGAAAATACCGCACATTTTTTCTCCTGTTTTGGTTCACCACAAAGACACAAAGGACACAGAGTTTTTTATGGTGAGATATTTTTTGCGTGGGAATTATAGCTGATATGGTTGGAAAGATAGGACGCGGATTAGGCGGATTACGCAAATTTTTTTAGTGCAAAAACTCAAAATCGTTAAACACAAAGTTCACGAAGCGCCACGAACGAAAAACTTTGCGTTTTCTTTTTCCTTCGTGAATCTTTGTGCTCTTCGTGGTTAAAGTTTTTAATAATCCGTGTTCCATAAAAAACAGCCCCGATGAAAATCATCAGAGCTGTTTTGCCTTTATACGTTTTCTCGCACTTTACATAACTGGCGTTCTCCAGTTTTGAAAGATGCGCAGAGAGATTGCCTTTTGTTAGTCCGGTTCAGGCGAGGTCGAAGCGGTCAGCGTTCATGACCTTGTTCCATGCCGCCACGAAGTCATCCACGAACTTAGTCTGCGCATCATCCTGAGCATAGACTTCTGCCAAGGCGCGCAGTTGGGAGTTCGAACCGAAAATGAGATCGACACGCGTGCCGGTCCACTTGAGTTCGTCCGTTGCGCGGTCACGACCCTCGAAGACATCTTTCTCTTCCGTGGTTGCTTTCCACGCTGTGCTCATATCAAGCAGATTGACGAAGAAGTCATTGGTGAGTGTCTCGGGTTGTTTGGTGAAAACCCCATGCTGGGATTGCCCGAAGTTCGCATTCAAAACACGCATCCCACCAAAGAGAACAGTCATTTCAGGAGCGGTCAGAGTCAGCAGTTGTGCGCGATCAACCAGCATTTCTTCGGCTGCGACGCTGTATTTGGCTTTGAGATAATTGCGGAAACCATCTGCGCTTGGTTCGAGTACGGCAAATGATTCCACATCGGTTTGCTCTTGTGATGCATCCGTCCGTCCCGGAGTGAAGGGAACGCTTACCTCGTGACCAGCATTTTTCGCAGCTTGCTCGATGGCTGCACATCCGCCCAGGACGATCAGGTCTGCCAAAGAAACTTTTTTGTTGAACTCTTTTTGGATTTTCTCAAGAGTCTCGAGAACGCTCTCCAATTGGGCCGGCTCATTGACATCCCAACTTTTTTGCGGCTCTAACCGGATACGTGCTCCGTTTGCCCCGCCCCGTTTGTCAGAACCGCGGAAGGTTGACGCTGATGCCCAGGCGGTCGAGACCAACTGAGAAATGGAAAGTCTTGATGCCAGAATCTTGGACTTGAGCGTAGCAATGTCTTCTTCGTTAATCAAATCATGGTCAACAGCCGGAACCACATCTTGCCAAACCAGTTCCTCATTAGGAACCTCCGTGCCGAGATAGAGGGATCGGGGACCCATGTCACGGTGGGTCAGCTTGAACCAGGCGCGAGTGAAGGCATCCGCGAATTCGTCGGGGTTCTCAAGGAAGTGGCGTGAGATTTTTTCATAGGCAGGATCAAACTTGAGAGACAGGTCGGCAGTAGTCATCATAGGGCGATGTTTTTTGGTCGGATCATGGGCATCAATTACCATATCCTCTTCATCAACATCTTTTGCAAGCCAAATATAAGCTCCTGCAGGACTTTTTAGCAGTTCCCACTCGTACTTGAACAACACTTTCAGGTAGCCCATATCCCATTGGGTCGGGTTCGGTTTCCAGGCGCCCTCGATGCCGCTGCCAATCGCATCGCCACCCTTGCCGCTGCCAAAGGAACTCTTCCATCCAAGACCCTGCTCCTCGATCCCAGCGGCCTCAGGTTCTGGCCCAACCAGCGCGGCATCACCAGCGCCATGCGCTTTGCCGAAGGTGTGTCCACCTGCAATCAGAGCGACAGTTTCTTCGTCATTCATAGCCATGCGGGCAAAAGTCTCTCGAACATCATGTCCAGAAGCTGCTGGAATAGGTTCTCCATTAGGTCCTTCCGGGTTTACATAGATCAGACCCATCTGCACAGCGGCAAGCGGGTTTTCGAGATCGCGTTCACCAGTGTAACGCTTGTCACCAAGCCACTCGTTCTCGGCTCCCCAGTAGATGTCTTCTTCCGGTTCCCAAATATCTTCACGTCCGCCCGCGAAGCCAAAGGTCTTAAGACCCATCGACTCCAGCGCACAATTACCGGCGAGGATCATCAGATCGGCCCAGGAAATCTTGTTGCCGTATTTCTGCTTGATCGGCCAGAGCAGCCGCCGCGCCTTGTCGAGGTTGACGTTATCGGGCCAGCTGTTGAGGGGCGCAAAGCGTTGTGAACCTGAGGATGCGCCGCCGCGGCCATCACCTGTGCGATATGTGCCTGCGCTGTGCCATGCCATACGGATGAAAAAGGGGCCGTAATGACCATAATCAGCAGGCCACCAATCTTGCGAATCGGTCATCAAGGCATAGAGATCGTCCTTTAGGGCTTTTAGGTCGAGTTTATTGAATTCTTCAGCGTAATTGAATGCCTTTCCCATTGGATCGGACAGGGAACTGTTTTGGTGAAGGATTTTTAAATTTAACTGGTTTGGCCACCAGTCTCGGTTCGACGTTGAGGTACCACTGTTGCTCGCAGTGGGATTGTGATTTACGGGGCATTTGCCTTCGATACTCATGTGCATTATCTCCTTTTGATTACAGACTACTTTTCTCAATTATATCAAAAATGTATAATCAAGATATGAGCCCTTTTTGGAATGATTGAATACATCGAATAAGAAAAAATCCTCCCTTTTTAATAAATTCTCTAGCCAATCTCCCAGGGTGGTGTGCCTGCGCCGCCCGCACCTTTGAGCGATGCTCGGACATCTTCAGCAATATTTGGTAGTAAATCTGTTGTGGCTGAAAGCATCCCAAAGCAACCCGCGATCATCATATCCCCAAAAGGGACAGAAAAATAAGGGCGCAATGTGGGCGTAGACTCCCTCTCCCTAGGGGAGAGGGTTGGGGTGAGGGCACTCGAATACATACTCCGCCTAGGGCCTGTTACCACGACATCAAAATCTTCGCCGTTCAGGAGCATCGCTTCCTTATTGTAGATCAACGCCCCGTGCCCCATATCATTGAAGATGGTCTCGTGTTGGAGAGTCCCATCCGCTAAATTTTGTAGATAGCCTTCCAGTTTGGGCAGGTCGATCTCGCCGGTATGATGCTCAAAGACGCCCTCGATCCCTTTATCTCCCAGGCGAAATGCCAGGGTGTGGAAATTACCAATATTGGCGATGATCTTCTGCTTGCGCTGTGCCACGATGGGGTCAAATGTTGCACCCAAAACCGCGGCAGGGGCCGTATCCATGACGATGAGCGGGGCATCCACATCCCGGGCGGAATCAGCTACCGCTTGCAGGCGGGTCATGATCGGGGGAATATCTTTCGCCAAAAAGGCAAATGAAGATAAGGCATTCCGTTCTCGAATGCGCTCATCCAAATAGTCGAAACGAAATTGACGATCAGAGATATCGGGGGGGGCGGCACCGTGATCGAAGACCGCGACCGCGACCGCGGCGAGATCATCCAGTGAGACGCCGAAGCGGGCGAAGACATCGGTAATGGCGGGGAAATCGAAGTCTCGGAACTCAATCCGCTGTATGGAGGTCGGCAGGTTGGAAGCCTCATCGTCAGAGACGAGGATAATGCCCATTTCTGCGACGGCGTCAAGGTTATCGTCTAATGTTCTGGCCGCATTTTCTGTTGCGTAAACGGGGAAACCTGCCTTCAGGTGGTCATTGACCGCCCAACTGCTGGGGCCACCTCCCATTGTCAGACCGGTCAGCAGGATCGGGACTTGCGAGCGAGTCGCTTCCTGGATCCGCTTGCGTACCATCATCGTGGGCGAGGGCAGGACTAATTTGAATCCGTTCTCAATGTCGATCTGAGAGTCATACAGAAAAATATCCTGTGTACCAGTACCTACATCTACCGTTAAAATTTTCATATTATTTCCTGTGCTTTTATATTTCAACACCCAAAAAGATGCGGATCAAATATCCGATCCCAAAACTGAAGGCCGCGACGCTGAGACTTAATCCCGCCATTTCAATAAAGCGATCTTTGAAAGATTTATCCTGAGCGACCGAAATATAGTAATTGAAGACCGCGATGATAATCACGCTAGAGGTTAACGCCAACGCCAGATCGAGAAAGTAGTTATCGAAGAGCAGATAGGGCAGGATCAGGATTGAAACCGTGAAGATATAGGCAATACCCGTATAGATCGCGGCACGGATGGGATGTTTATCGGTTTTTTCGGAGCGGGTGGCAAGATATTCAGAGGCTGCCATTGAAAGCGATGCGGCGATGCCGGTGATCAGCCCCGAGAGCGCGATCAGCTCAACATTTTGCAAAGCCAGCGTAAGTCCTGCCAGTGCGCCCGTTAATTCGACGAGGGCGTCATTTAACCCCAGGACGACCGACCCGGCATATTGCAGGCGCTCTTCATCAAGCATTTCGATCAGAGCATCTTCATGTTTATGTTCATCTTCGATCCACTTGTCAATTTCGGGGACGAATTCACGAATCTGGTCATAATTTACCTGTGCGCTTTTCTCGCCGCTCTCCATCAACTTGATGCCAAAAGTGAAACCAAAAATTCGGCTGATCAGATAGTAAAACCAAATTGCCCATTTTTTGGGTTTCACATCTTCGTTGGTATATTCTTTCCACTCTTCATAATGCCCAAGCTCATCCTCGGCGATCTGGTTGATGATCCTTGCATTTTCAGGTTCTTTGATGCTTTTTGCCAATCGCTTGTATATATGATATTCAGTGATCTCATTTTGTTGAAATGCCAATAGCTGCTGGCGTATTTCATTACTGAGTTTCATTTTATCTCCTAATATCCTGACACTAAAAACAGTGAATACTGGTTTCTTAATCTTGATTGTACTACCAGCTATATGCTTTTAAATTATTATTAAATAACTTCTCTGCCAAACAGCTCTGATTAGCAGGTTGGGAATCAATCGTCTGGTTCACTGAAATTGTATTTCAACTATGCTAAAATAAAGCTGATGAAGAAAAATATACCCCCCTTCCTAAAAACAGCATCTTACAAGGCTCACCGACGAGATTTAATTTGGCAGATTCTTGTTCCCATTCTAATTGCGGCACTCTTCGTGATTGCGATCTCCGTAGTCGTGGCGACAGGAACCAACGCAACTGCCAGCCTGTGGGCAGATATCTCAATAATTTGGTTGCTGATCCCATTACTCTTTATTTCATTCATATTGCTACTCATATTGGGTGGCTTAATTTATGGGATAACGATGCTGATAAAAGCCACCCCGATCTATACACAGAAACTATATAAGTTTATTCGTCTTGTCACACAAAAAATTGAAAATGTGGCAGATGCAACTGCAAAACCAATCTTCTTTGTTGAAGGAATTTCAGCTGGTATCAAGAGATTCTTTCAACAAAAATAAGGGAGTTTAAGATGGCAGAATATGAAAAAAAAGATGATAAGAGTAAAGGTGGGATTTTGCTGATGGGCGCATTGATCGGCGCTTTGACCGGTCTTGGTGCAGCGTATCTTTTGACAAGAAACGCTGAAAAAGAGGGGGAGACCCTCTCCCTGACGAGCGGACAGGGGCTGAAGCTTGGCCTGCTGATTCTTGGTACCCTTCGTCAAATCATGCAGTTGGATGATGGGAAACCTAAAGGGAAATAGCGTTAGGTGTCTAACCCCATCATCTGGTGTCGAATTTTCGATGATCCAAGAAAGATAAGGCCTCAAACTTTTAGAGCAAGGCCCCGTTCCCACTAAGGGAACGGGGCCCTTTTTTAAAAAACTCTACAAACCAGCCCCTTCAGATATGCTCCCTCGGGGAAATTCAGTGCAATCGGGTGGTCAGCTCCCTGCCCCAGTTTCTGGATGATCTGTGCATCCACGTTTGCATCGAGGGCTGCGCCCGCTACGATCTTCTGGAAGAGAGATGCATCCACACCACCAGAGCAGGAGAAGGTGATCAAAATCCCGCCCGGGCGTAAAAGCTTGAAGGCCAGCAGATTGATATCCTTATAGCCACGAGTCGCCTTCTTGACCTGGGAGATAGTCGGCGCAAATTTAGGGGGATCGAGAATGATCAGATCGAAATCACGGCGCGAATCCCGGAATGTTCTCAGTTCTTTGAAAACATCTCCCTCGATCCATTCGTGGATTTCAGCTTGCTGACCGTTTAATGCGGCATTTTCTACCCCCAGCTTTAGTGCGTCTCCTGAGGAATCGATGGAGGTGACTGACCTCGCCCCTCCCGCCACTGCGTGGATGCTGAATCCGCCCGTGTAGCTGAAGCAATTGAGGACATCCCGTTCTGCTGCAAGCTGGCCGACTAAATGTCGGCTTTCGCGTTGGTCAAGATAAAATCCGGTTTTATGACCGTGTGCAATATCAACGTTGAATTTCAGTCCGTATTCCTGCAAAACAAGCTTTGAGGGTGGGTTGCCACGCATTGCGCCAGCGCGTGGTTCCAGTGCTTCGAGGTGGCGCACTTCCACATCCGAGCGTTCGTAGATGTCGGTTAACTCCGTCAATTCAAGAATCAGATCGGCGAGGGTTTCTTTCCAGTATTCAGCACCTGTTGTCAGGATTTGCATCACCAACACATCATCGTAGCGATCAACGATCAGGCCGGGCAGTCCATCTGATTCGGCGTGAACAAGCCTACATGCATCGGATCGTAGGGGTGGGGTAATCCCGTCCCTATGATTAATGGCGGAATCCAACCGGCGGCGCAGGAAATCTGCGTCCACGTCCTCATCAAGCCAGGTCCAGATGCGCGCACGGATATTGGATCGAGGGGAGTAGGCGGCTTTTGCCAGGAAATTTCCTTTAGCATCAAGCACATCCACAGTTTCCCCGATCCCGGGATTTCCTTCCACATGCCCAATTGCCCCTGAGAAGATCCAGGGATGACGGCGGAGAAGGGATTTTTCGCGTCCGAGGTGAAGGGTGATAGAGGGCATAAAAAAAAATAGGGGCAACCGGCTGGTCGCCCCTACGAGAGATGTGTTTTAGATAATCCCGATTTCTTTACCGGCTTCGGCAAGAACATCCAGGGCGTAAGCAATATCTTTGGTCGCATGTGCTGCGGTAACTGTCGCTCGCAGACGAGCGAGACCGTTAGGCACGGCGGGGGAGACGACGGGAAGAACGAAGAGGTCTTTGGCCTGGGCAGCGCCGGTCAGTTCATAAGCCCGCTCATCATCGCCACAAAGAACGGGAACAATGGCAGTTTCGGTGAGCATGGTGTCAAAGCCTGCGCTTTTAAGGCCGCCGATGAATTGTTCGGTATTGGCTTGTAGTTTTTCCAATCGCCATGGCTCATCGAGGATGACTTTGAAAGATTCCATCGCAGCAGCAGCCTGTGCCGGGGGTAAGGCAGCGGAGAAGATATAGGCCCGGCTGGCATGGCGGAGATATTCGATCATATCCCTTTTCCCCGCAACGTAACCGCCCACCGAGGGGATAGTTTTGCTGAGCGTACCCATTTTGATGTCCACCACGTCTCCGAGGCCGAAGTGTTCTTCAATCCCACGACCCGTTTTACCCAAAACGCCGATTGAGTGGGCTTCGTCCATCATTAGCCAGGCATCGTATTTTTCGCAGAGTTTGACGACCTTGGGAAGGTCGATAATGTCTCCGTCCATGCTGAAAACAGCATCGGCAATGACCAGTTTGGCTACATCTGAAGGGGCTTGTTGAAGGCGTTTTTCCAGGTCAGCCATATCGTTATGTTTGAAGCGACGAAATAGCGCGCCGGACATCATACAGCCGTCGACGATGCTGGCGTGATTGAGTTTATCAGAGAGAATCCAGTCGCCGCGTCCCATCAATGTGGAAATAACGCTCAAGTTCGTCGCGTAACCCGAGGTATAGGTTATGGCGGCTTCGGCGTGTTTGAAATCTGCGATCGTCTCTTCGAGTTCGACGTGTAAATCCAATGTCCCTGCCAAAGACCGGACACCATTTGTGCCAGTCCCGTATTTATCAACGGCAGCTTTTGCAGCAGCAGCGATGCGTGGATGCCCAAGCAAGCCTGCATAGCCATAAGATGCATACATCCCCATATTGCGCCCGTTTACGATCACGCGCGCATCGTCCAGGATTTCAGTGACGGCCATATTATAAAAATATGCGCCACGCGCTTTCAAATCGGCGGCGCGGTCTGTCATCGCCTGAATGCGCTGAGAGACTGAATCGGTGCCTTTTTGAGAGTCCATTATTAGCTCCTTAAAAAATCATTTTTACTATAATTTCTAACGCTACCATAACGGAATGTAGTGTAGTCGAGTGAGGAAAAACTGTCAATCAAGAGCTGGGAATATCGCTTAATGAGAGAAGTTCTTCCTCTCCAATAACCTTGACCCCCAATGCTTCTGCTTTGACCAATTTTGAGCCGGGATTTTCTCCGGCTACAAGATAATCAGTCTTTTTGCTGACGCTGCCGGTCACCTTGCCACCCTGTGATTGGATAAATTCCTTTACCTCGCTGCGGGTCATTTTTGGCAGGGTGCCGGTGACGACGAAGCTCAAACCATTGAATTTGCCGGGCGAGGCCTGTGTCGTGTTAACGGTAGATGTTGGCCAAACACCGGCATCATGCAGTTTGCCAAGCATTTGCTGATTAAATGGTAGCAAAAACCAATCCACGATCGCGGCGGCGATATTTGGGCCAATTCCCTCGATGGCCTCCAGATCCGTTTGAGGGGTTGCACGGAGGGCATCCAAATCCACATAATGCTGTGCTAGATCGGCTGCGACAGACTCGCCAACACCGCGAATCCCTAATCCAATAATCAGTCGATTCAAGGGTTGATTCGCTGAGATGCTAATTCCTGCAAGTAAATTATCCGCCTTTTTTTCCTTGAAGCCTTCCAGCGCGAGCAAATCTTCTTTGCGCAGAGTATAGAGATCGGCGACATCACCAACCAGCCCCTCCTCAACCAATTGCTCGACAATTTTGATGCCCAGTCCGGCGATATCCATCGCACCCCGGGAAACGTAATGTTCAATATTTCGGATCAGTTGTGCTGGACAAGCTGCATTGACACAATACCAGGCGACCTCCCCCTCGAGATGCTCGACGGGCTGCTCACAAGCCGGACATAGCGATGGGGGAATGTAGGGACGCTCTCCGCCTGAACGTGCTTCCGTTACCGGAGCGATGATGTAGGGAATCACTTCCCCTGCCCGTTTGACGAGGACGCTGTCACCGATGCGGATATCCTTTTCGGCGATGAAATCGAAATTATGGAGGGTTGCATTCCGAACGATGACTCCGTTAATTTCGACAGCTTCAAGCACAGCTTTGGGAGTCAGAACCCCCGTCCGCCCGACCTCAACGTTGATGTCGAGCAGTTGGGTTGTGACCACCTGCGATGGGAATTTATAGGCCACCGCACTGCGCGGGTCTTTACCGACAATGCCGAGAGAATCTGAGAGTGTGAGATCGTCAATTTTAATGACCATGCCATCTGCTTCATACGGGAGTTTATCTTTCGTTTCCTCCCAGCCTGAGACAAAAGAAATCGTTTCTTCTATTTCATCAAAACGCCGTGAGTCAGATGAGACAGGAAATCCAAGTTCGCGAAGATATTCCAGCCGCTCCCACTGCGAGGCGGGAACTTCGCCTCCCTCAGCGTGGACAATTTGGTAAATCAACAGAGTTAATGGTCGTGTGGCGGTGATGCGCGAATCCAGTTGGCGGAGTGCACCTGCTGCCGTGTTACGCGGATTCTGATAAGTCTTTTCTCCTGCTTCGGCCTGGCGCTGATTGAGAATTTCAAAGTCGGCATGGGTGATAAAAACTTCGCCTCGGACTACAAAGTATTCAGGGATTGAATACTGAGTACTGTTTACTGGTATTCTCAACGGAATCGCTTTGATCGTCCTTAAATTCGCGGTAATATCCTCCCCAATTTCCCCATCTCCACGCGTTGCACCCTGGACGAATAGGCCGTCTCTATAATGAAGAACGACTGTCAGACCATCAATCTTTGGCTCAACGGTGAACTGTGCCTCGCTGACGCGTTCATCCAGTTTCCGGATGCGTTCAACCCAGGCACGGGTATCCTCTGCGCCAAATGCATTTGCCAGAGATAATATCGGGGCAGGATGACGGACTTTCTCAAATTTATCGGAAGGAGGTGCGCCAGCACGTTGAGAGGGTGAATCGGCTGTGATCCACTCGGGATGCTCGGCTTCGATGGCTTTGAGCTCATGCAAAAGGCGATCATATTCCCCGTCGCTGATGATAGGCGCATCGAGGACGTGGTAGTGATAATTATGCTGGCGAAGTTCTTCACAGAGGGTGTCGAGGCGTTGATGAAGATCGTTCATAGTTGAATTATAGTCTGATTTATGAAAAGCCTAAACACAAAGGACACAAAGGACACGAAGGGAAAAGCTCTTAAAACCTTTGTGTTTCTTAGTGACCTTCGTGTTTAAAATAATTCTCCCATCACAGAATCAAACTCCCTCACCAGCCTCGCCCCATCATCTTCGCTAAAGACGATCGGTAGTTTGATCTTGATGCCAATTTACTTTAGAATCGGTTTACTATCCGATTTCGAGTCTCTTCAATATGTGAGTACATAGCCTCTTTAGCCAGTTTATTATCTTTGGAAAGCAGGGCATCCAAAATCTTTTTATGCTGGTTGGGATCGGCTAAGTAAGGATCATTTACCAGCGTACGCTCCATATCATCTATCAGTTGTTGGATATATTTCATCAGGCGATTATTCCCGGATGTGCGCGCAATTACCAGGTGAAAATCACGATTAATAGCCGATGCACTATCTTTCTGTTCCGGGTTAAAAGAGGCTGCTAATAGTTCTTCTTCCTGGATATTTTTCTCCAGGTGGCCAATCTCTTCGGGTGATATCCGCCCCACCCCCAGGCCAATTGCTTCCACTTCCAGGATCAGTCGCAAGTGGAAGGTTTCCAGAATATCTTGCAAGGTTGGCTTAGTGACTATGTACCCAACCCGTGGCAAAGCCTCGAGGAAGTTTTCGTGTGTTAGCAAGATCAGCGCCTCGCGAGTGGGAGTCTTGCCCGATTCGAATTTGGCGGCGATCTCAGACTCGTTCAGAATTGCGCCTGGAGTTAAATCACCGGAGATAATTGCTCGGCGAATGCGCACGTAGACCTGTTCTTTTTTTGTGGGTACTGCACTCATAATAGTTGTTCCTGTTGTCTTATTCTTGACATTCCATTGATAGTACTTATAATATATCAACAACAAGTTAATAACAAGGGTAACCTTGTCTTCAGTAAATGAAAGGAACGAGTATGACTACAAAAAAAACGGTCTACCCCTACATCCCCAACTCCGCGCCAGATGTGAAGGCGGAAATGTTGCGGGCAGTGGGCGCAAAGAGTATTGACGAGTTCTACGCAGAAATCCCTGCCAATCTGCGGTTTAAGGGGAAACTCAACCTACCTGAGCCGCTCCTCTCGGAGGTGGAGTTAATTCGCCACGTGGACGGCTTATTAAACACTAACCGCTCCACTCGTGAAACGCTCAGTTTCCTGGGTGGCGGCTGCTACCAGCACCAGATCCCGGCTGTGTGCGATGAGATCAACTCGCGCGGTGAGTTTCTGACCGCTTATGCTGGTGAACCCTACGAGGATCACGGCCGCTTTCAGGCGCTCTTCGAATACCAAAGTTTGATGGCCGAACTACTCAATATGGAAGTTGTCAACGTGCCCACCTACGACGGATTCCAGGCCGCAGCCACGGCCCTGCGCATGGCCGCACGCATCACCGGCCGTACAACTGTCCTGCTGCCAGCCAATATGGGTGCTGATAAGTTCTCAATGATCAAAGAATATCTAAAACCGGATATCATGATCGAGCGGATTCCATATCAGCCTCAGAATGGCACACTGGACCTGGCTGCCCTGAAAAAGCTCCTCAACCCAGAAGTGGCCGCAGTATATTTCGAGAATCCCACCTATTTAGGGTTGATCGAAACCCAGGTAGAAGAAATCAGTGCCGCGGCGCACGACACAGGGGCGCTGTGCGTTGTCGGGGTGGAACCGCTCTCATTAGGCGTGATTCAACCTCCGGTGGAGTACGGTGCTGATATCGCTTGTGGTGACATCCAAAGTCTGGGCATCCACATGCATTATGGCGGGGGGCACGGCGGATTCATCGCCACTCAAGATGATCCCACCTTTATAATGGAATTCCCTTCCCGATTGTTCGGCGTGGCACCCACTGACGTGGAAGGCGAATATGGTTTTGGCGATGTAGCCTACGAGCGCACATCATTTGCCATTCGCGAAGAAGGCAAGGAATGGGTCGGCACAGCCGCGGCCCTGTGGGGGATCACCGCAGGTGTCTATCTGGCCTTGATGGGGCCGCAGGGCATGGTTGAGGTCGGCGAGGGAATCATGCAACGCTGCCGCTATGCCATCCAAAAATTGACCGAACTACCAGGCGTAAAGGTACCCTTTGACATGGGGCCACACTTTACTGAGTTCGTTGTAGATTTCACTGACACTGGCAAGACAGTTGCCGATATCAATCAGGCTTTACTCGAACAAGATATTTTTGGAGGAGTGAATTTGAACCGCGATTTCCCCGAGCTTGGCGTAAGTGCCTTGCTCTGTGTAACTGAAATTCATACAAAGGCAGATATCGACCGCCTTGCTTCCTCGCTAAAGGAGGTGCTGGGATGAAACCCATCGCCAAAAAACCATCTCCACGCCGTTTCCACCAGGCTCGTTGGGACGAACCAGTCATTTTCGAGTTGAGTCAGACCGGTCAGCGCGGGGTGTTGTTGCCTCCCGTCGAAGCAGAAATCGAAAAACAGGTTGGCAACCCGGCTCAAAAGTTGCCAGAAGCATTGCGGCGCAAAAAGCCGCCGGCTTTACCTGAAATGTCACAAAATCAAGTTTTGCGGCATTATGTCCGAGTATCCCAGGAAACTCTGGGCGTAGATTTGAACATTGACATTGGCCAGGGCACCTGCACGATGAAGTACAACCCAAAGATCAACGATCAACTGGCCAGTACCCCCAAGCTGACCGAACTGCATCCTCTGCAGGATGAAGTCACAGTTCAGGGTATTTTGGAAATAATATATCGACTGGAGGGGATGCTCAAGGAAATCTCCGGTATGGACCGCGTCAGTCTCCAACCTGGAGCTGGTTCAGCAGCGATTTATACGAATATCTGCATGATTCGGGCCTACCACGCCTCTCGAGGGGATGCGCAACAACGAGATGAAGTGATCACGACAATTTTTTCTCATCCATCCAATGCCGCAGCAGCCAAAGTCGCCGGATACAAAGTCATCACCTTGTATCCCGATCCTGATGGTTACCCTGACCTTGAAGCCCTTAAGGCTGCCGTTTCCGACCGTACTGCAGCCTTGTTGATCACCAATCCTGAAGATACCGGCATTTTCAACCCACACATCCAGGAATTCGTGGATGTGGTCCATCAGGCTGGTGGACTATGTTTTTACGATCAGGCCAATGCCAATGGAATCCTGGGGATCACACGAGCTCGTGAAGCTGGTTTTGATGCCTGCCACTTTAACCTGCATAAGACCTTCTCTACTCCGCACGGCTGTGGCGGTCCAGGTGCGGGTGCCAGTTGTGTGACAGATGCCCTGGCCCCATTTTTACCTGTGCCGACTGTGGAATTCGACGGCCAGAAATATTCCCTGAACTACAACCGGCCCCAAAGTATCGGGAAGGTGCGTCCTTTTTATGGCGTGACTCCCAATATATTGCGGGCCTACGCCTGGATCATGAGTCTGGGCGCTGATGGTCTGCGCGAGGTATCCGAGGTCGCTGTGCTGAACAATAACTATTTGCTCAAAAAAGTACTCGAAATTCGAGGTGTCAGCGCGCCTTACGCCAAAGGCAAACACCGCATAGAGCAAGTTCGCTACAGCTGGGAAAAACTCACCGCAGAGACCGGGATCCACTCAGAAGAAATGGCGGTGCGGATCGCCGATTTTGGGATGCACTTCTGGACCAGCCATCACCCCTTTGTGGTGCCGGAACCGATGACACTCGAACCGACTGAAGCCTATTCCAAGGCCGATTTGGATGAATATGTAGCCGTACTGCGCCAAATGGCGGAAGAAGCCTATACTAATCCAGAGATCATCAAGACCGCGCCGCATAACAGTACCGTCCATCATACCCACCACGATCCCTTTGATGACCCTGATGAATGGGCTGTTACATGGCGAGCCTATTTGCGCAAAACAGGCCAGACAAAAAGAGAATAAATGGCAGGCAAGAAATTAGGGTTGATCGTTAACCCCATCGCTGGGATTGGTGGGCGGGTAGGGCTGAAAGGCAGTGATGGGTTGGAAATTCAGCAGCAGGCCCGTGCTCTGGGTGCGGTTCCACTCGCCCAGGAACGCACCGCAGCGGCATTAGAAGTTTTGCATTCGTTTACAGGAGAGTTAGAACTGGTAACTGCTCCGGGCGAGATGGGTGAGCTCGTTGCCCAAAAGTGTGGATTCTCACCTCAGCCTATCTCCGGCCCTCAAAGAGATGGGGGTTTGACGACTGCAGATGACACACAACTTGCCGCCCAGGCCATGCAGGAAGCCAAAGTTGACCTGATCCTTTTTGCCGGAGGCGATGGCACCGCCTGTGATATTTACCAAGCCATCGGAAGTAATTTCCCCGTTCTGGGTATTCCCGCAGGTGTCAAGATCTACTCTGCGGTTTTCGGTATCACCCCGAAGGATTCGGGAGAATTAGCATTAGCCTTCCTGCAAGGAAAAGGGGTTCGAATACATGAAGCCGAAGTCCTGGATTTGAATGAAGATGCATATCGGGATGGGCAGATTTCCACTCATCTTTGCGGTTCCCTGACCATCCCCTATCGACGAAGGCGCGTCCAAAATCAGAAGGTGCCCACCCCAGCCAGCGAAGTTGTCCAGGCACAGGCAATTGCAACCGATGTCGTTGAGCGCATGACCCCCAATCAAGCTTATATCCTGGGTCCGGGTACTACCACACGAGCGATAGCCGAACATCTTGATCTTCCCAAAACACTCGTGGGTGTGGATATTATCACTCGCGATAAACTCCTTGTGAGCGATGTTGGGGAGCAGCAGATTTTGGAAATGCTCTCACACCGTCCACTGAAGTTAATTGTGACACCTACAGGTGGGCAGGGATTTCTTTTTGGGCGTGGCAACCAGCAAATCAGTCCGCGGGTGATTCGCCTTGTCGGTCGGGAAAATATCCTGGTGGTTTGCCTGGCGAGCAAGATCGCTGCCCTGCGAGGGCGTCCATTATTGGTAGATACCAGCGATCCGAAAGTTGACAAGTTGTTAACCGGCTACGTTGAGGTGGTTACCGGGTATCGCGAAAAAATTATTTACAAAATTGCATATTAGTCATCCAAGGTTTCCACGACCTCGGATGTTTGGCAAGTGAAGGAGGTACTATGAAAGGCCTGAAAAATAAACGAGTATTAATCACTGGTGGTGCTAGCGGGATCGGGTTTACCACGGCCGAACGCTTTCTGGAGGAAGGCTCCCAGGTTGTAATCCTGGACCATGATGAAGCGGCTTGCCAACAAGCCAGAAAAAAATTACCCAAATTAAGTGGAATCCTCCTGGCAGATGTTTCCGACGACAAGGCAGTTGCAGATGCGTTTGTTGAGTTAGATGATCTGCTTGGCGGGTTGGATATACTGATAAATAATGCCGGTATCAGCATCCGCAACAAGTTTATGGATATTCCTTCTGACCAATGGCGTTCTGTTGTTGATGTGAATTTGAACGGCATCTTTTATGTGGCACAACAGGCTGCCAACAGGATGTTGGCCGGAGACGGCGGTGTGATCCTGAATATGGGCTCAAGCAACGGACTGGTTGGCTATCACTACTATGCCGATTACAATGCCACCAAAGCCGCAGTGATTGAGTTGAGCCGCTCGATGGCACTTGAATTGGGCCCGACTATCCGGGTTAATGCGGTTTGCCCCGGCTTTATCATGACTCCCATGCAAGCAGCTGAATATACGCCAGAAATGCGCCGGGCCTTTGAAGTTAAGGTTCCCTTGCAGAAACTGGGTACGCCAGAAGATGTGGCAGCACTGTTTGCCTTCCTGGCTTCAGACGAGGCGGGATTCATCACTGGGCAACATTTTGTCATCGATGGTGGTGAGATCGCCGGTGGGCTGGCCAGCCAGGCATAGATACTAATTACCAAGATACGAAGAGTATACAGGAGTAAAAATTCCCGATTCTTCGTACTCCTTTTGGTTCACAAAGGAAGGTACATATGGATAATTTAAAAGATAAAGTCGCGCTGATCACGGGTGGGGCATCAGGGATTGGACGGGCAACGGCTCTACTGTTTGCCGATGAGGGTGCAGCTGTAGCAATAGTCGATATCAACCAGGAAATGGGAGAATCCGCTCAAAAGGAAATCGAAAATCTGGGTGGGCAGGTCATCTTCATTAAATGTGATGTGAGCAAATCTGCCGATTGTCAACTGGCGGTTGAGCAGACGGTGGCAACTTTCGGCGGGCTAGACATCCTCTTTAACAACGCTGGCATTGTTAGCCGCACCAACGTGCTAACAATTACCGAGACTGAGTGGGATCAAGTTATGGGTGTGAACGTCAAATCTGTTTTCTTGATGAGTAAATTTGCCATCCCTTATATGGAAAAACGCGGAGAGGGAAATATTATCAATGTCAGTTCGGGTTGGGGGATTCAAGGTGGTGAAAACGCTATCTCTTACTGTGCATCCAAGGGTGCGGTAACCAACATGACCCGTGCCATGGCGATTGACCATGGACCAAAGAATATTCGTGTTAATGCTGTCTGCCCCGGTGATACAGATACTCCCATGCTGCGATCTGAGGCAGATGGATTAGGGATTTCTTATGATCAAATGGTTAAAGATTCTTCCAAAGGGCGACCCTTGGGCCGAATTGGTACGCCTAAGGACATCGCTCAAGCTGTATTATTCCTTGCAAGCGATACGTCTGCGTTCGTTACCGGATCAATTCTTGTCGTGGATGGAGGGGGGCTTGCTGGAACTGGATAAGAGATTTCAATAATCTCCACGATATGCTCAAAATTTATAAATAGCTACCTTCCATGTCGAAAGAGAGATAACTATGGGAAGACTAAAGGGCAAAAAAACACTCGTTACAGGAGGAGCAAGCGGTATCGGTGCTTCTATTACAGAACGTTTTTTAAACGAGGGCGCACGAGTAATTGTGCTTGGCAGAAGCTCTGATAAGCTGGAAGCGATCAATAAAAAATTTCCGACCTTGGATGGAACTCTTCAAGCCGATGTAGGTAATCCAGTGGAAGTATCCAGCGCATTCGAGGAAGTAGACAGGATATGGGGAGGAATAGACGTATTGATTAATAACGCTGGCATTAGTTTTAGACATAATTTTTTAAATATTACTATTGAAAACTGGGATAAGACAATAAAAACAAATTTAAGCGGTGTGTTTTATGTGGCTCAGCAAGCCGCTCGCCGGATGATCGAGAATGGGAGCGGAGTTATTATAAATATGGGGTCCACCAATGGGATCATCGGGCATCCTAATTACTCAGATTACAATGCCTCAAAGGCAGGTGTGATTCAATTATCCCAATCAATGGCATTGGAACTGGCCCCAAAAGTAAGGGTAAATGTCGTTTGTCCTGGATATGTCCTGACCCCGATGCAGGAAGCGGAGTATACAGAAGAAATGTTACGCGAATGTGAATCTAAAATTCCTTTAGAACGGATGGGACGTCCCGATGAAGTCGCGGCGTTATTTGCATTCCTGGCATCTGAAGACGCCTCTTATATTACAGGACAAAGCTTTGTGATTGATGGTGGTGAAATTGCTGGGGGATTGGCAAGCCAATAATGATATCTGTGCTATGAAAATATTCAAAAAAATT
>JACNJN010000183.1:2178-3798 GCA_014382535.1 Candidatus Desulfolinea nitratireducens | reverse complement strand
ATGCAAATTGCGCAAAGTTTTGCGGAGGCGGTCACCCTGGTTGTTCATATGGAGCGTGATCCGCAACACGGACAAATTGTGCGTGAAATCGCCGAAGTTTCCTCCGTTGTAGAACGCTCTGCCAAACGCCCTGCGATTACGCCCCTATTTCGTTTTAGCGCAGAGGCAAATCAGCTTCTGCCCACAGGTAACCGCCCCATGCGCCCTGGTTTCAGGGCACAGGAAATCGGTGTCCCTGAAAGTTATTTCCAGACCCAATAAGATGCCGCAATCCAGTAATCAATCAGACGCTCCGATTGGAGAAACCAGACCCTATGTAATGGGCAAAGGCTTTACGCGCGTAGACGATTCTTACGATGCGCTGATTGGGTATAACGATTCTAAGCGTCTCTTTGCAGAAATTGAAGCCAATCCAGACCGCCCAGAAGTGCGCCCGCAGGATGCCTATGCCACCTTGCTCACAAGTATGCAGCCGGGCTGGACACTACGTTTTTTGCAAATCTTCTGGCCTGATCCCCTGCCGCGCAGAAATTTTCAGAAAGAAGTAGTGGGTTGGGCAAAGCCAAATTCAGAAGGTTTAGAAATTCTGCGAGAAGGGCTTTTATTAGCTATAGAAGAAAGTTCTCTGCCTTTCATCCGCCGCACGATCATTGAGTATGTCTTGCCTCCCAATAATGAAGGCCTGGCTTGGTGGGGCAGTATCCCTGGGATGTGTCTGGGTTACGGCATAGAGGTTTCTTTTCTCAATTCAGAAGAAATTCAAGCCCTGGCTCAATGGATACTCAACCCCAGCCTGGAGTAAAAAATGTTTGCAAACTGGAATAAAAATAAAAAGGGCTTTCCTCTTGGGCATGAGTCAAGCCAGACAGAAAAAGAATATCAATCGGCAGTGGCTTCGCAAGCATTTGAAACCGGTGAGGATTATCTGATCTTTCCCCAAGCTGTGCTGCTTCCAGTGACCACGCGTGGAAGTGGTGTCCCCGGTATGGAGAGACCCTGGAAACGCCTGAACGCAGAGGTATTTTATCAGGGGCTGCCCATGATCTATTCTCTTTCTCTGCGCCGCGAACCCCCTGATGCGATGAAAAGCGGTTTGCGTGCGCGTAGAACCCTGATGGAAGGTGCGCTCACCGCGCTGGCGATGAAAACGGGGCGTCGTCCCTCCGCCGCAGAAAATATGACTGATCATGCCATGGAGCAGGCAGAATCTGCGCTGGCTTTAGGTAGTCCAATTTATAAAGGCACACTCCTCGCCGCTCTCTTTGCATCCCCAGATCGTTACGCAGACGCAGAGTCTGCACGCCGTCTGCTTGAAGCCAACCTGCGCACACGCGGTCTGCTGGCGCAACGTCTTTACTATATTGCAGAGCGTGCCCTCTTATATCTGCAACCTGGCGGTGATCTTTTTCCAAAATTGGATGAGCCGCTCCTCTTTCCGAACGAAGCTGTCCCCTTAATTCCACCACCCTCACGCCGTGTTATGCCTGCGAAGGATTCTGTTTGGTTGGGTGTACACCAACGCGATGGTCGTGATGTGCATTTTTCCTTCACCAAAGGGATGGATCCCACGCTCCCACCGCCCCCTCATGCCATCACACTCATTCTAGGCGAGATGGGGTC
>JACNJN010000183.1:0-1750 GCA_014382535.1 Candidatus Desulfolinea nitratireducens | reverse complement strand
ACACCAATGGCTATTTTGCGCCCCTATCAGAAAGGCGGTCTTTTTGAAGGTTTCTTCGACCGCCCCAAAGCCTTGCTCTCGATGGATTTCCAAAAAGGCGCATGGTACAACTTCGACCTATCCACCTTGCGCGAAGAAAACCGCAATATCGTCCATGCGGTACTTGCCTGGTTTCTCTACCATATTGTGACTGTCGGCAAAAACCCGATGGATATTTTCATAGACGAGGGTTGGAGGCTACTCCGAAGTGGTCCCTTCTCTGATTTGCTGGATGAACTGGGCAGGCGCGCCCGCAAGCGTGGGATCGGTGTAACGCTCATTACGCATTTACCCCAGGATTTGGCGAAAAATCCAACATCCATGAGTATGGCATCTACGGCACTTATCGGGCGTATGGGACCGGATGAAGCCTTTGCTTTCTTTCGTTCAATGGGCGTTCCCGAAGCAGAGGCCCGGCAAAACGCAGAGAGTGTCTCTCGCCTGGCCCCGCGTGTCTTCATGGCTTCGCCCTCGGGTGGGCGCGGTGCGCTCTTCCCTGTTCAAATCACGCTTCCCTCCACCTGGTTGCGTTTTTGGGAGAGTCTCGGTAATACGATGGGCTTTCAGGAAGCGGGTAAATGATGGCAAGGGCAGATTCTAAAATCAGCCTGAATTGTCCCACTTGTGGCTTCAGCTACGACACGCCTTCTCTGGAAGGAATCTGTCCGCTCTGTGCTGGAGATTGGGAAGTCTGGGAGCTGCGCTTATCCCCGCTGCCTTTGGAGCGCAATCATCAACGGATTGCCTCCTGGCTGAGCCAGTTGCCAAATCCTTCTTTATTTGAATTGCTGGCAGAAGCTGGCGATGGCTTAAGAGTGCGCATGATCGTCCCCCCAAAGAAAGCCGAAGGAGCAGTAAATGCCTGGGCTTCGATGACCCAACAACAAACCCGCTGGGAAAAAGTCGAGACTATCCCCTTTTCTGGTATTTCAGACAACTATCTTCTTGCAGAAACAAACTCCCGTGTCCCTAATCTGGCAATTAGCGAAGAAAATAGCGATCCCTTATTAGCGATTGGCGGGCAGTTGTTGGCAGCAGCCCAAAGAGGAAAAGGGAATAGCTCTTTAAGAATTTGGCTGCTTGGCAAGGATACAGAATTACAAGAACGTTTGCGTGCGCTGTCTGCTTATTCTTATGGCACAGAAACCGGTGTTGGGAATAGTGCGCCAAATCCTTGGGGACTGCGTTTGGGTTTATTGCGCGGCGTGCTTGGGATCGGCATCCTGGTAGGAGGCTTCGGGGGTGGAATGGCTGGTTTAAAAAGTAATCCGGGGATCGTTTTTATTTTGATCATTAGCGGAATCATTCTTGTTCTGGTGGCGGCGATGGGCATGCTGGATTGGATGAAGTGGCGTTCCGTCCCCAAAGATATTCTGGATGCCCGCATCAATAACACCTTACTCAAAGTGGCCTTTACGATCAGCGGCGAAATGCCCGATTCTCTTTCTCTTTTAGCAGGAGAAAGTAATTGGCTCACAAAAGAAAGCCCTGAATGGCCCAGTATCAAAGGAAATAGTCTCACCCTCCCCGTTAGTGAACTGGCTGCACTGATAGCCCCACCAGAAGCAGGCGAGGGCAGTGGTGTTTTTGCGCGGGATACCATCCAGGATGTGCCTGCCCCACCACCTTCAAAGACCTTGCAAAATGCACCTATGCCTATAGGGATTAGTGTCGCAAATAAACTTCCTATCGGCATTGATCCGGACGGACA
>JACNJN010000045.1 GCA_014382535.1 Candidatus Desulfolinea nitratireducens | reverse complement strand
TGGCATCCCTGAGTGAGATATTCGAAAAGCTATTACAGAGAATCGCGTAGTTTGATTTGATTGATAATAAGTTCCCGCTTATGCGGGAACTTTTCTTTTAATACGGGCGTCATAAGAGAAATCCCATAATTTCTCAAGGAGGAGAAAATGTCCGCAAAAAAGATCGCTTTGAATATGATGATATTGGCAGCTTTTATTCTTGGTGCCTGTGGCGGTTTAAATTCGCCTGCCGAACAGGAACCCAACTCACCAGCTCTTTATGAAGAATTTGCCCCCAGTCCAGAAGAGCCTGCTGCAGAATCCAATCCTTCGCCCTATAGCGCTGGAGACTCAGATTCTGCTTCTGAAAAAACTGCAGAAAGTAGCGCGCCGAGTAACTTCAGCAGCAATCAACCCCAAAGTACACCATCCGCTATGTTTCGGTCACAGACCAGAGATGAAGGACCAAATGATATGTTCTTTGAAGATTATGGGGTAAATCCGATCATCGACACCGAGGATGACCATTTTTCCACCTTTGCCCTGGATGTGGATACCGGCTCTTATACCCTCATGCGGAACTATATCAACGATGGCAACCTGCCGCCCGAAGATTCTGTCCGTGTTGAAGAATACGTCAATTACTTTGAGCAGGGTTATCCGCTTCCGTCTGCGCATCAGGCGTTTGGGATCCATTTGGATGGTGGCCCATCGCCCTTTACCCAAACCGAACGCTACGAAATGCTGCGCGTAGGCATTCAGGGCTATGAGGTCTCCGATCGGGAACGCAAGGATGTCTCGCTGACCTTTGTCATCGATGTTTCCGGCTCGATGGATATGGATAATCGTCTCGGAATGGTCAAGCGCTCGTTGGAAATGCTTGTTGAGCAATTGGGCAGGGGCGATCAAGTCAGCATCGTCGTCTATGGCTCGGAGGCCCGCGTCGTCCTTGAGCCGACATCTGCTTCCAAAAAGGGACTCATCCTCGATGCGATCTACAGCTTACGCTCCGAAGGCTCGACGAACGCTGAGGCCGGTATCAAGTTGGGATATAAGATGGCCTTGCGTGGCTATAATGCTGATGGCGTCAATCGTGTCATCCTCTGTTCCGATGGAGTAGCCAATGTGGGCAGGGTCGAAGCGAATGCTATCCTCGATGAAGTCCATGGCTATGTTGAAGAAGGCGTTACAATGGCTACCTTCGGTTTCGGGATGGATAATTACAACGATACCCTAATGGAACAGTTGGCTGATAACGGTGATGGCTTTTACGCTTACATAGATGATCTCAATGAGGCAAAACGCCTCTTCGTAGATGATCTGACCAGCACCCTCCAAACCATCGCGATGGATGCCAAAGTGCAGGTTGATTTCAACCCGGATGTAGTCTCCCGCTACAGATTGGTCGGCTACGAAAATCGCGATATTGCCGACGAAGATTTCCGTGACAACAGCGTGGATGCGGGCGAGATCGGCGCTGGGCACTCTGTAACAGCTTTATATGAGATCAAACTATTCGGAGGGGCCCACGGACGCATCGCCACCGTCCACATGCGCTGGGAAGACCCGGATACCCGGCAAGTTATGGAGATAGAAAAAGATATCCATACGGGTGACCTGGAAGAAAAATTCCACGATGCCGATCCCTATTTCCAACGCGCGGTTGTGGTCGCTGAATATGCCGAAATTCTTGGCGATAGTTACTGGGCGGAGGAAAGTGACATTGACGATGTCTACGATGAAGCCCGTTGGCTGGAAGAATATTTCCCCAGAGAAGAGGCAATGGAGGAGTTTGTCGATCTGGTCAAAGAAGCGATACGACAAAGGCGCTGGTAGATTGATAATAAAGTGGGTTGCCCCTAAAAGAAGATAAATAGACTACGGATGTCTTGGAGACATCCGTAGTCTGCGTTAGCGATAAAATAATTCTTTATGGTTACTACCAGGCTGATTTATCCCAACCTCGCCCTTTCCTCTTCAACGATCTCTTGATCTAATTTCTTAAAGAGCGGACTCGGTTGATTGAACGCCGCACCTGGCTGTAAATTACTTGGCTTCCATTGCTCACCTTCAACACCCTGATAGCACAGGGCAGTGTGTGAACCAAGATTATCTTCCACAGTTTTGACAAATTGCTTGCCGAAAAGCGGCGTTTTGTAGCCGAAGGTGGCGTGCAGTTTCTCACTGGTGAAAGGCAGGAAGGGGGAGAAAATTGTTTTTAGAGAGTCAATTGCCTTCAGCGCGGTGTAAACCGATTTGGCAGCCTCGTCTCTGTCCACCTTCAATTCCTTCCATGGGGCGGAGGTGTCGAGGTATTTATTGACCTCGGTTGCCAGGCGCATCGCTTCATTCAATGCGGCCCGAATTTTCACCGCTTCAAGCAGATCGCCAACAGATGAGAACCCAGCTTCAATAGCGGCCAGCAACTCCAGGTCAGCGGGGCGAAGCGAGACAGTATCTACAACAGGAATATGACCCTCCCAATGTTTGTAGCAGAAGGAGAGCACGCGGTTGGCGAGATTGCCCCAGTTGGCGACCAATTCGTTATTATTATGGGCGACGAAAAACTCCCAATCCCAATCCGAATCTTTTGTTTCGGGCATATTGACTGTCAGATAATAGCGCAGCGCATCGGGATCATAGCGGGTGAGTGCATCCCTTCCCCAGACCGCCCAATTTTTGCTTCCACTGATCTTTTGCCCTTCAAGATTCATGAATTGATTGGCGGGTACATCGTACGGAAGTGTGAGGAGCTTTTCTTCTCCGGTAAAGATCTTCATGAATTCCGTGCCTGCGCCCATCAATTCGGCGGGCCATAAGGCGGTATGGAAAAAGATATTATCCTTGCCAATAAAGTGGAATTGGCGCGCATCGGGATCTGTCCACCAATCCTGCCAGGCATCTGGCGTCCCGTTGATCTGTGAAAGCTCTATCGGCGCAGATAGGTACCCGATAACCGCCTCGAACCAGACATACAGACATTTGCCATCCCAGCCTTCGACAGGGACGGGGATGCCCCAATCGAGATCGCGGGTGATCGGACGGGGGAGCAGCCCTTCAACCTCGATCTTCCCGAGAGATTCTCCAAGCACCGTATCGCGCATATGGGCGGAACGTTCGCGCAAGAAAGTTGCTACCTTTGGTTCGAGTTTGGAGAGGTCGAGATAAAAGTGTTCCGTTTCACGGAGCTCAAGCACATCGCCAGTTTTGGCTTTGGGATCGATCAATTTTGCTGGCTCCAGAACATTACCACAGCTATCGCATTGATCGGAGCGTGCGCCTGGTTCGCCACAGATATAACAAATTCCTTCAACGTAACGATCAGGCAAAAAGCGATTAGCTTCGGGGGAAAACCACTGCATCGATTTTTTCGCGTAAAGATGACCGTTTTCTTTCAGCGCTAGGAAAATACTTTGTGCAACCTTAAAGTGGTTTTCAGTATGGGTGGAAGTGAACATATCATAGCTAATGCCCATCTGCTGGAAAAGCTCCAAAAATCCCTCGTGGAATCGTTTATAAACCTTTTCGGGTGTGCTGCCTTCATCTTCCGCGCGCAAGGTAACAGGCGTGCCATGGGAATCTGTACCGCTGACCATGGCAACATTTCTGCCTTTCAGGCGATGATAACGAGCGATAATATCACCAGACAAATGTGAGCCGGTGATATTCCCAACATGGATTTCTGCGTTGGCATAAGGCCAGGCGATGGCTATCAGGATGTTTTCTGTCATAAGAGACTCCAGGTTTTTAGACTATAGACTTCAGACTTTAGACTTTAGACTTTAGACTTTAGACTTTAGACTTCAGACTTTAGACTTTAGACT
>JACNJN010000031.1 GCA_014382535.1 Candidatus Desulfolinea nitratireducens | reverse complement strand
CGAATTTCTTGCCCTGGCTGAGCAGGTCGGGCTAAAGTCAACGGTTGAAAATTATACAATAGAGAATGTCAATCGTGCGCTTGAAGATATGAAATATAGTCGTTTTAATGGGGAGGCAGTATTACATTTGAAGTGATCCCATATTTGGGGTTGGCAGCAAAATAATAACCTTGAAAAAAGAGGCGTTTTATTGTGACATCTGTTACTTTTCGGCCTTGCCGAGCACCTGTATAATAATGGTGTTCTGAACTCATATATAGGAGAAAATATGACCGCAAAAATTATTGATGGCACAGCAATTGCCCAAAGTGTACGTGATGAAGTCAAAGAGAAGGTTGCAAAACGCGTCGCTGCTGGTAAACCACAACCTGGTTTGGCCACAGTTTTGGTTGGTGAACGTGTTGATTCGGCTGCTTATGTTCGCATGAAGCAAAAAGCTTGTGCCGACCTGGGGATGACATCCTTCCACCACCCACTTCCTGCGGATATCAGCCAGGAAGACCTTGAGAAATTGATCAAAGAATTGAATGCTGATCCAAAAGTGAATGGCATTCTGGTCCAGTTACCTTTGCCCGGCCACTTGGATGAAGAACGGGTTTTGCAGCTTATCAGCATAGAAAAAGATGTTGATGGTTTTTCACCCCTTAATATTGGTCGCTTGGCGCAAAAAGGTCGCGAGCCTTTGTTTGTACCTTGCACACCCTACGGCTGTATCTACCTGCTCAAGGAAGCTGGTGTTGAACTTTCAGGTGCAAATGCAGTAGTTCTGGGTCGTTCCAATATTGTGGGTATGCCCGCTGCTTTATTGCTGATCAAAGAAAACGCAACCGTGACAGTTGTTCACTCCCGGACAAAGAATATCGAAGAAGTTGTTCGTCGGGCGGATATCATTATTGCCGCAATAGGTATGATGGAGTTTGTGCGCGGCGATTGGGTTAAACCCGGTGCAGCGATCATTGATGTTGGCATCAATGAAAAACCCGATGAGACCAAGAAGCGTGGTTATCGTCTGGTGGGTGATGTCAATTTTGATGAGGCAAAAGATGTTGCTGGTCATATCACTCCGGTCCCCGGCGGTGTTGGCCCGATGACGATTGCCATGTTGATGGCAAATACCTTGCGTGCAGCTGAAATTCAACAAGATTAAATATAGCTAATCTTAAAATCAGAAACAGCCTCATCAAAAGATGGGGCTGTTTCTGATTTGTGGGGGGATTTTACCGGGATTATGATCTTTCAGGCAGATTCTAAATTATTCCTCTTCCTGATTATCTTTCAAACCCTTTGCTTTGCGTTTCAAATTCTTGAAATAATCTGTATTAGTGATTTCGGCTACTTCCTGGTCTCGTTTTACTGCGTCTATCACAATCCGCAATTCCTGGATCTCTTTCCGCAGACTCTGTTCCTGAATATATCCTTTCAGAGCGGCGCTAGCCAGAGATGAGAAGGACTCCATTAATTGTTGCAGGTTATTGTCAAAGGGGATCAGTGCTTTCTTTCTCGAATTCAAAGCATTAACCAGTTCTAATACACCGAGTATATTTCCTTCACTGTCCTTCAATGGAATGGTCAAAAAAGAAACTGACGCATATCCAGTGCGTTCATCGAAATCCTTCGTGTCAGAGAAGTCGAATTCATCATCCTTGTATGCATCTACAATATTGACCGTCTCGCCGGTTAGCGCCGCATATGTGGCAATATTATTGTGATTTGGTTCACCAGTGGTTTCATCATATAAGCTCAGTGATGGTAAAGAGATTTCTTTGCCACTTTTACCACCCATAGAAATATCAAGCATATCATTACGAACTACAGCGTACTCGAGTTGCTTGTCCTTGATCAAATATAGCGAACCGGAATTTGCGTTGCAAAATGATTTGGCTTCCAGCAACATTTTTTCCAATAAGCGACCAAAATCTTCTTCAGTGCTTAGTTCAACTCCGATGGGGATGACAATTTCCAACAAGCTGTCGGCGCGTTTCTTTTCAACACCAACTTGAATGAGTATTTTGCGTAATAAGCCGGTGACATATAGCCCGACGAGTGTAATTCCGCCAATTCCGAAGGCCGCTGCCAGAAAATCTCCACCAATCTCGAATGTTGAAAGTATTTTAAAGAGGGCGGTATAACCGACACCTGCCCCTAAACCGCTAAGAAGCAGAATGAGGCGGTTGGCTCTGTGTCGAAAATAGAATTGAGTGATTGCGATGCCGATGATGCCGGATGCTGTAGCATATATGAGCGAGACCGATACGGCCTGCACCACAATTAATTCAATATCATGTTCAGGAAGCAGAAGAAGGATAGTTCTTATATTTTCATATGCGGCATATCCAAGACCGGATGCAATCCCGTATACGGCCCCATCTATCAGGTTGTCAGATTTTTCGAGATAGATGACAATGAAAACACCCATAGAAACAAAACCAAGTTGGATCAAGGGGGAGATGACAATATTGATTGCCTGGTGGGTCAACCCCATCTCAAGCAGTTTTGGAACCAGCAGGGTAAATCCGCCAAAGCCAGCTGCCCCCCAGATCAGGCTCAGCAGCACCCAGCCAACATTACGACGGGTAAATAGGCCAAATATATACATGACCAGCATCACGATTGTGGGAATTCCTGCGCCAATAATTATTTCCATATTTTCCATCCGTAGTTTGAGAGTTTATCAATTATACCCGCAGACTTGCAGCATACATTTCCTCATAATTATTTTTCTTGACAATATATTAAATTGCCAGTATTATGAACTTGCTAATACTAGCAAGTAAAATATAATGTGAACTAAGCTATGCTTTGAAATAAAAGGAGTAAAGATGGTTGATCAAAATACGCCAACCAAAAAATTTCAAAAAGAGATGAACTCAGGCACGGCATCGCTGGTTTTATTAAGCGTGCTTTCGCAAAGCGAAAAACCGATGTATGGCTATCAAATTGCCAAGTTGCTGGACGAAAACCGGAAGGATGCCCCCGCGATGAAGCAGGGCGCTTTATATCCTGTGCTGCGTTCGCTTGAAAAGAATGGTTTGCTTTCCAGTAAAGTCGAACCTTCGGTTTCGGGTCCACCACGCCGCTATTACACCATTGCTGCTGAAGGCCGCGAAGCACTCATGCTCTGGACTGAGATATGGAGCCAGATGAAAAATTTTGTTGATCATATTCTTGAAGGAGAAAGCCATGTTTAGTACCGTTGATGAATATCTCGATGCTCTAAAAGAAGAAATGCAGGGGGTCGATAGTGCCACCCAACAGGATGCTTTGGTTGATGCTGAAGAACATTTGCGCACCGCTTTGGAGACTGCATCTGAAGATCAGCCTGAAATGGACCCTGCTGATGCACTATCTGCCATCATTGAAGATTACGGGACACCTGAAGAAACTGCTGCTGCCTATGCGGAAGTGGAACGGCTCACTGCCCCCGCTTTGGCTGGGTCGGCCACCAAAAAACAACGATCTGGGCTGGGAGCTTTCTTTGCCATTTACGCTGATCCCAAGGCTTGGGGTGCGTTGCTTTATATGCTGATCGCCTTTGTGACTGGGATCATCTATTTCACCTGGGCTGTGACAGGGGTTTCCGTCTCGATCTCTTTTGCCATCTTTATCTTTGGATTGCCGGTTGCTTTGCTCTTCCTTTTGTCAGTCCGGGGCATCGCATGGCTGGAGGGACGTTTGGTCGAAGCATTATTGGGGGTGCGGATGCCACGACGATCACTACCCTCTCCGCAAAACACAAAACTGCTTGAGCGTATCAAGGCGCTCTTAACGGATAAGCACACCTGGTTCTCACTGATCTATATGGTCTTGCAGTTCGCCTTGGGAACGATATACTTTGTCGTTTTAGTCACGGTCTTTGCCATTTCTCTTTCGGGGATTGCCGTCCCGATTATTCAGGAGATTTTCGGCTTGCCCTTTGCTCAGGTAGGCAATTTTGACTATTTTATGCCCCATTGGGGATACCCCCTGACTGTATTAGCTGGTTTACTCTTATGGACAGTGACCTTGCATCTGGTCAAATGGGTGGGTGGATTACACGGACGTTTTGCGAAAGCGATGTTGGTAGCTGAACAGGGCTAAGTTTGCTGACAAGGAACCCGTTCCCTTCAAGGGAACGGGTTCCTTGGTTTAAATTACTTTGAGTTGGTTTTTTTGTCTGCTAGCTTATTCTTTCCGGATGTGTATACACATTAAAACGATGCCGTTTGGCGTAGCCAACCAGGGTGATCCCCTGTCTTTCGGCCAACTCAACTGACATCGAACTTGGCGAGGTCCGCGAGATGATCACCGATGCGCCCAACCGCAGGGATTTTTGCATCATATCCGAGCTGATGCGCCCGGTAGTCAGGATCACGGAACTTTCGAGTGCGATATCCTCCATTAGGGCAATGCCGGCGATTTTGTCGAGGGTATTATGCCGGCCGATATCTTCGGCAGATACAATGCTCTTTTCCCCATCAGAAAGCACCGAGGTGTGCACGCCGCCAGTTTGACGGTAAAGAGTTTGGTCGTTATCCAACATCCCCAGCAAGACGGGAATCTGCTCAGGGATGAGCTGCATGCCATTTAAATGGTGAACAGGCTCAATATCCACGTTTGGCTCGACGGAAGTCACCCCTCCAGTACAACCAGATGTATGTGTCCATTTGGTTGGTTTTTCGGCTGCATGATTTAACCAGACATCCACATTATCGCCATGCTCACAAACGCGCACATCGGCAACTTCACTGAAATCATTGATAATGCCTTCGTTAAAAAGGAAGCCGACAGCCAGGGCTTCCAGCTGGGTCGGAGTGCACATGAAGGTCAGCCAGGCGACACCGTTGACTGTCAGCGAAACAGGGGCTTCTGTGATCAGACTGGTATTGATTTCTTCGGTTTTTCCATTGTGATGGAATTGATATTTTACGGGGGAACTGGGTTCTTTCATTTTTTTTTTACCATTAAATTAGAAACTGATTATTTGAGGTCCACTGTCCTGGCTATACCAAACTGCCAACGATCTTAATGCAAGGGCGTGTAAAAACATCCTCATCATGAGGTGCATCGGCGATCTCCCCTGAAAGATCCTGACCTGGAAAATGCAGAATACGATGCATCTCTTTGCGCCAGTTGGGGCAATCGCTCACATCGTAAACTATGCCATCGTACGCGATCCACTTTTCATCCTGGATGTCGCCATTGTAACGGAGAAGTTCAGAAAGTGTAATCATTCTGTTGAGAGGTTCCATAGGCGTATTTTAGCACGCTACCCTTAAAATATGAGCGCTCTTGTTGAGCTTGTGGCATAATAAACCATCTTTAAAAATGAGGTGCAAATGATAGAACCAATTGTTATTGATGGGCAATCGCTGACTATCGAACAGGTCATTCATGTAGCTTATGGCGAATCGGGAAAGCCCAAAGTTCGTATCGATGATCATGCACAGAAACAAATTGAAAATTCAGCTGACGCTGTGCAAACTCTGCTGAAGCGCGGTGAAGTAGCGTATGGTATCACAACAGGATTTGGGGCGTTTAAGGATAAGGTTATCCCAATCGAAGACGTCAAGACCCTGCAAAAAAATATCGTGATGAGTCACGCAGTGGGGACGGGGGACCTGTACGACATCCCGACGACGCGGGCGATTATGCTGATTCGAGCAAATACGCTGGCGCGAGGGCATTCTGGTATCCGCCTCTCAACTTTGCAATTGTTGCTTGATATGTTAAATAAGGGTATTCATCCCACAATCCCTGAAAAAGGGTCACTTGGCGCAAGTGGGGATTTGGCGCCGCTTGCTCATATGGCCCTGGTGATGATCGGGATGGGTAAAGCCGAATTTCGGGGTGAGGTTTTTTCTGGCGCAGAGGCTTTAGAGAAAGCGGGTTTGAAATCAGTTGAATTAGCGGCAAAGGAGGGGTTGGCTCTAACGAACGGTACTTCGGTAATGTGCGCGCTGGGTACTTTGCTCGTTCATCAGTCCGAGCGTTTGATGGGGATTGCTGATGCAGCAGGAGCCTTGAGTTTGGAAGCCCTAAACGGGACTCCGCTGGCTTTTGACGAACGTATTCATAATTTGCGCCCTTTTCCTCGACAAATTGATACGGCTGAAAATATGCGTGCCTTACTCAATGGCAGCGATTTTACGCGCGATTACGATCCTGCAAATATACAGGATGCCTATACTTTGCGCTGTATTCCCCAGGTACACGGTGCTACCCGGGATGCGATTGCCTATACGCGCTGGGTAATGGAAATTGAATTGAATTCAGTCACAGATAACCCGTTGATTTTTATAGATGAGAAGACAGATCAGATCACAGTTTTGTCCGGTGGAAATTTCCACGGTGAACCTCTGGCAATTGCGATGGATTATTTGGCGATTGCAATCACGGAGTTGGGCAATATTTCTGAACGCAGGATAATGCGCCTGACCGATGAGTGCAGCAACTCTCAAACACTTCCCGCCTTTTTGACTCAGGAGGGCGGATTGAATTCGGGATTCATGATTACACAATATACGGCGGCAGCTTTGGCTACGGAAAATAAGATCTTATCGCATCCCGCCAGTGTTGATAGTATTCCTACTTCGGCGAATGTTGAGGATCATGTCAGCATGGGGCTGACTGCCGGGCTGAAATTACGGCAGGTTGCCAGCAATGTCGAGCATATTTTAGCTACCGAGTTGATGGCTGCCGCGCAAGGGATCGATTTTCGCCGTCAGAAAGTTGGCGTAAATGCAAATCTGGGAAAAGGTACTGCGCCTATTTACACACGCATCCGGGAGGAAGTCCCCTTTATTGAAAAAGATACTGTTTTATATGAATATATCGCCGCGGTGAAAGAGTTGATATCCAGTGGCAAGTTAGATTATTTATAGAGCTGATTGATCAATGTCATCGTTCATTTTGTTAATAACGAGGTAATATGTCTAATCCAATTGTTGAATGCATCCCTAATTTTTCTGAAGCCCGCCGCCCTGAAGTGGTAGACCAAATCGTGGCCGCGGTGGAATCTGTGGCAGAAGTCAGCCTGCTCGACCGTTCATCAGACAACGATCATAATCGGACGGTTCTGACCTTCGCGGGGCCGCCAAAAGCTGTTGCTGAAGCTGCCTTTCGCGCTATAAAAACAGCCGGTCAGTTGATCAATATGGACGAGCATAGCGGCGAGCATCCCCGCATTGGAGCAACGGACGTGGTGCCTTTTGTTCCAATTTCTGATATGACCATGGACGAGTGCGTCGTTCTAGCAAAAGAGCTTGGGCAGCGTGTGGGGGATGACTTGCAAATCCCCGTTTATTTTTATGAATACGCAGCCACACGACCGGATCGAGTTAATTTGGAAAAAGTCCGTAAAGGTCAATATGAGGGAATAAAAGCTGAAGTCGGTACAAACCCGAACCGTGAGCCTGATACCGGGCCAAATAAAATCCCCTCGGCTGGAGCAACGGCGATCGGTGCCCGAGATCCGCTGGTGGCCTTCAACGTTTATCTGACCACTGACGATGTATCCATTGCGACGAATATTGCGAAAACAATCCGCCATTCTTCGGGTGGATTACGCTTTGTCAAGGGGATGGGCGTACTCGTCGATGGGCGTGCACAGGTCTCGATGAACCTGACCAATTTCCGCAAGACAACTGTTGCTCGTGTTGTGGAGATGATCCGTCGCGAGGCGCAACGTTATGGCGTCGCGATCCATCATAGTGAATTGGTTGGTCTGATCCCGCAGGAAGCGCTTGTGGATGCGGCCGTCTGGTATACCCAACTTGACCAGTTCGAGAAAGATCAAATTCTGGAAACACGGCTCTATGCCTCGCAAAAGAAAGCTGATTTTCTCGACGATCTTGCGGACGGGAATCCAACTCCCGGGGGTGGCTCGGCGGCTGCTTACTCTGCTGCGATGGGCGCGGGATTGGTCGCGATGGCGGCCCGTCTCTCAATCGGCAGGAAGAAATATGCCAAAGTCGAAGATGCAATGAAAGAAATTCTTGAAAAAGCCGAGTCTTTACGAGAAAAGCTTACCAGGGCTGTAGACGAAGATGCTGCCTCATTTACGGCAATCATGCAGGCTTTCAAACTTCCCAAAGAGAGTGATGAAGAAAAAACTGCCCGATCTCAGGCTATTCAGGATGCGACCCTTTATGCCACCAGGGTTCCCTTGCAGACGGCGCGTGATGCTGTATTTGTGATGGAGCTGGTCCTCAAGGTTGCCACAAAGGGGAATTCAAATGCCATCACTGATGGCGCTTCAGGTGCAGCGATGGCGCGTGCAGCGTTAACTTCGGCAGGCTACAACGTTCGGATTAACATTACTTCATTAAAGGATAAAGCTCAGGCTAATGCTATTTTGACGGAATTGATAGCCCTTGAAAACATTGCCGATGAAGTTGAAAAAGCTTTGAGGCAGGTGTTGATTGAGCGCGGCGGATTGAATTTCTAATGAGATATGGTTGGAGTTGGTTGATCTTCTTTGGAGCGATTATCTTATTGGTGTCTTGTACATCAATGCCTGCCCCTCAAACACCAACCGAAACCATAATTTCTGCAAAACCAATGCTGACAAAAACTCTCCTACCACCGACGTTCGCGCCACTTGGTGAACAAAGTCCGACGCCCACAATGATCCCCACAGCCACACCAATCCCTTGCGATGCTTATCTCGAATTTTGCCTGGATGATGGTCATTTTTTACTCGAGCGCCCCATCGACGCAGCCTATCTTGATCAGATTGAGCGCGGCTACCGCTATGGCACAACTGTCGACGGGAAACGTGAGCCGCATCATGGCGTGGAGTTTTCAAATGCCAGCGGGACGCCGATTCTTGCTGCGGAGGCGGGAAAGGTGATCTTTGCGGCAGAGGATAAGCCGGCAATCTATTCTCCCTGGGAACGTTTTTATGGAAATTTGGTCGTTATTCAGCACGAACTTCCGGAAATAGCTGACCAAATCTATACGCTCTATGCCCATCTTTCAACGATCCAGGTTGAGGAGGGGGATCTTGTTCAGACCGGAGAGCAGATCGGCGATGTCGGAATGTCGGGAGGGGCAATCGGAAGTCATCTCCATTTTGAAGTCCGCGTGGGAGGGAAGACCTATACCGATACGCGTAACCCCGAGTTATGGTTGAAGCAGTTGGATGAGAATCAGGGCGCGATTGTGGGACGCGTAGTCAATCAGGATGGAAAGCTGATCCGGATTCCGCTTTTCGTGGATAAGGTTGAAAGTGCAGATTCCACATTGGAAAGGGTAGCAAGCCTGGAGGCGTATGCCCCGGAAGATCACCCGGTTGGTGTAGACGATTTTTGGGATGAGACGCATGCCATTGCCGGACTGCCCGCCGGAGAATATCGCCTTAGCTTCTCTTATGCAGGGCAATATTGGGAACGTTTTGTCGAAGTCCGCCAGGCCAAAGTGACGGCGGTTTATTTTATAATTGAATGAGGAGAAAAAATGGGACTAAAACCAGATCATTGGATCCGTAAAACAGCAGTTGAGCAGCAGATGATCGAACCTTTTGTAGAAAATCAGGTGCGCGATGGTGTGATTTCTTATGGCGTTTCGTCATATGGTTATGATATTCGCGTTGCCGATGAATTTATGATTTTTACAAATGTATATTCTGCTGTCGTCGACCCGAAAAATTTTGACCCCAAATCAATGGTCGAGTTTCAGGGGGATGTTTGCATCATCCCACCGAACTCTTTTGCTTTGGCGCGCTCCGTGGAATATTTCCGTATTCCGCGCGGGGTGTTGACGATCTGTCTTGGTAAGTCAACTTACGCGCGCTGTGGCATCATCGTCAACGTGACACCATTTGAGCCAGAATGGGAAGGTTTTGTGACGCTCGAGATCTCGAATACCACCCAGTTACCGGCGAAAATATATGCCAATGAAGGTTTGGCTCAAGTCTTGTTTTTTGAAGCAGATGAGGAATGCGAAATCTCCTATGCGGATAAAAAAGGGAAATATCAGAAACAAAAATCTATTGTGCTGCCAAAACTATAATCACGAATGATACGGATTTATCGAATGGCGCGAATGCCCCTCTCCCAGTTTTGGACGCAATCTTCTTGATGGAGAAATGATGCCTTACGAAGGAATATTAAAAGAATACGGCCATTTATTGGATCTGCCTGCCCATACGCTACCGGTGGCTTTGTTAGAGGGGAATACCCCCCTGATCCCAATGCCAAGATTGGCCCGCGAATTGGGGGCTGCGGAAATATTTATCAAATATGAGGGGTTGAACCCGACGGGATCCTTTAAAGATCGTGGGATGACGGCTGCAATCAGTGAGGCGGTAGGGCGTGGAGTCAAGACCGTTATCTGTGCTTCGACGGGGAATACCGCGGCTTCGGCGGCAGCCTACGCGGCACGCGCTGGACTACGGGCTGTGGTGCTGATTCCCGAGGGGAAGGTTGCAGCCGGGAAATTGGCCGGGGCTATCGCCTACGGCGCGCAAGTGATTCAGATCGAAGGCTCATTTGATGATGCGCTTTCGATGGTGGTTGAAATCACCAAACGGACGCCGCTGGCCTTGGTCAACTCGATCAATCCCTACAGGATTGAAGGACAAAAGAGTGGGGCCTTCGAGATTTGCGATGTATTGGGTGATGCGCCTGATTGGCATTGTCTGCCTGTTGGCAATGCTGGGAATATCACTGCTTATTGGGCAGGATATCAGCAATATGCCAAAATTAAGGGGACGCGTCTTCCGCAGATTTTGGGCGTTCAAGCAGCAGGGTCCGCTCCGCTGGTTTTGGGACATCCCGTTGAGCAGCCGGAGACGATTGCGACCGCGATCCGGATCGGAAAGCCGGCGCGAGGCGAGCAGGCCTTGGAAGCTGCTGAAGAATCCCGAGGACGTATTATTGCTGCAAGTGATGATGAAATCCTCGCGGCACAGCGTTTATTGGCGAGTGAGGGTGTTTGGGTGGAACCTGCGTCTGCGGCAGGGTTGGCCGGTTTGAAAGCGGAGATTGAAGCTGGAAAATTTGATCCCAATGGAAAACAAATTGTGATTGTCTGTACCGGGCATGGGATGAAGGATCCTGGCATTATTGCCGATTCTATGCCGACACCGAAGTTGATCCCGGCAGAGTTGGGGGCGTTGGAGAAGTTGCTGGGGGTGTAAGGCCAGGATATTGAACGAAAATAATATATAAAAGAGAAGAACCCGTTTCCTTCAAGGAAACGGGTTCTTTGCATTTTAAACGGAAGCAAGCGTAATTTACACCCTCCGCTATGCTTCGTGTGCAGGTGCTTGTTTCGCTTTATCGAAGGCTTTGACATCTGCGATAGCCTTATCCACTTTGACGAAGGGGAGCAAAATCAAGCCCATCACGAAGAAGAAGATCAAGGAAAGAATCGCTGGACGCAAGCTGCCAAATAGCTGGTTGGCAAGCCCGAAGACGAGCGGTCCGATCCAGGAGGTGCCTCGTTCGCTGATCTCGTAAAAGGAATAATATTCAGCTTCCTGTCCATCAGGGATCATTTGGGCGAAGAGGCTGCGACTGATGGCTTGTGATCCACCCATGACCAGGGCAATAAATACGCCGAGAATAAAGAACTCAGTGACCACATTTTCACCATAAAGTCCGCCATAAGCATAGATAACCACACCTGACCAAATGACGAGGCTGAGAACGACAGATTGCTTTGCTCCCATCCATTTGGCGAGTTTGCCCCAGAGCAGTGCGCCTGCAAAGGCAACAAATTGGATCATCAGGATGACGGAGGTCAGCGTTTCCGTTTTTAATTCCAGCCCACCCTGGAGGAGGGGCGCAGCAGCGAAGGTGGAAGAAACGGCGATGACGGTTTGAATGCCATCATTGTACAGAAAATAAGCCAGGAGGAATTTGAGCGTTTCGGGGAAATTCTTGATCTCTTTGATTGTTTTTCCAAGTTGCTTAAACCCGACATTTAGATAAGTCTTGTTTTCGGGGAGGGCGCGGGCGGAGCCGCGGGAGCGCAGCCTTTTCCAGGTGACGAAGGAAAATCCCAGCCACCAGATGCCTGCCGAGGCGAGATTGATGCGAATGGCAAGCTCAGTAGGAACACCGATATCTTCACTAAAAATAAAGAAAGCAAGGTTGAGGGCAAGGAGTATTCCACCGCCAAGATAGCCCATCGCCCAGCCATAGGAGGAGACTCTGTCTCTTTCGTCCTCGCTGGCAATATCGGGAAGATAGGCGTTATAAAAGACGATCGCCGCGCCAAATGCGAGGTTTGCCACCACATAAAGCACGCCTCCCAGCCACCAGAGCGAACCCGTAACGAAAAAGAGCAAAATGGTTGCGACTGCACCGATCGTGGCGAAAACACGCATCATCTGTTTCCGCATATGTGAGTAATCAGCAATGGCGCCAAGAATCGGCAGGAAGAGCACCTGCATCAATACTGAGAAGGAGATGGCGTAAGGGAGAAAAGAGTCTGGGGCAATGGGAATTCCCAGGAAGGAAACGGTTTCTGTTCCTGCGGCTTCAGCCGCGCTGCGGGCGAGGGCAGCTACATATGGAGCGAGGAATACCGTCCCTACGGTAGTGCTAAAGGCAGAGTTTGCCCAATCGTACATTCCCCAGCCAAAAATTTCACGTTTATCGTTTACTTGCGGTGATTCATGAGATGACATATTGCCTCCTGTGGCGAAAATAACCTTGCACAAAACAACCCGTTTTTTATATCTAAGTTGCGAGAAGCGTGGTAGAATCTGCGCGTATAGCTTAGTTATTGTAGCTGAGAAAATGGGAGAGTGGGTTAGTAAAATTGCTCCAATAAGTACTTGACTGAAACAGGAACTCTCGTTTATAATCCAAGATTGCTTGTCCCACTAGAAGTGGGGCGGTATTGATTTAATCGCATATCCAAAACAACGATCAGGAGAGTCGAATGGCAACTGCTTTGCCTAAAAAAAGTTACGCGCGTATCCCTGTCACGCTCGATCTTCCGAATCTTATTGAAGTCCAAATTGAATCCTTCAAACGCCTAAAAAGCGATGGTCTTGAGAGTCTTTTTCGTGAGATCTCCCCAATTGAATCTTATAACAAGAAAATGCAACTCTACTTTCCCGGCCAGGGTGCCGAAGCGAAAGAGTGGGGATTGAAATATTGGTTTGAAGAACCAAAATACTCCATAGATGAGTGCATTGAACGCGATCTCACCTATTCCAGTCCTTTATATATATCTGTTCTTTTAGCGGGGAAGGATGTTCCTGAGCCGATCAAACAGGATATCTTTATCGGTGATTTTCCCGAAATGACTAATAAGGGAACTTTCATTATCAATGGGACGGAGCGTGTGGTCGTTTCACAGTTGATTCGTTCCCCGGGGGTTTATTTTGAAGCCAACCCTGATCGCGCCACTGGACGTCTACTTGCAACTGCTAAATCGATTCCTGATCGCGGTGCGTGGATGGAATTTGAGACCCGCAAAAGCGATTATATTATCCTGAAGTTTAATCGTAAACGCACTGTGCCGATCACCGTTTTCTTGCGTGCTTTAGCTGCTGTTGACGATGGTCGCCCGGATTCCCCTCTACAGACAGGCTCTGATGAAGAAATCATGGCGCTCTTTTCAGATGTGGATACCAACCCGGAGCGGATGTATATCGCCTCCACACTGAGGCAGGAACCAGAGTGGGATGCCGAAGGCAAGCTGAGTATCGCGGAAGCATCATTGATCGAGTTCTTTAAACGGATGCGTCCCGGAGATCCCGCCACACTTGAAAATGCACGGAATTTCCTCGAGGAGCAACTTTTTGATCAGCGTCATTATGATCTCGAACGTGTTGGTCGTTATAAGTTAAATCAGAAATTGAATCTGGATGTTCCCATTGCGCACCGAAATATTACCAAGATGGATATTATCCGTTTGGTGCGCAGAATGATTTTGATCAATAACGGGATTGAGCGAAAAGATGATATTGATCACCTTGGCAATCGCCGCGTGAAAACAGTGGGTGAGTTGATTCAAAACAAGCTGCGGATCGGATTGCGCAGAATGGAGCGTGTGATCAAAGAGCGAATGTCCATTCGCGATCAAGATCAACTTTCACCAATGTCTTTGGTTAATATCCGCCCGGTGGTTGCTTCTTTGCGTGAATTCTTTGGCTCAAGTCAGTTATCACAATTTATGGATCAGACCAACCCGCTTTCAGAATTGCGTCATAAACGTACGCTCTCTGCATTAGGACCTGGCGGTTTGCGCCGTGAACGAGCGGGTTTCGATGTTCGTGATGTTCATCACTCGCATTATGGGCGAATATGTCCGATTGAAACCCCAGAAGGTCCAAATATTGGTTTGATCGGTCGTTTGGCATCTTTTGCACGTGTCAATGAATATGGCTTTATTGAAACTCCGTATCGTAAAGTAATTAGAACTCTTGCTAGCGACGACTCCGCTCTTGAAGGGCGTGCTCTTCGAGGCGATTTACTGGATAATAAAGATGCGCTTCTATTTAAAGATGGCGAGCGGATCACTGCTGACATGCTCAAAAATATCGCAAAGCTGAAAAAAGATATCCCTGTGATCCCATTCGTTTCTTCAACAGAGATCGAATATCTCTCAGCAGATACAGAAGATAAATATATTATTGGGCAGGCAAATGCGCCCTTGGATATTCAAGATGAGTTTGTTCGTAGGCGCATTTCTTCCCGCAATCACTCTGGATTTTTGTTTGCTTCCCCAGAAAAAGTGGATTATATGGATGTTGCCCCGCACCAGATCGTTGGTATTAGTGCGGCTTTGATCCCCTTCCTTGAGCATGATGATGCAAACCGCGCTCTGATGGGTTCAAATATGATGGCGCAAGCCGTCCCATTGTTGCGCCCTGAAATTCCGCTTGTTTCAACCGGAATGGAATACAGCGCAGCTTTGGATTCTGGCCAAGTTATTGTTGCTGAAAAAGAAGGTGAAGTCGCTTCGGTGACAGGAAGCCAAATTATCATCCGTGAAAAAGATGGTGGAATGCGCAATTACCAAATGCAGAAATACCAGCGCTCCAATCAAAGCACTTGTATCGATCAGCGTCCGGCAGTTGTCAAAGGGCAAATAGTTGGCAAAGGCGATATTATTGCTGACTCCTCATCTACAGATGCGGGCGAATTGGCCCTTGGCCAGAACGCCGTTGTGGCTTTCCTTTCATGGGAGGGTGGCAACTTTGAAGATGCGATCCTGGTTTCAGAGCGGATGGTACAAGATGACCGCTTTACTTCTGTCCATGTTGAGAAACATGAGGTTGAAGCCCGAGACACAAAACTGGGCGCAGAAGAAATTACCCGTGATATTCCCAATGTTGGTGAGGACGCGCTTAAAGATCTCGACGAAAATGGCATCATTCGGATTGGGGCTGAAGTAGAGCCGAATGATATTTTAGTAGGAAAGATCACGCCGAAAGGTGAAAAAGAACTCACCCCTGAAGAGCGATTGCTTCGTGCTATTTTTGGTGAGAAATCAAGGGATGTCAAAGATACCTCCCTGCGGATGCCTCATGGTGAACGTGGCAAAGTTGTGGATGTAAAGGTCTTTACCCGCGAGGAAAACTCTGATCTAAAAGCCGGTGTGGATATGATGGTGCGTGTGTCTGTGGCGCAGCGTCGCAAGATCACATCTGGAGATAAGATGGCTGGGCGTCATGGGAATAAAGGTGTGGTCTCACGCATTGTTCCGGTTGAGGATATGCCCTTCCTTGAAGATGGCACGCCAGTCGATATCATCCTGAATCCGCTTGGTGTTCCCGCCCGTATGAATATTGGTCAGGTACTCGAAGTCCACATGGGTTGGGCGGCCAAACGAATGGGATATAGAGCTGTCATCCCTGTATTTGATGGAGCTACTGAAGCTGAAATCGAAGCCGAGCTCGGTCGCGCATGGCTTATCGATCAGGCCTGGAAGGAAACAGCTGAAACTGCATGGGCCTGGCTCAACGAACAGGAATATGATCCGGAGATGATTGAAGATGATCACGAAGTTCGTCGCCTTTATCTTGAGGGTTGGCTTGGTGAACGCGATTACGACATTTTCAAAATTGCAACGGATGAAACCTATGCTCGTCGCGCAACAGCTGATGAGTGGCTGCGTGATCGCGGCTTTGATCCAGAGACGATTTTCTCACCTGATGTCGTAGTGAATTATCGTCGTACAACGGAACGTGATGAAAACGCAATTAGTGCCTGTCAGCGTTTGTGGCTAGAAGCCCAGGGCTATACCAAGAATATTTCTGATGAAAACCTCGCCAAGAAGGCGCAGGAAATCATGCTAAAAACAGGGGTGCCAATCCCAACTCTGGGCAAACAGGTTCTGCGTGATGGGAAGACTGGAAAACGTTACGATCAGCCGGTTACAGTTGGCGTTATGACCGTTCTTAAGTTGCACCATCTGGTTGAAGATAAAGTTCACGCCCGTTCTACAGGACCATACAGCCTGGTAACTCAACAGCCTCTGGGTGGTAAGGCGCAATTCGGTGGCCAGCGTTTTGGTGAAATGGAAGTATGGGCGTTAGAAGCTTATGGTGCTGCCCATATTTTGCAGGAAATGTTGACAGTGAAATCAGATGATGTCATTGGGCGTGTCAATACCTATGAAGCTATAGTCAAAGGCGAGCCGATGGAAGATCCTGGTCTGCCCGCATCCTTCCGGGTATTGGTGAAAGAACTGCAGAGTCTTGGTTTGGCTGTTGAGGCGATAGACGAAACAGGTGATGTCATTAAATTTGGAAAAGATGAAGCTAAAATGCGTCCCCCCAGACTGGGGACAGGCTTGATGTCTATCGGTAAGCCAACCGATAATTTCTGAGAGAGAATCTCTTGACGGTACCGGCAGTGCGTGATAAAATCATTTTTCGTTGCCTAAAAAGACGCGAATTTCCTTCCCGCTGATAAAAAAATGAGGCCATCATAGTGTATTGATGGTCTCATTTGTTGGCAAAACGTTTTTTTTGGACTAGATTACAATTTTATTTGGAGGCTAACGTGCCCACAATTAACCAATTGGTCCGCAAGGGTCGCAGCAGTAAAAAAGCAAAAAGCACAGCCCCGGCTTTGCTTTATACCTATAACTCGATGAAACAACGTCGGGTTCGTCAGCCACAGGGTGCGCCGCAAAAACGAGGTGTCTGTACTATTGTTCGAACAATGACGCCTAAAAAACCTAACTCAGCCTTGCGCAAGATCGCCCGTGTTCGTTTGACGAACGGTCTTGAAGTAACAGCATATATCCCTGGGGAAGGTCACCAACTGCAGGAGCACTCAGTTGTTTTGGTGCGCGGCGGTCGTGTTAAGGATCTGCCAGGTGTTCGCTATCATATTGTGCGTGGTTCTTTAGATACAACTGGTGTTGGCGATCGCCGCCAAAGCCGTTCGAAATACGGCTCCAAACGGCCGAAGTAAATAGTTTAATGGAGTATTATCATGCGACGATCTAGACCCGAAAAACGAAAACTTTCCCCCGATTTACGCTATAACAGTTTGCGCGTACAGACTGTCATTCACCATGTTTTAAAGCGCGGCAAGAAAAGCACTGCGATAAAGCTGGTATATGACACCATGGATTTACTTGGCGAAAACTCCGGAAAAGAACCTCTTGAGGTTTTTGAAACTGCGTTGACCAAGGTATCTCCTCGTATGGAAGTGCGCCCACGTCGAGTGGGTGGTGCTACATATCAGGTGCCGATGGATGTTACCCCTGAGCGTCGTCTTGCATTGGCAATTCGATGGCTTTTGGGCGCCACCCGTGCCCGCAAAGGGAAATCTTTCCCTGAGAATTTCGCAGCAGAATTGTTGGATGCCTATAACGAAACCGGGGCAGCTATACGTAAACGCGACGAAACACATAAAATGGCAGAGGCCAATCGCGCCTTTTCTCATTACCGTTCATAATTATATAAAGGTATATACGAAATGGCACGCGCTTATCCTCTGGAGCAGTATCGTAATATTGGTGTTATTGCCCATATTGATGCTGGTAAAACAACAGTAACAGAAAGAATTCTGTTTTATACAGGCAAAACACACCGAATTGGTTCAGTGGATGATGGGACAACCGTTACCGATTGGATGGACCAGGAACGTGAACGGGGAATCACCATTGTCTCTGCGGCAGTTTCCGCAGAGTGGAAGGGTTATCAAGTTAATATTATTGATACGCCTGGACATATTGACTTTACAGCAGAAGTACAACGTTCTTTGCGTGTTCTTGATGGCGGCGTCATTATTTTTGATGCTGTTCAAGGCGTAGAACCGCAAAGTGAAACTGTTTGGCGTCAAGCAGATCGTTATGGTGTGCCGCGTCTTTGCTTTATTAATAAAATGGATCGAGCTGGTGCTTCTTTTGAACGCACCCTTGATATGGTTCGGAAACGTTTGGGGGCTAATCCAATTCCCCTGCAGGTTCCGATTGGTAGTGAGGCAGAATTCAAAGGTGTAGTTGATCTCCTGGAGATGAACGCAATCATCTTTGAAGATGAGTTGGGCGCAACCCCGCAGGTCGTCGAGATTCCGGCTGAGATGCGAGAGCAAGTTGAAGCCGCTCGCGAAACACTTGTCGAAAAAGTTGCCGAACTTGACGATGATCTTACCTCCAAATATCTTGAGGGTGAGGAGATCAGCGTCCAAGAACTTAAAGCTGCTATTCGCAAAGCAGTTATTGCGAATGAGGCTACCCCAGCGTTTTGTGGTACTGCCTTGAAAAATAAGGGTGTTCAACCTCTTCTTGATGCAATTATTGATTACCTTCCTTCGCCAGCGGATATCCCTCCGGTTGAAGGCGTATCGCCTGATGACGAAGAAGAAATCATTACGTTGCCCGCGGATGACGATGCTCCCCTGAGTGCGCTCATCTTTAAGATTGTGACTGACCCTTACGTAGGACGACTGGCATATTTTCGTGTCTATTCAGGGGTGCTAAAGCAAGGACAGACGCTCAATAATACGACAAAGGGACTGCGTGAACGGATCGGACGTTTGATTCGGATGTACGCAGATCGTCGTGAAGATGTAACCGAAGTGCGCGCAGGTGATATCGCCGCAGTTTTGGGGCTGAAGAGCACTTTTACCGGTGACACACTTTGTGATAACAAAAAAGTTGTTCTTGAAAATATTACCTTCCCTGATCCTGTGATCTCTGTGGCGATTGAGCCAAAGACACTTGCAGACCAGGAGAAAATGGCAAACGCTTTACACAAGCTGTCCGAAGAAGATCCCACCTTCCGTGTTCGTAAGGATGAAGATACAGGTCAAACGATCATTTCGGGAATGGGCGAGTTGCACCTTGATGTGCTGGTTAATCGGATGTTGCGTGAGTTCAAAGTGCAGGCAAATATTGGTCGTCCACGTGTGGCTTACCATGAGTCGATTACCAAAACTGTTGAAAAGATAGATTATCGCCACGTAAAACAAAGTGGTGGCCATGGTCAGTATGCACATGTGATCTTGAGTATGGAGCCAGGTGAACGGGGTAGCGGCATCGAATTTGAGGATAAGATATTCGGTGGGACTATTCCGCGAGAGTATATCCCTGCGGTTAAAAAGGGTGTTTTGGGAGCGGCAGACAGTGGAGTATTAGCAGGCTACCCAGTCACTGACGTGAAGGTGACTCTAATTGACGGCTCATTTCATGAAGTTGATTCAAGTGAAATGGCATTCAAAACAGCTGGGTCCATGGCTTTTCGCGAAGGTGTTCGTAAAGGCAGCCCAGTTTTGCTTGAGCCAATGATGAAAGTTGAGGTTGTTGTTCCTGAAGAATATCTTGGCGATATAATGGGACAACTCAATAGTCGCCGCGGAAATATTCTGGGAATGGAAATGCGCCCCGGAAATGCTCAGGCAATCCGTGCAATGGTGCCTCTGGCAGAAATGTTTGGATATGCAACTGACTTGCGTTCTGGAACCAAAGGACGCGGTGTTTTCTCAATGGAATTTGACCATTACTCGCCAGTTTCGGCAAAGGTAATGGAAGAAATACTGAAGTAATAATCTGAATTATTCTTTTTCATAATACAAGGAGAAAGAGATGGCAAAGGAAAAGTTTGATCGATCAAAACCGCACGTGAATG
>JACNJN010000067.1 GCA_014382535.1 Candidatus Desulfolinea nitratireducens | reverse complement strand
CCTACGAAAATATGGACACACAACTCTTTATCCGAACTCTATTTGATTTACCCATTAGAAGGTGTCTTGTATAAATTTTTATAAACAGTAATATTGTGGATATTAGGAGCAAGAATTCCTTATGATGAAATCAATATTTTGGAGTTTGTTGGTATTTATTATATTTACCACAATAGGATTAATAATTGCTAGTATGCCTGACTTTAAAGATCCGTCACCTGTTAGTTTAGTCACGGTTTTGGGATTATCTCTTACCATTGGAATTAGTAGTTTTTTGAATAGCATCAGACCAAATCTCTTCGCAAGATTTCTAGTTCTTTTTAACATCACAAATCTCTTGTTAGCATCTGCTATTCATGGTATTGGAACAGCCCTAAAAGGGTGGATTTGGATTGTATTTTTGCTGGTTGGGTATATATTAGTTTGGGTTTCTCCATACCTAAATATTAGATTTGTCAAATCACAAAGCAATATCAATAGATTCTGGAAGGTGAATTCGATAAAAGGTCGTATGAACAACTTTCTGACTCTACTTTTGTTAGTCAGCATAGGTGGATTTTGTAGCTTGTTTAGTTTTTATAGTCGCATACTCTGGGATGTTAGTTCACCAGTATTATTGGTGATCGGAGTAATTAGTGCAATCCTATCCTTTAGTTTGGGACAATATTTTTCATATCACCTGTGGAAAGAAATGCAAAATTAAATTTAGTCGCATTTTTTTAAATAAAATGTTAAATCATAAAATAACTAATAGACTGATGATTATACTTAGCTCACTATGTTCTAAGAGGAACTATTTATGAATTGGTTATCGAAGAAAACTGCAGAACAATATTATCTAGAAGGAACAACCCAATCGATCAAAGGCAATTTCAAAAAGGCTATTAAATTACTTTCAAAAGCTATTGAATTATTACCTGAATATCAAGATGCATACATTCACCGGTCAATTGCCTATATAAACCAAGGAGAAAATGACCATGCGCTTGCAGATTTAAACTATGTGATTGAAAAAAATTCTGGGAATGATATAGCTTATTATAATCGTAGTATTGCAAATATGGGTTTTGGGAAAACCGATCTGGCGCTTGCTGACATAGAAAGTGCAATTCTTTTAGCTCCTAAAGAGGCAGAATATTATAATCATCGAAGTATTATTCATTCAGTTAGAGAAGAATTTGAATTGGCTTTGGATGATGCTGAAATGGTAATTGAATTAGGAAATACGAAGGCTGGTCATAATAATCGGGCGATAATTTTTGAGAAGGTTAGAGATTACCCTGCCGCCATTAATGAATGGACAAAGGTATTGAAAGAAGATCCGAATAATCCCAAAGCATATTGTAGGAGAGGTATTTTATATGAAAAGGTTGGTAATAATAAAAGTGCCATTAATGATCTAATCAAAGGATTGAAGCGTAAAGAACAGTTGATGGGCGATATTAGAGAGCAAGCAGAAAATTTACTCCAAAAACTAGAGATTACATAGAATATAGTTGGTGAGAATAATATGGAAATTATAAAACAACTCCCTTTTGGTCTCCTCTGGGGAGCAGGTATCATTGGTGCATTGATCGGTAAATTCCTTTGGCGTTTGTGGAAGAAACGGAAATCATAAATGTTGATCTTTTTCCAAAAACACGCCCCGACCATCTCCATCCTGCTGCTTGTCGCGCTGCTGGTTGCCCTGCTTTTCTACCCTGATTCATCTCGTGGCTTATCCATGGGAATACTCGTTTTCGGCATAGGAACAGCAATTATTTTCACCATTCAAAGAAATTGGCAAAAGCACAACCCTTCGACAGGCACAGGGCAAGAGCATAGCGAAAATACGCTCTCAGAATTCTTACGCAATACCGCCCTCGACCTGATCGGTCTTGCACTCACAATGATAGCGGCGATCTGGCTCGGTAGATTGGCTGGTGGCTTCGCCGGGATGGCGGTGGGGAGCAAAGCCGGTCAATTATGGGGGATGTTGGCGGGGATTTTAGTGGGCATGGGAGCTGGTTTTATCGGTGCCTGGAGCGTAGGTCGCGTTTGGGGGTTGGTTAGGGGGTAGGGGAAGCCTTTTGTAATCCACATTCCCGTCTATACCCACTCATTTTAAAACCTTCCTTTTTTCGTTTAGAAACCTCTCTTATCTCGTTCGAAAACGAGTCTAGACTCGTTTGGAAACTTCTCTAGACATGATTTGAATCATCTCAGTATATGTTTTATATCCTCTCTAGACTCGTTTCCAATACTTCGAGGGAACCTTTCGAAGTCTTTGCTTGCCATATACTTCACTATTTACCTGGCTGGATTCGCCTGACCCCGCAGGGGGACCAGTGACCCAATGTGTTCAGGCTCATCCCCTTAATCTGTAAAGTAGCTGTAGGTCTCGTATTTCTGAGGAAGTTAGTTGTACAGGGATATCTATGGGATGGTCCCAAATATCTGCAATTAACGATAGTAGACAAAGGGTTGGGCTGCCACCTGCGTATCCGTTTGGGATAAAAAGACATTCATCGTCAGTTGACCTGAAAGCACCGCGCTTCCATCAGCCCAGACGCCTGGCATTGCTTTTTGGAAGTGGGCATTCCCATTGGCGTCAGCTTTTCCCTGGGTGAAAACGATTGACTTATTGCCTGAGGCGAGCATTACGTAAAAGGAAGCATTGGATGACATTTTCGAGATAATAACATCTGCTGTGTTATTTGTAATACTGATCAGAACATTTGCTGTGTAGGATGCGCCTGATGATGAGGTCTGCTGGTAAGAGGCATTCGAGATCGGCAGGTCTTCAATGCTCACACTGGCATTGAACCTTACATATTCCTCTTCGAAATAGAATATCCATCCCTCATTGTCCGCACCATTCACGTTCAGCCATTGGCTGTCAGGGGAGCGCCCAAGTAATTCAAAGGTTGAGCAGACTGGCAATGCAGTCAAACTGGCTGCGTTAACGTCTGGGCTTACGCGCAGAAATAAGCCCGATGCTGCCATAATCTGCCCCATGGCTGGATCTGAATCGATGATCGAAGAGTTACAGACCACGCCAGCTGTCCCGGCGAGATTCGCAGTCGTTCTTCCTGATCCAAGCAGTATAACCAGAACGACCACAACTACGGCTCCAATAATGAGCCACATACTTTTCTTTTTATCTGAGAAGATATTCTTCAGCATTTCCATGTTTTTTCCTTTAAAATTATGATGGGTGATGAGCTTTCGTTCTTAATATTAGTTGCCAAACATTGGGAAAAAGGGTTTAGCGTGCTAACGAATACTCAGAAAAATTTCAGTGAATCCTACCATATATTCAAGGTTGCAAATGTGATTGAACAGTAGGGAGAGTCAAAAGTCGAAAGCAATAAATTACTGAAGTTGCGAGAAGCGTAGCGACGACAGAGGCGCTGCATTCCACGAAGGTGATATTTCCACTGTTGGGGAAGGGTGTTTATTTATATTTCTTCCTGATCTCGTCGATATCAGGAATTTCCTGGGCAGCATGCTTGAGGACCTCAAAGGCGCGGTCGATCAGCGCGGAGAGGCGCGAATCTTTGATATCACCCCCAGAGTCGATCTCCTCCAGCACTTTGATGATATTGCCGCGTAATCCGCTGGCTCGCCGCGCCCAGAGAGAATCGACGGACAACCGTTCAAGGCGTTTTGCCAGCATTCGCAATAATTCTATTTCTGATTGCTTCATCTAATCCCCCATAACTTTTTCGGCAGAGAATGAACCAGGTCTTATTTTCCCCCAGACGAGCTTGACCAAGTTCTCCGTCCGCCAAAAGGCGACCGCCGCCATCCCATGGGCGAGGACTGCAAAAAGGGGCGGCTTCTGAAAGGTGTAATAGGTCCAGCATTCGCGGGTGGTGCCCCAAAGCTCAAGGTAATATCCCAACCCGGCTCCGGCGATAAATGTCAGCACAGCGGTACGATAATTGGTGGGGGTCAATATCAGCAGCGCAACCAGCAATATGGAGAGTAGGGTATAGGATTTATCAAAGGTTGGAGCGACAAAAGAGAGCATCAGAGCGAAGAAGGCAGGGAATAGAAACCAGTAAAGAACTTTTAACCGCCAAGACGCGAAGTTCGCCAAGTTTTCATTAAAGGCGCCAAGGTTTGTTAATGGTTTTGCTCCCTTGGTATTTTGTTTTTTCTTGGCGTTTTGGCGGTTTAAAAAAAGATAATTTAACAAACGCACTATGCGATTGATCGTCAGCGTAGCAATCGGCCAGGCAGGGATGATCCAGAGGGGCGGGCGTTCAGCGGTGTAATAATGCCAGAGATTGGTCTGGGTTCCCCAGGATTCGATCACCAATCCGCCAAAGGTGGCGACAATGATGGTTAACGAATCCAGGCCCAAATCCGCGCGCGAAACGATGGCGACCGACATAAAGAGAAAAATGCCGATCAGGAGCCAATCCATATAAAGCCACCAGGGGCCAGTCCAGTCAATATAGGAAAGGACCTCCTCTGCCAGCGGCCACCAAACGTAGAGGATCAGACCGATCGTCAGGAAGAAAACGCTCAGGAGGATGCTGCTATGGCGTGTCCAACCAAAAAGCGAGACGATTCGCCTCCAGAGAGGCAGACCATCTCGCTCCATATTTTGTGGTGGTGAATTTTTACTGGTTTCTGTCGAAGTCAATTTTTGTACTCATGCCCCAGCGCAGGGATGCAGGATATTCCTTCAGGATGATCGTTGTAGTGTACACCACATCGCTGCTATTGTCAGTGGGGATGGGGGAGATCGCAACAACAAGACCTTCGATTTCCAACTCCAGCGCTTCAATATAGACAAGCGCAGTGTCCCCAACACTGATATGGACGACATCCCGCTCATTCAGATCGGTGGTCTCGATTTTGAGATTCTCCAGATCGGCCAGCAGGATGACACCCAGGTGGGGGCTGACGACCTCACCCACCATTACGCTGATATCGACCACCGTCGCATTGAAGGGAGCCAGGAGCGTTTTTTGATTACGGCTGAGGAGGGCGGTCTCAACTGCCTTTTCTGCCGCATCAATCCGATTTTCAGCCAGCCAGCGCCTCTCGGGTGGTTTATTTTTGTGGGCCCAGGTCCAATAGACCAGTTCTAATTCGGCGATCCGCAGGGAGGCTTCTGCCGCCAAAACTGCGCTATCCAGCTCAGGGGCATCAATCTCGATCAGAGATTCTCCGGCTTGGACAAGATCGCCCTCTGCAACGAAGACCTCAGCAATGGAACCAGCGATCAGAAAGCTCAGGGTCGATTGCTGTCCGGGAACGACGATTCCCTCGGTCAAATCCGATTCAGCAATTTCTGCATCAGCAGATGGAATTTCAGGAGCAGACTCTGTTGCAGGGGTGGGCGCAGAATTACAACTGACGATCAGCAAGAGCAGGGGCAAAAGCCCCATCCAGCTTTGGTTTTTCATCGCAGCCTCACCCTTCTACAGCGATCTTGATTTCAGCGCTCATACCCCAGCGTGCCTCTGGAATCTCTTCATCAAGGGAAATGATCACTGTATAAACCACGTCTCCACCGACGCTCGAAGCCTGTTCCGCAATCCGACTTACCCTCCCATTCACTTCCTGGTCGAGGGCGTCGATATTAATTGTGGCAGATTGACCAATTTTTACCTTAGGGATATCCCTTTCGCTCAGGTCAGTTGTCTCGATCTGCATTTCTGTCAGATCACCGATCGTGATCACGATCAGGCCGGGGGTAACAGTTTCACCGGGGGAAATATCCACAGAAACGACTGTCCCACTGATCGGAGTGACCAAGGTAGCCTGTTTCAGCCTTTCGAGGTCGGCATCCAGGATCGCATTTTGACGGGCGACTTCGGCTTCTGCTGCATCGATATCTTCGTTTGAGCTATTAATGATCCTGCGCAGATAGCTGACCTGGGTTTGGGCTGCAATGATATTTGCTTCCCTTTCAGCGACTATTGCCTGGAGAATGGCAGTATCCAGTTGAACCAGGCTTTGACCGGATTCCACCAAATCGCCTTCGGCGACATCAACGGTAGCGACTGATCCCGTCAGCGGGAAGCTCAGTTGAATTTGGTTTACCGGAACGATGATCGCTGAGGCGGCCACAGTTTCCGTACTTATGCTTTGGCTGTTGCCACCGTTACTACTGAGGACGACGGTCGGGATGGCCTCCGGGGTTCCGGAGATTCCGCCACAGGCAGACAGGATTGTCACACCAATTAACATTGGGAGCAGAACCCAGCGGGATGATTTCATGAGGTTTTCCTACTTTCCAGAGTTCTTATCTTCAATGATCAGGCCATCTTCCAGGGTGATGACACGTTTTGCATATTTGATCACGCGCGGATCGTGTGTTGCGAAGACGAAGGTGGTACCAGTCTCTTCGTTGAGCTTCTTCATAATTTCCATGACTTGTTCGCCGTTTTCAGTATCAAGGTTGGCTGTCGGCTCATCGGCGAGAATCAGTAGGGGTTCAGAAGCAAGTGCACGGGCAACTGCAACGCGCTGCTGTTGACCACCGCTCATCTGATCGGGGCGGTGTTCAGCCCAATCAACGAGGCCGACTGCGTCGAGCAATTCCATCACACGGGCTTTGTGATTATTTTTCTTGCCGATCAGCAGAAGGGGCAATTCCACATTTTCATACGCGGTCAGCGTGGGAACCAGGGCAAAGAATTGGAAGATAAATCCAATCGTGCCCTTGCGCAGATCAGCTCGTTGATTGCGATTCATCCCGGTTGCTTCCTCATTATTGATGAAGACTTTGCCGGAAGTCGGCTTATCGAGGCAGCCGATCAATTGCAAGAGGGTGGTTTTGCCAGACCCGGAGGGGCCGACCAATGTGGTGAATTCACCTTCGCCAATGCTCAGGTCAACCCCGCGCAGCGCGTGGGTTTCTACTTCGCCGATGGTGTAAACGCGGGTAATATCTGTAAGTTTTGCGATTTCCATGAGTTTTTCTCCTTTGTTTACGTAGAGCGTCCCGCAGGTTGCGGTAAGGCAGGTCTGTTCTGGGGAAGAAACCTGCGGGACGGTGCGTAATATAGTCTAGTTATTGCTGTGCAATGCGTCCACAGGTTCCAATTTGGCGGCCTGCGAAGCGGGGTAATATCCAGAAAGCATGGTGATCAGCAGCGCAGCAACACTGACGCTGATCGCGTCACCAACCGTGGGGTAAGGGTAGATCGAGTTTCCGAACATAAATGATGAGTTTGCTGATATGCCCATATCGCCAAGAAAAAAGCCTACCTGTGCATAGTAGAGGACAAGCGGCACACCGATGGCCAGCCCGATCAGAACACCGCCAATCGCCAGCAAAGTGGCTTCTGTCAGGAAGAGGGCTTTGACCTGTTTGGCTTTCATACCGAGTGCACCCAGAATACCCATTTCCCGGGTGCGTTCGTAAACGGCCATCAAAAGGGTATTCATGATGACGGTTGAGGTGACACCCAGGACCATCAGGTTGAAGAAGAACATCATGGCATTGGACAGTTGTTCGACGATCACGATGAGCTGGTTGAGTTCCACCCAATCTTCAACGATATATCCGGGAGCCTGGATAGCATCCTTGACTGCAGCGGTATCATCCATATCGTGCAAAAGGATATAGATCATGCTCGCATAGTTGTCGGTCCGAGAGATCGTTTGAGCCTTTTCCAGCGGCATAAAAATGGTTGATTTATCATAAGCAGGGGTATCCGTGGTGTAGATACCGCGAACAGTAAAGCGTTGTTCATCTGTATCCCCTTCGGAGGTGTTGATGATCAAATCGATCGTATCTCCGGGATTTATATCCAGACTTTCCGCCAGAGGCAGGCCGATCAGGACCCCTTCATGATCATCAGTGCTGAAATACTCGCCTGCGACCATGCCCTCGATGTACATTGAGTTGGTAGCAGAGGGAGGATCAATCCCAAGGATCTGTACGCCGATGGTTTCATTTTTGAAGGCAACGATACCGCTTATATTCAGACGTGGGCTGGCTGCCTTGACCTGGGCGATCTCCTCGATCTGGCCGGATATCTCGAGGGGTCCCTCGATCATATCCTCACGCTTCAGGCTCATATTTTCATCTTTGTAATCCTCGGCGTGGATTTGTAAATGGCCTGTGCGCAGGTTGATCGTCAGATCCAATGCACCGCGCATTTCACCGCGGATCGTGGCCGACATAAAAAGTAATAGGGCAGTACCGATTGCGATTGCGATTGCTGAAAGCGCAGAACGACGTTTATTACGCGCCAGATTTCGCAATGACATTTTTAAAATGTAGTTCATGCTGATTCTCCTTGGAAAGCATCCATGGATGCGACCTAAACGTGATGCAGGGCATCTGCAGGTTCGCGGCGAGATGCTTCCATGGCAGGGTAGAGTGCCGCTAATGTAGAGATGATTGCCACCATCCCGGCACGCTGCAAAGTCAGATTGAAATCAAAAGCAGGATAAATATATGAGCCCATTAGTGCCATATAATCAACCATATCAACTGCAAAGCCGTAGTTAATTCCGTAAAAACCCAGAATTGAGGTGATCAAATACCCCATGATCGTTCCAACCAAAGCGCCCACCAAACCGATCATGATCCCTTCAAAGAGGAAGAGCATGGTGATTTGCCGGGGCTTAAGCCCGATGGCGCCGAGCAAGCCGATCTCTTTTGTGCGCTCGTAAATTGACATCAGCAAGATATTGAAGATGCCGATCGCGGCGATGCCCAGAAGGACTGCACTGAAGCCGGTCATGATCGCATTTTTCATCTCGACCGTTGAACTCAATTCAGGGATGGCCGTTTTCCAGGTTGAGATCTCATAGCCTGTGAGCGAAGCATTCAGCGCCTCTACGATGGGATTTTCTTTTCCTGTGATCTCGGTATAGAGGATCACTTCGGTGACTTCATCGCCAAGATCGTATAGAAGTTGGGCCTCACTGAGGGAAATATACAAACTCTGGCGTTCAAAAGATGGCAGGTTGATATCGTAAACCCCGATGACGGTCATTGTCCGTTTGCGCATCTCATCATTCGTGGCTTTGCCGCTCATGGTGATGCGGTCCCCAATACCAATCTCCATCGCATCTGCCAAACCCTTTCCGATAAAGATCACATCTTCATCGTCGCCTTTCAAAAGACGTCCATCCAGAAGAAATTCTTCCTGGAAAATGGGATTGACGGGGGCTTCTTTTTCCGGTTCGATGCCATTTATACTGACTGAGAATGCTCCGGCGCGATTTGTGACCAGGCCACCGGTATTTGCGTGTCGTAAAGCTACTTCTACACCGGGTTGGCTTTCAGCCGCTTGAACGGCATCCAGTCCATTTCCCAGGGGGAGCATCGGGTTTGGACTATATGAATCTTCATATCCGTTTGCGCGGATTTGGATATTTCCACCGCTCAATTTGATCGCGTTGCCGTAAACAGCGCTTTCAAAGCCGAACAACATCCCGTCGTACATGACCAGGAAGGACATCATCATTCCCATGGCCATGACGACGAGCAGCGTTCTGCGCCGATTACGCCATAAATTGCGCCAGGCTAACTTTAGTAGTAGCATAGATTTCTCCTTTGTTGTCCTCACCCTCCGCCCTTATCATATCTGCAGGGTGCTCCCTGGGGGAGAGGGGACTATTTCTCCCCTATGAGGGGGGAGTTTGAGGGGGGGCGTGTAATAAATTCTGATTCGGTCTTGCGCAAGCCATATTCCATTACGTATAAGAGTTTATCGATCATTTCCTGAGTCTTTGCAGAGTAGACCCATGCTGCAAAATCTTTTTGCTTCATACCTTCATCAAGGATATAAGTTGTAATCGTATTTTGCCAGGCCTCCATGACCATAACCGCCAGTTCTACATCTATACTCGGATCAATTTCTCCTTTTTTAATGGCATTATCGATCATATTTTTTATAAATTCTTTTGTTCTTTCGCGGGCATCGGTCAGGTACTTACTGAAAAAGAATCTCTCACCAACCATTACGCGAGTCACAGCTTGCACCATCTTTGAGTTTGTAGAATTGAATGCCAGGCCTGTTTTAACCATCCAACGATAATAAGCAAAGGTATCCAAATTCATATTCGGAGGGGATTGTCCGCTAAGATAGGCCATTTTTTCTCGCTCAAGGATCTTAAGTAAATGCATAAAGATATCTTGCTTATCTTCAAAATACTGGTAGAAACTTCCCTTGGATATGCCACTCTTCGATACGATCCGATTCGTGGACGCATTCTCAAGTCCAAACTCTGCGAACTCATCAACAGCAATATTGATGATATTCTCGCGTTTTTCATCAGGAAGATTAAAAAAAGTTTGTTTTGGCATAATTTTATATGACCTGGTGGTCATATGACCACCAGGTCATATTATAGACCTGAAAAATTCTTTGTCAAGGATGACTTCTACGTTACGCTCTTGCCCTCAGCTTGCGAGGCTTCGAGGGGCATCGAGTCTGTCTCGGTTATCGTTTATTCCTACTCTGCGTCAGGGAAACTGCATCTTTTAAATATCACTTCAGGTTCTTCTAAAAGAATGCCTGATGAATAATCTCTTGGATTTACTAAAGCGATATAGGCTGCTATTTGCCAATCCATGTGTAGAATCATTTGAGAGTGAAGCTCATCGAAATAAGGGTCTATCCCAAGTTTTGCGAATTCGTTTCTGATTTCCTGTAATTCGATAATACGGTTTAGCCAACCGCTGTTCCTATCGCTCATTAGCGGGATTACTGCTTCCCATTGATCTAAAAGTGGGTTTATTAAAGCAAAATATTCATCTTTTACTTCATCAGAAATGTTTTTGGGCTTGGGTGTTGAGTAGGGTATTGGCGTTTCTGGTGAACAAGCCTGAATCATAAGGGTCAATATTAGAACGATGGCCAATTTGTATGCGTTTGACTTGTCCATACTTATTCTCCTTAGAAAAAAAAGACCACCACAAAAATTGTGATGGTCTCGCCAATCGCTATTTGTTACAGCGCACGAATCACCGAGAGCGTGCTGAGATGAATTCAGCCTTGCTCTGTCTTGACGACGATCCGACCTGCAGGGGGCAGGAGGCTACTCCCCAGTACTCACACAATATACAACTTAAAAATCCCCATGTCAAGAAGAATCCGGGCAATTCCAAATATGACTCCGCAAGGAGTGGCCGATTCCTCGCAGAAGCATCAAGGACTCTTACGACGAAGGGGTCTTATTTTCCGTGAGATTGCTTCGTCGGGTAAAGCCCTCCTCGCAAAATTATCTGTATTTGAAATTGCTGGAAGAATCCGGGCGCTTTAGTTCATTTTTATATACTAGACCTATTGCATATGTGCTCCCGTCGGCTAGAGCAATGTCAAAAAGGGACTTTTACAAGAAATCTATTATTTTGGTTTATCAGGATTAAGCAAAGCCTCGAGAACCTCTTCGACCGGAGGCGGGGACTCGTCGCCTTTGAACTTGCTGATCCGATCATAGATTTCATATGCGGCGAGGTGGAATCCATCCGGAAGTCCCGCGGCTTCAAATGTTGAGGCGATCTCTTTCATTTCCCCGGAAAAGCGCCAGGCCTTTGCAGTCACTCGACTAACCCTCGCAAGTGTTTCTTTTGCAAACTTCGGATCATATCGCGACCATTGCTTTTCCAGTTCTTTGCGAACGCCCATTTCTTCGGCTGCTGCAACAATACCGCATAAAAGAGCAGTCGTCCCCTTGGAGTTGGCCGCGAAACACATCTTTAATGCGGAGGCCCTACCGATCTCGTCACCCATGATTTCTGTTTCCAATGGTCCTTCTGTAAAGCAAGACACTACCTCTTCAGCATTGCTGCCTGATAAATAAAGCCAGGTCGAACTTGCTTTCCAGGCCGGACCGCCAATAATGCCTCCATCGACATATGCTACACCGGCCTGATCCATTAGATCGCCGATATCTTTTGCTCGTTGTGGGGAGATGGCATTCGCATCGACATAAATGCCCTCAAAAGAATGCTTCAAGACCTGCTCGGCTAGATCTGTCGCGGCATGGGGAGGGCAAACGCTGATGATCACTGAGCACTTATCGCATAATTCTTCAAGGGTTTTCAATTCGATGAGATTATGCTCGGCAGCCCGCTCGATTGTTTCCCGGCTGCGGCCTTCTGAAACCCAATAAGCCTCATGACCAGAATTCTGTGCCGACACTGCCAGAGAGATCCCCATTGCCCCCGGATGCAGGAATCCAATTTGTTTTTTGCTCATTAGGTAGCCTCCTGTGAATTCTATTGAATCCCCAATTTATTGGCAACTCTCATGGTGAATTCATCAACGGATTCATTTACGCTTCTTGAACACACACTGATCTTATTTTCCAGAGATTCTTTGAGGATCGTTTGATTGATATTTTCGTCAAATTCCAGAAATTTCCGCCACGCTTCCTCTGGGTTTGGTAATTGGTAAATATATTCTTTCATGGCTAAACGTTCATCGCTCCCCTCCCAAATTTCGGCGCTCGAGCGGTCCGGTCCCACCAGACATATAATATTTTTGGGGGAAATGATTTCTGCCACCAGGCCGGGATTGCTTATCCCCCCATCGATCAGGATGCTGGCGCTGGCATCTGTAGCATTCAGGTCTTCGGCGAGGAGATCCAGATATTCTGGAAGTGCGGTCTGGTTGAACTGATTGAAGTCATCCCAGGTCATATCCAGTAAAAATGCCAATCCGTTATCCGCAGTTGACCATATTTTGTTAACTGGATGGCGTTCCTGCGTAAAACGTCCATGATATGCGCCGTAGATCTGGGCATCCATATCGTAGATGAGAATCTCAAATTTGGCTGCGAGAGCCTTGGAAACGGTTGATTTGCCAGAGCCAGCACCGCCGACGATCCAATAAAGATTTTCTCGTTTTGAAAGGGAAGGGTGAGAATCTAAAAGTAAAATATGGTTATTGGTGGATTTCTCTGGCATAGATATCTATCTCTTAGGTCTTTCCCATTTTTATTGACCTTGTCCCAATGCTCTGTGTTTGGGTGTTGTAAACAAGCAGCAACGCAGAGCATTGCTAACAGGAAAAGGGCGTTTTGCGAAAGACCGATCTCTATTGATAATATTGAAACTACGCTTTAATCCTGGTTACTGAAATTATTTTGATAAAGCTAAAGCTTGTTCCAGATCAGCGAGAATATCATCGATATGCTCAATGCCCACACATAGGCGGATCATGTCCGGTGTGATCCCTGAAGAAGCGAGTTCTTCTTCAGACATTTGGCGGTGGGTCGTTGAGGCGGGATGGGCTGCCAGTGATTTTGCGTCACCGATATTCACCAATCTCTTGAAGAGCTTGAGTGCATCGTAAAAACGTTCACCCGCTTCGAATCCACCCTTAATGCCAAAGGATAGTAAAGCAGAAGGTCGACCATTGGTATATTTTTTCGCGAGGGCATAATCAGGTGAGTTTGGTAATCCGCCGTAATTCACCCAGGATACCTGTGAATGCCTGTTGAGGAAATTTGCCACAGAGATAGCGTTCTCACAGTGACGCTCCATACGCAGCGCCAGGGTCTCAATACCCTGCAAGATCAGGAACGCATTGAAGGGGCTGATCGCTGATCCGGTATTGCGCAGTGGAACTGTACGGGCTCGGGCGATATAAGCTGCCTCTCCCATCGCTTCTGTATAAACGACACCATGATAGGAAGCCTCAGGCGTATTTAACATCGGAAAGCGCTCCGGATATTTAGCCCAGGGGAATTTTCCGCTATCCACGAGAATGCCACCCAACGAAGTGCCATGACCACCCATATATTTGGTCAGCGAGTGAGCCACAATATCGGCACCGTAATCGAAGGGTTTGATCAGGATCGGGGTCGCAACAGTATTGTCGACGATCACGGGGACACCGTATTGGTGAGCCATTTTTGCAATCGCTTCGATATCGACGATGTTTCCGGTCGGGTTGCTGATGCTTTCACAGTAGACGGCGGTTGTTTTGTCGTCAATGAGCGCCTCAAGGCTGGCTGGACTGCCATCCTTTGCGAAACGCACTTCGATCCCCTGCTTAGGAAACATATGCGCAAAAAGGGTATAGGTTCCACCATAAAGGAGGGGCGCGGAAACGATATTATTACCCATTTCTGTGATGGTCAAAATCGCATAATTAATGGCCGCACTCCCAGCGCTGAGAGCCAGAGCGCCAATGCCGCCTTCCAGCGCAGCCACTCGTTTTTCCAAAACATCAGCTGTGGGATTCATGATGCGGGTGTAAATATTGCCCTCCACAGCTAAATTAAATAAATCAGCACCGTGTTGGGCGCTATCAAACTCATAGGCGACGGTTTGGTAAATGGGCACAGCCACCGATTTGGTGGTGGCTTCGCTTTCATATCCACTATGAATGGCAATCGTTTCTGGCTTCATCGTCTTTTATCTCCTGTATTATTTAGACCGAGAGGGTCGTTTGGATCTATGCCGGGGACAAAGGGGATCTTCCTGTCGACATCCGTGAGTTGATAAACAAGGCCAAGCCAATTATTGAAAAATGCTCTCCCGGTATCGCGCCAGGTATTATCCAAATGAGGCTTAATTTCTTTTTCTGGAAATTCGGCTATTGGATTACCTTGTTCCAATGCCGCAAAGACAAGTTCCTGATAGTAGTCAACGATTTTAGCTGCCTGCTCATTGAAATAGTTCTCAGGGTGTGGAGGGTAATCCTCGCGTTCGCCAGAAATAAATAAATTGATCTCTCGTTTATATTCTTTTAGCAAGGAGATCCGGTCATATTCGGGATGCCCCTGGAGAAAGACTAGCCGGAATTGATCGGGGCTGACTGCGATATGAACGCCACCCTCTTCGCTGTAGACCAATATTTTATATCCCGCCGCTTCAAATTGAGCCCGGCTAACGTCATTATGACGTGAATGAGGCACATCGAACCGGGTATTTGTATCCATAAGGAGTGGATGGTCGGTTTGAGTTATCCGATGATTATATACTCCCCACCTTTTATGGGGCAGTGACTTCCGCTCTATTTGACTTTGCGATTTTGCGATGGCGTGGGTTGATAAACAGGAGGATAAGGTAGATGTAACATTAACTGTGGCCCAGTTGACAATTTCTTGTAACGACATCCAAAAGGGTTCCTGGTCAAGGGAAGGGTTGGCGACATTAGCCCCGGTGATGATCAACGCATCCAGACCATCCTCCTTTAATGCTTCAAAGGATGTGTAGTATTTATCAATATGAGTTTGGATTTCTTTGCTGCGAGATAAACCGGGCACAGTGCAGGGATAAACATAGAATTGTGCGATTTGATTGCTGCTGCCGATCAAACGTAAAAACTGTAATTCGGTGGTTTGAAAGGCGGCATCTGGCATCATGTTCAGGAAACCAATATGCAATTCCCGAAAATCCTGTTTTAACGCCTGTTCCAGACTGAGAACTTCCTGTCCGTGTTGTCTTAAATGCTCAAGGGTTGGGAGGGGGGTATGGGCTACAAGGGGCATAATTAATTCTCTTTTAGTGAATTGCTAACTTGTTTAGTAAAATTGGGCAATTTTATCATGATAGCACTTGGGAGATGGAGTTTTACTCAAAGATATTCCCTTTTTAAACAACCGCAGCTTGAATTCAAGACAAAAACAAAACAGACACCTTTTCAAACCAGGTGTCTGTCTAAATAAACCACTGCGGGGTCTTTTCTTTTTTGTGTCTTGGCTATTGGGTGCAGTTCAGTGGGAGTTGATGATTTATTTCTTTTCTCTTTCTCCGTAATCCTTGCTCAACGCTCGCACCTGTTCGGCAGCGTGATAGGAGGATCTGACCAGCGGCCCAGACTCGACCCATTTGAAACCCAATTCTTTTCCGAATTCTTCCAATTCCTCAAATTCTTCCAAGGTGTAAAAGCGTGCGATCGGAAGATGTTTTTTACTCGGCTGTAAATATTGCCCGATGGTCAGGATGTCCACATCCCAGCTGCGCAGGTCACGGATGACCTCCTTGACCTCCTCGATCTCCTCACCAAGCCCAACCATGATCCCGGATTTTGTTAAACCCTCAGGGAGCAGTTTCTTGGCGTTAACCAGCGTTGCCTCGGTATTGGCGTAATTGCTCTGTGCTTGGGCAAGCTTAAATAGACGGGGGACTGTCTCTACATTATGGTTCAGAATATCAGGGTGGGCGTCCATGACGATCTTCAAGGCCTCGACCGAGCCTTTGAAATCAGGGATCAGCACCTCGACAGAACAATCATCCATGATTTCATGGATGCGGCGGATGACCATCGCAAAGATCGGTGCGCCACCATCCCGCCGTTCATCGCGATTGACGGATGTGATCACGGCGTGTTTCAACTCCATCGATTTCACGGCCTGAGCCACGCGTTCGGCCTCGTCCCAATTTAATAGGGTAGGCAGGCCGTGTTTAATGTCGCAGAATCCGCAGGAGCGGGTGCAAACATCACCAAGCATCAAAAAGGTTGCTGTGCCGGAACCCCAGCACTCGCCCATATTCGGGCATCTCGCTTCTTCGCAAACGGTGTGTAATTCCTTTGTGCGCATCAGCATTTTTAGCTTTTTATGTGTTTCGCCCGATGGAGCACGAACCCTGATCCAATCAGGGCGGCGCATCGGTTTGGTGGTAATTTCTTCGGGGTTTACCCGATCTCTTGTAGGGGTAGCAGGCATAAATCCTCGTGTGTTTTGTGTATGGAGTGTCTTTGAGAGCCGCTAATGCTTTCTAGCGGCGTGGCAATCTCCTCATTATAGGAAGACTGCTTCGTGCCTCGCAGATTAATTATTCAATTTTTTTAACTTTCAATCGCAAACCTTCAACGGATACAACTTCGATACCCTCTCCATTTGAAATTTCTTCCGATGGATCGGCTTTTTCTGCGCTCCAAAGCTCGCTGCCCACCCTGACGGTCCCATCCGGAGAGAGATCCGTTTTTGCAAAGCCTCTCTTCCCAACGAGGGACTCATGCCCCGTGCGGATGGGGGCCTTCAGTGCGCGCAATGCAAAACCAAGAATGGCGGTAAACATCAGCGCGATCAACAGAGCAACGGCGATCACTAATGGCACGGAAACGCGCGCAAAATCGGCCGTGCCCGGCGAATTGAAAAGTACCAGCGCACCGACGATAAAGGATCCAATTCCGGCGGCGGTCAACGCGCCATGCGTAGGAGCTTTGACATCCAGAATAAAGAGCACAAAGGAAACAATGATAAAGACCAGCCCAAACCAGTTGACCGGCAGCACGCCCATTCCATAGGTTGCGAGCGCAAGGGCGATCACGCCGATAAAACCCGCTACCCAGCCACCCGGACTGCCCAACTCGATAAAGATGGCCTGTGTGCCGATGGCGATCAGGATGAAGACGATATTCGGGTCAGTCAGCATTTTGAGCAATTGCTCGATCAGCGTCAGCGGAATATCCTCAACACGGGTATTGGCGGTGCTGAGAGACCGGCTCTCGTTGAGAACAGAAACTTCAAATCCATCCAACTGGGCAAGCAGGTCGCCGAGATCGCTGGCGATGAAATCGATCATCCCAATCTCAAGGGCCTCTTTTGCAGAGACAGCGCGGGCCTCTTCGATCGTTGCTTCAGCGAGGGCAATAGCCTCTGCTCCACGTCTTTCGGTCAGGGTGCGGACAGTCGCCTTGAGGGCTTCGATCTCTTTTGCCTTGGCAGTTTCTCCGATATCCGAGCCATCCGAGTTGATCGGGCTGGCCGCACCGATGATCGTCTCTGGCGCCATCGCAGAGGCATGCCCGGCAAGCGTGATCACTGTGCCGGCCGAGGCAGCCATTGCCCCACCTGGGGATACATAAACGATGATCGGAACGCGGCTGGCACGGATTGTCTGGATCATTTCATTCATTGTTGCAACGCTTCCGCCGGGGGTATTCAGTTCTAAAATAAGCGCTTCTGCGTTTGAACGCTCGGCAACTTGCACGGCCCGTTCAAGATATTGCTGCGAGGCGGGCGCGATTGCCCCATCTATGGTCATGACCATGATCGTGGAGAGACCATCCTGTGCATGGGCAGATGTCCACGAGAGGATCAGGATTGGAATCAACAGGAGCAGTAGGCGAAAGCTTTTCGATATCTTCATTATATTCATAGTTTTGATATTATACTCTTAGCAGGCAAATTTTTCTGAAACCCCGATGAGAAAGATACGTTTCAATTTTTGTGAAATCAATTACAGTTCCTGAGCGGAAGGCGACTGTACCCGAAGGGTGAAGGACGGGTTGTGGGAGAACTGCTCTTCACCCATGCGGGTACAGGCGACACCACTACGTTCCGCTCAGAGGCTGGAGATTGCAAAAAAATATCAAAGTGATTTGATGCGATTTCCCTATGTGCGAAAGGAAAATACCATGGCTGAGGATAAAAAGACCTTTACCCCTGGTGTACTCCTCCAAACATTCGTATTTGTTATCCTGCTTCCCTTTTTACCGATTCTGATCACCTGGAATTGGGGTTGGATCGAAGCCTGGCTGTATGCTTTATTGGCCATATTTGGCTTTATCATCAGCCGGATCCTGGCGGCAAACCGATACCCTGACCTCCTTGCGGAACGGGCGAAATTTGCCAAGCATGCGGGTGCAAAATCCTGGGATAAAGTCCTTGCTCGTCTGGTTGGTTTAGGGGGAGCAATTATGCCTCTTGTGGCAGCTTTGGATGTACGCGATGGGTGGTCAGGAATTTACTTCAATTGGACTTTGAAGATATTTGCGCTATTGATCATCCTGCTTGGCTATGTAATCGGCACCTGGGCCTTGATGGAAAACCGTTTTTTCTCTGGTGTTGTTCGGATCCAGAAAGATCGCGGTCATCATGTGGTGGATGGAGGCCCTTATCGCTGGGTAAGGCATCCCGGTTATGTGGGAGGTTTACTGGCCGCTTTCGGGACCCCGATCCTGCTCGATTCGCTCTGGACCTTTGGCGTGGTCGCCGTTTATACAGCGATTCTCGTCCTGCGCACCTCTCTCGAAGACCAGACCCTGCAAGCCGAATTGGAGGGCTACGCCGACTATACCCAGCGGACGCGCTATCGGCTTTTGCCGGGAATTTGGTAGTGCGCCCCCCTCTGGCTCCCCCCGTTTCACAGGGGGAGAACAGTTCCTTCGCGAAGCATATCCAGAGGATGCTCCCGCGCGCGGGGGAGGTTAGGTGGGGGAATAAACAGGGGACGCTTGACCCACTGCCCTCATCACGGTAAAATCACTGTCGCTATTCCACGCGGGAGTCGCCAAGTGGTAAGGCATCAGCTTTCCAAGCTGACATTCGCGGGTTCGATCCCCGTCTCCCGCTCTTTCACCACAAAGGCACACATGTGCCTCCTGAAGGACATTGGGGTGTCCGCACAGTGCAGGCAGGGAACATTATGCTAACTTTGGCCATTTGTGTCTTGGTGGTGAGTTAAGGGCCCGTGGCGCAGCGGTTAGCGCAAACGACTCATAATCGTTGGGTCGCTGGTTCGAATCCAGCCGGGCCCACTTTTTGACCATTTCATGCTGCGCTAGGTTTAACAAAAACCAAACAAGAAAACTAGTAATTATTGCTAGTTTTTTTTGTTTAATTTCAGTTGGGTAAGCAATTTGTTCTTTGATATCTGTTGTTGAAAGCATTCCATAAACCCCATCGGTAATACTCAAACTTGCATGCATTAAATTCTGGCTAACCGCCTTGAGTGCTGCCACATCTTTTGCCAGCTTCAAGGCATAGACCCCATGACCATGCCTGAATTTATGGGGAGAGTGATAAGGCATAAATCCAAAAGGCATCCAGAAAGGTTAAAAATTGGTTAAGGAGGATTCGAAACGAATCTTGAGATAATTTGAAAGATGTACTAATAAGTTTCCAAAGATGTATAGATAAATTTTGAATCAAAATTTGAGATGATCATCACCCAGGCAGGCGGGTGTTGCTGTCTCAGCACTGGGAAGTGTTTCCTGGGGAACATTTGGCCCAGCAATTGCGTCTGGTTCAATAGATAGCAGTGCTTTTCTTGTAAAGAAATCAAAACTGCCTCTGGTCATCCAACCGGATGCGGTATATTATTCAGATAGCCTAATTAGGAAAGGAAAAATCTTATGAAGAAAAATAGTATCATCTCAATAAAAAGGGGAAAATTGAGAGAAACGAAAGCCTATTAAATTTT
>JACNJN010000069.1 GCA_014382535.1 Candidatus Desulfolinea nitratireducens | reverse complement strand
CAGGATCAGAATACGCGGATTCATCAGCAGCGCGCGGGCGATTGCCACCCGTTGCCGCTGTCCACCGCTGAGGGTGATGCCGCGCTCGCCAACCACGGTTTCGTAGCCTTCGGGCAGATTCTCGATAAATTCATCGGCCTGGGCGGCCTGGGCCGCAGCGATGACCTCTTCGTCGCTGGCGTCGGGGCGGCCATAAGCGATATTTTCTTTGATGCTGTCTGAGAAGAGCAGTGAAGTTTGCAGCACAATGCCGATCTGTTTGCGCAAGGTGACCAGGTCCAGCTTGCGGACATCTTGTCCGTCAATCAGCACGGCTCCGTCCGTTACGTCATAGAAGCGGGGAATTAAATTGATCAGGCTGCTCTTGCCGGAACCGGTCGTACCGATCAGGGCAATGAGTTGGTTGGGTTCAGCGTGCAAGCTGACGTCCATCAGCGAAGCGCTTGGCTCGTCTGCGTAGGTCAGGCTCACGTTTTGGAATGCCACCATGCCGCGGAGATCGGTCAGCTTAATGGCGTCTACAGGGGAATCGATCTCCGGTTGGGTATCCAGCACCTCGAGAGAGCGACGTGCGCCAGCGGATGCCTCGCCTGCAGCATTAACGAGCCAGGTCAATCGCTGCGAAGGGGCAGCCAGCATGAGCACATAGGCGTTGAAAGCGACCAGTTCACCAATGGTAAGTTGGCCTTTCAGTACCATATTCCCGCCGAACGCCAGCAGCAGAATCGTGCAAAGGGTGACGAGAAAATCGGTGGTGGGCATAATGCGCGACCATTGCTGGATGACGCTGATGCGGGCATCGTAATAGTCACGGTTGCTTTCATCGAAGCGGTCGATTTCATAGTCTTCACGGGCGAAGGCACGCACCACTTGTGCGCCCGTGACGTTTTCTTGCAGGCGCGAGGAGAGCGCACCCAGGGTGTTATCCACATTGAAGAAAAGTTCTGTAACCCGCGAGCCGAAGGTCGAGGTGATCAAGATGAGCGGCAGGATCGGCAGGATGGCGATCAAGGTAAGTTGCCAGTTGACGGCCAGTATAATGCCGAGCGCACCAAAAAGAATAAGAACGATTTGGATCAGATCGACGATGGAGGTGCCGACAAAGTTCTGCACCGCGCGCACATCTTCGATACAGCGTGAAATCAGTTGTCCCGTCTGGGCATGATCGTGATAGGAAAAAGAGAGCTGCTGGATATGCTCATAAAGTCGGTTGCGTAAGTCGTAGCCAACGTGACCCCCAATCCACTCTGAGATATAGCGCTGAAAGGCACTGAGTATAGCGGTGAGCAAACCCAATCCCAGCAACAGGAATGCGGCATAGAGCAGAAAGGATTTATCGGCTTTGGCGATGCCTTCATCGATCACTTGTTGGATAATGCGCGGCACAACGAGCGAGAGGCCAGTCAGTGCAATGAGAATGAAAAAACTAAGCAGAATTTTCGGGATATAAGGTTTGATCAGGGAACTGAGGCGGAATAGCGGATTCATACTCTACAGGATACCAGACTTGCGCGACAAGAACTACAAGACTTCTTGTGGGCGGATTTTCGGGATGGAACCAATAATATTCGACGACCAGCATGTCTATGCGTAAGTCGCAAATACGCAATTGGTTTGCGCTATTGCGTATTCCATGCTATGATCACATTACTGGATTGCTCACAGGTTGCCAATGGAGTAATGGCATGATCGAACGCACGCTTACGAAAAAAATAGTAGCTTTGGCTGAGAAATTTCAGGTGATTACGCTGACCGGGCCGCGCCAATCCGGCAAGACCACCCTGGTCAAAGCTGTATTCCCCGCCCTACCCTATGTATCCTTGGAAGAACCGGATATCCGCCAAATCGCGTTGACCGACCCACGCGGCTTTCTATCCAATTACCCCGATGGCGCCATTCTGGATGAAGTTCAGAACACACCGGATTTATTTTCCTATATCCAATCGCTTGTTGATCAAAACCGCCAGATTCAGTTTATTTTGACAGGCTCATCGAATTTTCTGCTCATGGAAAAGATCAGCCAGACCCTGGCAGGACGTACCGCGATCCTGCACTTGCTGCCATTCTCATTCGCTGAACTGGAACAGGGTGCCCAATCTTTTGATGACTATGAAAGCTTGATTTTCAAAGGACAGTATCCGCGCATTTATGACCGCGCATTGGCCCCCACCGATTTTTATCCGGCTTATATCCAGACTTACGTTGAAAGGGATGTACGCATGATGAAGAATATCGGGGATATCAACACTTTCATCCGTTTCATCCAATTATGCGCCGGGCGCACTGGGCAGTTGCTCAACTACACCAGCCTGGCCAACGATGCTGGCATCAGCCCCAATACAGCTAAAGCGTGGCTATCTGTTTTAGAAAGTTCTTATATCGTCTATCGCTTAGAACCCTTCCACAAAAATTTCAGCAAACGACTGGTGAAATCACCTAAACTTTATTTTTACGATACCGGCTTGGCTTGCTCTTTGCTGGGAATACGTGCTGCGCAACAAGTCAATTCACACTATATGAAAGGCGCTCTTTTTGAAAATCTTGTGATCAATGAATTTGTTAAACGGAACTTGCATCACGGGGAAAGGCGCTATCCTTATTTTTGGCAAGACAGCCGTGGTAAAGAAATTGATTGCTTGCTGGTCGATGGGGAAGCGATTCTGCCCGTAGAAATCAAATCGGGCAAAACGATTTCCAATAGTTATTTCGCTAATCTCAGCTATTGGCGGCACCTGAACAAGTTGCCCGATAGCGCGGGCTACGTGGTTTATGGCGGTGAGCAATCTCTGCAAACGAGCATTGGCTCTTTCATCAGTTGGAGGGAGTTGGACCAGATTTTATTTTTAGGTAGTGACTGAAGCTAAAGCAATTAGCATCTACTGATATTTTATGGGTTGTTTATTCTTGACAGTTTACATGGGGGTAAGTACAATCAAGCCACTTCAAGAGGATGGGAGCACATTAAAAACAAAACTGCACGTTCAGTGCAGTGAAAACTCCAGGTTGTCATAATGCTGTCTAAGTAGTGTCCTAATTCCTGTCTATCTCATTTTACTTCGAGATTGCGCCATGCCCGTCAGGACCGCAGAGCGTAGTTGTCCATACCCTAAGAGTCAAAAACGGCTCTTGAGCAATTGAATAAAACTAATCGGTTCTTTCTATTGACAGGACATACGCAGAAGAGATCGCCCAGTTACCGCTGGGCGATTTTTTGTTGCATAAAGTCCAATGGGGGCAATTGTAACCAAGATCAGCGGGACGGTCAAATCCGGAATGCGTCGGAATAGACAGCTACACCTTTAAGTCCCAATTGTCAAAGAGGGGCCAACCAGCCACCGCCCATCCTCTAGCGGATGAAGGCCCTCCATCAACTGAAACAGGGGCTCATAAACGGGCTTGGGTTTGATCCAGTCAATCCGATTTTCCAGAAGATCGCAGCCAACTTGCTTCAGCAGTAACTTCACCAGCTCCTCGCGTTCCTGTTGCGTGGCCACATCCCAGGCGGATGGCAAATCCAGAAGCGTTTCTGCTGCCCGATGGATGGAAGGTTTCTTGGCCGCTTCAATCCTGGATAATTCTTCCTGCAGAACTTCCACTTCACGCCAGAAGACATGCTCTTCGCCATCATATAAGCCATGCTGTTTCATTTTTCGCAGATCACGTAATGCCTTGCGGATGCGCGTGCGTTCGGCTTCCGGGTCAACCATATCTACATTCTGCTCGAGCAGCGATTTTACTGCCTGCTCCCAATTATCGGGCAGGTGGAATAATTGCATGATGCGTCCAATTTGCGCATCGATCACGGCAGCCTGCTCTTGCGTTTTGCCTTGGTTTCGTTCTTTCATCAGTAGCCTC
>JACNJN010000090.1 GCA_014382535.1 Candidatus Desulfolinea nitratireducens | reverse complement strand
TTTAGACTTTAGACTTTAGACTTTAGACTTTAGATTGTAGACTTTAGACTTTTGGATTTCAACTTTCAACCCTGCAAATGCTACTTTCAATTATTCATATGCCAAAACTTCACGGATCGTTAGACGTGCCGCGCTACGCGCAGGTAAGACACTTGCCAACGAGGACAATACAATTACCAAACCTAGCCAGATAAAATATCCCATTGGCGTAAAAACCACCGTTATGGGGGTCTCAAAAATTGCCAAACTGACTATCCATGAGAGCAAATAAGTAAATGGAACCGCCAGAATAATTCCCAGTCCCCATGAGATCATCCCGATCAGGAGTCCCTCAACAAGGACCATTCGAATAATTTCAGAATCTGTTGCACCAACTGCACGCATAATCCCAATTTCACGAGTCCGCTCAAGAACATTCATACTCATCGTCCCGGCCAGCCCCATGGAGCCGACGGTTGCCGTTAGCAGGGCCATAATGAGCAGGAAGGTAATGAGAATATCCAAACTTTCGGAGGCGCTATCCAGCGTCGAGAGGCCCGGAGTTGCTTCCTGGACATGGAAACCGTTCTCTCGGAAATATTTGTCCATATCTTTCGCCATCACCTCTTGATCTACTCGATCATGATTCTCGGTCACGATCCGATAGGAGAAGGAACGGTTCGCCAGATTTTGCTCCCGCGATATATATTCGTAAGGCGCATAACCCAATATCCCCTGCATCCCAATGAACTTGAAAATTCCGATCACTTCCCAGCTTTCTTCTTTTCCGTTTACTTTCAGAGGAAGATAATCCCCCACTTTTAGATCGGGATAAAAATCGTAAATCCCTTCACTGATATCGAGTTTCATCTCATCACTCGGCTTTATCCATCGCCCTTCGACCAGCAAAGGCGAAACTAATTTACTTTCTGCCGGGGGCGCTAAAATACTGACATTATCAGCATTTGAGCCATCGGGATTTAAAATCTCTGCGGAGGTGAATGACCAGCCTTCCACGTAAACAACGCGCGGGTCCTGAAGTGCAAATTGCTCAATTTCGCTCAGGCGATAGGCGGTATCAAAGTCAAGGGTTACATCGGCAAGGAAATAATTACCAATATCCTGTACATATTCATGAAGCGTTACCCGTACATTGAAAACTGCGATAAAAATTGATCCACCCATTGTGAGCGTGAACAGGGTCAACATCAAGCGGCCCCGTCTGCGAAAAGTGTTACGCAGGGAAATGAGTGTGGGACGAGGGATACGAATACCTCGATCTGCAAGAAATTGCGTTGTCCTGAGTTGGAATCTCTCAGTACGTGATTCCCGTTTCGCTCCCCGTTCCTCTTGCTCTCCAGAATCTTCAGCGAGATCTCCACTGATGGCTTTCTGGACCGTCACACGCGAGCCTTTGATAACCGGTGCAAATCCTGCCACTAGAGGGACAAGCAACCCCACTGCGATTTGGATCATAAAGGAGATCGGGACAATACGATATCCAAGCAGTGAAAATCCCATCTTGTCCGCGATAAAATCTGCCAACGCATAGGCTCCCTGTCCACCTGCCGGCACTGCGATCAGAAGCGAGAGCAGGCCAAATGCCACCAATAGAACAAGGTACATTCTAAAGATGATCTGGTCGCGTCCGCCCAGCAGCTTCATAATCCCAATATGACGGAGATGCTGATTTAACAGGGCACTGAGCGTATTTGCGATTAACGAACTTGAGAGAAATACGATTAGAATGCCCAGCGCCATCAAGATACCCAGAACTGCATTGATCGTAGATTCAAGAGGGTGTTCATGCGTCTTCGAGCGGAAAGTACGTGCTACGTAATAATCATTCTTTTCGATCTTCTCTTTCAGGGCGATCAAAACAGTGTTTATATGCTCATCGTCATCCTGACCAGTCTCTACTGTCGCAAAGATACGATTAAAGACCTCAGGCTGATCGAAAAGTTTTAGTGTATCTGTTGAAATATATGCCAATGGAGGAGAGAGAAAATCGATCGCCCCGGTGGAAGAATCCTGCACAACCCCGGCTACCTTGATCGTCTTTATGCTCCCATCCCTCAGTTGAAATTCAAGGGTTTCCCCCGGAAGAATATCCATTTCTTCGAGAACATCACGCTCCAACAAGATTTCGTTCTTCTGCGGAATCTCAATTCCTTTGACAGGAACGAGCAGGTTAACCTCGTTCTCTTCAAAATCTTGCATGGTAATCACATCCACCGACGTCCACTTCGTCTCACCCAGCGGGCGGATACGGATCCCAAATACGCGGCGGGCTTCGGCTTCTTTGATCCCCTCATAGTTGCGAACTGTATCAAGAAAATCCTCATCGAAATCATCCATACGGATTTCAATATTCGCAGGATTATTTGCCGCGTAACTGATGCTCATATCATCAGAGATGATCCTATAGGCACCAGCGATCACCCCAATCGCAAAAACACCAACAGCGATCGAAAGAACTACTAAAATCGTGCGGCCTTTATTATCTATTAGGTCTGAAAGTACTTTTCGCCAACGTGGGCGCATGTGTTGCTCCTGTTTCAGCCCTCACCTCCGCATCGCTACGCTAGCTCCCCCTCTCCCGCCTTGCGGGAGAGGGAAGTCCAGCGAAGCGAGGACGGGAGAGGGCAAGTTTTTAACCAAATAGCCGTTTCTTTTTCCTGCGATCAGCTAGCTTCGTTTCCTTAATTCTCTTCTGGACAATATTGCCCATCGCTTTTTCTGTCAGCGGGGACTCATCCATCAACCAATTAAAGTCATCGCGTGATAGCGCAAGCAACTCAGCAGGGCTGTCTACGGCAGCGCGCACGCTGGCGATGGATTTGCCACCGTGCAATAACTCAACTTCACCAAAGAAATCATTATTCCCAAGCTGCGCAACGATGACATCATCTTTACGGCGGCCCTGCAAAACCACATCCACCTTCCCTTTGGCAATCATAAAGAATTTGTCAACCTTTTCCTTTTGACGGATAATTGTCTCGCCAGGCTGAAGATGGAGATGCTCCACTTTATTGCTCAGTTCCTTCATTAAGGGCTGTGAAAGCAATGGCAAAGCCTGGGCAATCGTCTCATTCACCAACTCGCCGTCCGAGATGACAACCGTGCGGGAAGTGCGTTTTGTCATCGTTGGATCATGAGTGACCATGACGATGGTCTTGCCCCGCGACGAAAGCTCATCAAAAAGGTCAATGATATGTGCCGCCGAACGCGAGTCGAGATTTCCGGTTGGCTCATCAGCGACGATGATCGGGGCATCCGTTGAGAGGGCCCGGGCGATGGCCGCACTTTGTTGCTGACCGGTCGAGACAGCACGCGGCAATTTCTGGGCATGCTCATCCAATCCAACCAATCGCAATAATTCCATCGCACGCTTGGGGCGTTCATCAATATCGTACATGCCCACATAGTCCATTGGGAGCATGACATTTTCAAGTAAATTGAGCATTGGCAATAATTGGAAAAATTGAAAGACGATACCCAGATTGCGTCCACGCCAAAGTGAACGTTTGCTTTCGCTCATCGCGTATACATCGACACCCTCGACGATCACTTTTCCGGTTGTCGGATGGTCAATGCCCGTGAGCATATTCAACAAAGTCGATTTTCCGCTGCCAGATTTGCCGATGATGGCAATAAATTCACCTTCTTGGAGTTTCAGGTCAATCCCGCGGAGAGCGGTGAATTCTCCCGCCGCGTTGACAAAGGTTTTAACGACCTGCTGCATCTCGATCATATTTTTTGTTTCAGCGGAAGCAAGCATGGGCTGAGTCTGAGGCATCATGATCGCCTCCCCTCGCCGATCAATTCCCCATCCTCTATTTCCACATGGCGCGTAAATCTTGGCATCAATCCGATATCATGCGTAACCATCACAATGGTACGTCCCGACTGGACAAGTCTCTCAAAGAGCTGGAAAATAGTATCCGCAGTGATTGAATCAAGGCTGCCGGTAGGCTCATCCGCAACGATGAGAGGCGGATCGTTCGCGAGTGCACGTGCGATTGCCACCCTTTGTTGTTGCCCGCCCGAAATATATGCGGGCAATTTATGGGCGTGGTCGATCAATTCGACCATGTCGAGCAATTCAAGAGCGCGCTCGCGACTTTTCCGGGGATGGTATAGCCCGCTCATATCCATGGGCATCATCACGTTTTGGGCGAGGGTCAGCATGGGCAACAATTGGAAGGATTGGTAAATGACGCCCATTGTGCGTCCGCGCCACAGGGCCAGATCATTTTCACTCATTTCATGGAGCGAGATGCTCTTGCCATTTGTGTGGGCGATCACTTCGCCAGAGCTAAGCTGATCAACACCGGTGAACATATTTAACAGGGTTGATTTTCCAGCGCCAGATTTTCCGATAATGCCGAGAAATTCGCCTCGCTCAACATGCAAGTTGATACCCTTGAGCGCAGGATAAACACCGGCTTCGCTTTGGTAATTTTTTACCACCTCGCGAAGTTCAATTAGAGGGAGAAATTGTGTAGATACAGACATAAATTCGATTTATTCTCAATATCCCTCCCCCGCGCGCGGGGGAGGCCAGGTGGGGGCTTTATTCTTCAGTCAACGCCAGCCAGGTGGGCTGGACGATCAGGTCGGTAAAGATTTTGCCCATTCGTTCGGGCGGGTAAGGCATATCATTTTCAAGCCACCAGCGCATCAATGAAAGAGCAGAGGCAATGATATGGTTGGCCGCGATCGGCGTGGAAATTCTCTTTTGAGGCAGGACGCTCAAAATAGTCTCTGTTCTACTGCGAGCCCCTTTCATAACTGGCACAAGGGCAAATTGCAATCCATCGTCCAATAGAAAAACACGAAAGATATTTTGATTTTCCTGAATGATCCTGAAAAGCGTTTCCCCGGTATTGCGAAAAACACTTACGGGATCAGCAACCTCTTCATCTGCCTGGGGCAGTTTGAGATTATCGTAGAGTTCGTTCAGTCTTCCCTGGGCCACATCCACGAGCAACTCATCCAGCCCGGCGTAATGCCGGAAATAGGTGCGATAGCCAATATCGGCGCGATCAGTCACATCCTGGATGGTGATATTTTTATATCCCTTTTCCAGAGCAATTGCGATCAGCGCTTCACCTAAAAGCTTTTGTGTACGTCGAATTCGTCGGTCTTTGCTCATAATTTTATTGGCGCACTCTGTGCGATATGGCAGACAATGCGCCATAATTTATCATGAAATTTATCACAAGTCAAGGATTTCTGGTAAATCGCCCCCCTCTGGCTCCCTCCGTTTCACAGGGGGAGAACAATCCCTCTCCCGCTTGCGGGGGAGGTTAGGTGGGGGCGGGATGATAAAATCTCTTTATGAAAGAACTCTCATTGGAAGCATTGAAAACGTATCGTGCGCGGACCTTTGGCCTGATACCGTCAGATAAACTAAAAAGCCCCACCGAGGCAGCCTCCTTCGTGGATGCGCGCGGATTTGTCTATTTCTGGCCGATCAAGGGTATTCCCCTCCCCAATCTGTGGATGGGGGTCGCTGGAGATCGTCCAGTACCCAACGAGCATGATGACCCCGGCCACATCACCTGGGGCTGGAAGGATAACGCGCTCGGCAAAAAGATCTGGTATTACGGGAAAATCCTGCGTCGTAAAGCGACGATGGTCTCGCTGGAGATCACCCCCTATTTTTACGCGCTGACAGAGAATTACGGCTCCCCCGAAGAAGATTATCTGATCGCCTATCAGGAGGGAACCCTGACACAGGCCGCCAAATTGGTCTATGAGGCTTTATTAGATGAAGGGCCACTCAATACGATTGACTTGAAGCGTGCTGCGAGGCTGACGAATGCCAAACCATCCGAGTTTAGCCGCGCGCTCGAAACACTGCAAAAGGATTTCAAGATCCTCCCCATTGGCGTCTCGGATGCGGGCGCCTGGCATTACTCGCATATCTACGAGATCGTGCCGAGGCATTTTCCCGACCTGCCTGAGCAAGCCCGCCTGATCGGTGAATCTGCCGCTCGCCGAAAATTATTAACACTCTATTTTGAGATGCTGGGCGCATCAGGCAAAAGGGACGCAGCGAAACTCTTCCAATGGCCCAAGCCTTTATTGGATCGCACCCTCGAGGGATTGGTGGAAAAGGAAATTTTGGTGGGCGGGATGACGCATCCCAAGGAAAAAGGGGAGTGGTTTGGGTTAAAAGGATTTATTGGGTAATTTAATAAAGATGACAGTTTCTCCCGAAGGCCGTTCGCCCCGGTGGGCTCCCGGCCCGAACGGGGATACCGGGACGGTGTGAGCGGAAGGCGACAGCTCTTGAGCCTGCCGTCTCGCACCGGCGTGCTTGCGGCACGAACGGTGTAGTCGCCTGTACTCGACAGAGTGAAGGGCGGTTGCTTATAAATCGCTCTTCACCCCTATGGGGTACAGGCGACTACGCTTCGCTCCGCTCTGAGACTGTATTTTTATGGAAAAAATAATTTTGATACAATTGCCCCACTAACAAACTCGAAATACACAGGGATGTCAGGTGGGGCCTCTCAATTACTTTATTTTCTATCCCTTATTTTTCCAACGCGTTAAATCGCGTCTGAGCCTGTTAGATCCCCATTCTCCACGTTCAATCAGGTTGTCGTAGTCATTTTCTGGCCGCGTGGTTTTAATTTCATCCCCTTCAATTTCGAATTGCTCCTGCCAGGAACTCTCATCGTAATCCCTGATTGATGCTTTTTCCCCCTCATACTCGAAGATCTTGTTCGATGACTCCTTCTGAGTTTTTGAAAATTTCTGCAATATCCAGGGCTGATACCCCTCAACTCGTTTCACCCGCTCAAATACACTTTCATGGACCTTGGGAATCCCAAAGGTTTTTTCTACACCTTTCGGCCAATATCTTTGCTTTCCAGGGTATATTTTCCCGCCGCCCTCACGTGGTAAATGTATCTGATCTGTGGGATCGGGGGCAACACAGAAATTCCAATATTTCGAAGATCGGAGAAAGAGCCTGATTCCATGGGAAACAGCTTTTTGAACCATCCACTCCAGCGATATATCGGATAAACCAGACTCGTCAAATCCACCTCCTACATCCGTATGCGAGCCGCTGAACCAGACTTGTTCGACTTTTTGATATTTCTTATCATACCAATCCCAGATCGTTGGGTGGAACCATTTGCGATCATCGTCTATGGAAAGAGCATGGTACGCATTCCTGACACTCGAATGGAGGGTGAAGTCATGATAACGATGCCTCCATCCCGGAATAATATTAACAAAAGTGTCGATCACAGCGCCGGGCAAACCCAATGCGGGCACCGTATCCCAAACACCCAAAAATTCGATCGAAGCCCATTGGTTTGGGTGTTGATGAATAAATTTTTCCGCCTTGGTATTCAGTGACCGCCCGCGCATGAATATATCTCCCAGGTCCCTGAGATTTTGAATTCCTTGCGTCGCAAAATCCATGAGATTTTGGTTTTCTGGCGCCTCCTCCACCTTTTCTATAATCTTTTCTTCACGCCCAATGCGATAGAGCGCATATGCCTTTTTGATTAACTCCGGACGTGATTTGGGCAGGATTCCGAAATAATCAATAAAATTTGCCAGGCTCCTGACCGTTGCTGCCCCACGGCTGAAACCGAATAAAAATATTTTATCACCGGCATTGTAATTTTCATAAATAAATTGGTAACATTGAAGAATGTTTTTCCTCATGCCCGCGCCAGCTATATTACCGGATATCTTGCGCCAATCGGTGCCAAGGCCCTCGTCGTAGAAAACCACCTGTTGATCGGTGCGATCTTCAAGCATTCGAAAGAGCTTATAGACATTGGTATCGTGGCCTCTGCCACCCTCCTGTCCCGTACCATCAGATAAAATCACAATATTTTTGGGCATGGCAACCTCTCCACTGATTAATCGGATATAACATATCCATTATTGCATAAAAGGGTAAAATATACAAACAAAAGGCTCTTAAACAGGATCTTTTTCATGTATTCCGCAAGACAGGGAGAATGGTTTGGGGTGATAGGGATTAAGCTTGGAAACCCTGAATATCGCCATTGATTTGGTCGCCCCCAACACCGAGGGAGCTATAGGGCCGATTTCGAATTGCACACCCCAACAGGGGAAACAATCCCGATTGATAAAGATAAAACCCTCTGGGTGATGATCACTGTCGGCGCAGCAGGAGGGGATTCTGGCTCAACCACGATAGAAACCAGCGGGACTCTCAGCACCGGCAACTGTGCTTATACGATTGATCAGAGCCAGGTATCTGAAGTTTTGGCAATCATCAACCACAATCGAGCACAAAGCAGTTTACCGGCAATGACAACCAATACCCTGCTTGCAGAAGCTGCCCAGGCACACAGCTCAGATATGGCCTGCAACGGTCTATTCCCCCATGAGGTTCGGATGGAACCACGCCCACTTCGCGTGTCGCGTCAACTGGCTATGCAGCTTCTGGCGTAACGAAAAATGTACACGCCAGCTACCCACCGCTAAACGGGCAGGGTGTTGTCTCCTTTTGGGTGATGGACCAAACCAACCCACGCCATAATGAAAACCTGCTGACTACAAAACACACAGAGATCGGGATTGGCTATTCCTTTTATGAAAACTTTGGGTATTGCGCGGTGGTCTTTGCAGCGCCATAATCCGTGGTGTAAAATAATCTAATTTAGAATACTGGTTTCAATAAAGCGATCCTGGGCTGCTCGCGCAGGATAACTTTCCCCACACCATGGGCATCATCGAGTCTTTGGGCCTCTGCAATGACATCCCCCTTGATCAGGGAATCGCTCCAATTCTCGTCAAGAAATATTTTTAGCTCATCAAATGAATCGGCGTAAACATTGAAGGTAAATTTCCCTGCTTTCTCTATCCGGAATAATCCTGCTGCAACTACTTCCCGGACAGCGGCTTCCGCCTGCCTGTATTCGATATAATCGTCGGTCTCGTGCAGATACCCGATCAGATGCTCATCCTCCCCAAGCGGACGAATAAACTCATTCAATTCCCCATCCGGGCGGATATCGATCAGCGCACCATCAGGTTTCAATAAATTGCGAATTTCCCGGAGAGCATGCACCATGCTCGTTGCTTCCATTCATCAGAGTGACCAGGCAAGGATTGCCAGATCAAATTTTTCCTTATTACCCCTGGCAAACTCATCAAAACCAAGATTGGTTAATGCTACATGCCCCATTTCGCTTGGTCGATTATTCAACGCCTCAGCATGGGCCTCTTCATCCGGCTCAAGGGCAAGAACACGGGCAACTTTCTCCGCATAACGCCAGGTCAGGCGACCATCACCGGAACCGATCTCCAGGACGGATTTCCCCGCCCAATCAGCGTAGAGATCGAATAGGGCTTTGATTTCACTTTTTTCAGGGTCCTTGAGGATAGACATGGGAGGATTATAGGTGATTTTTTAACACGAATTACACGAATTGAGCGAATGGTAAATCAATATCACCACACCGCCATCGCGCAGCCATCTGCGCGCGGATCGCTGCCCGCGCTCAAAACGCCTGTCGCTGGGTCGCGGGTAATGACCTGTCCCCGGCCAAATAAGGAACGCTCAAATCCACCGACCGAATAAACAGGATGTCCCATTTTCTCCATTTCAACAAAGCTTTCATTCGGGATTCCTTCTTCCAAAGCCACACGGCCGCCGGTTTCTTCCACCTCGATACAAAAACGGGGCAGATCGAGGGCGGTTTGCGGGTCGAGGCCAGCATCCACCAGCGCGGAGAGCACCTGCACATGTCCCTGGGGCTGCATAAATCCGCCCATCACGCCATAGGAGGCGTAGAGGGAATCATCGGATTCGCGGGTCACCATCGCGGGAATGATCGTATGGTAGGGTCGCTTCAGCGGCGCAAGGGCGTTGGGATGGGCCGGGTCAAGGTTGAAGTTATGACCACGGTTTTGCAGGGTGAAGCCCCAGCCCTTCGGGACGATCCCGGTCCCAAAGCCCCAGTAATTGCTGTTGATGAAGGAACAGGCATTTCCAAATTGATCCACGACGCTCAAATAGACCGTATCCGAGGATAATGCCGGGGTTCCACGTTTGGGGTCAATTGTGGCGCGCTCTTTATTAATTAACTTGCGGCGTTTATCTGCATAGTCTTTTGAAAGTAATTCCTGGATGGGAATCTTGGAAAAAGCAGGGTCGGCCACGTACCAACGTGCATCTGCGAAGGCCAGCCGCAGCGCTTCGATCATCAAGTGAATTCGTTCCGTTGAAAGCAAATCCAGCGCTCCCAGATCAAAGCCTTCCAAAATATTCAAGGCGATCAGGGCCGTGATGCCCTGTCCGTTTGGCGGGCATTCAAAGACCCGATATCCCCTGTAGGTGGTCGAGATCGGCTCTTCCCAGGTGGAGAGATGCGAGGCCAGATCTTCCGCTGACAGGCAGCCACCCGCCTGATTGACAACACGCACAATGGCTTCCGCAATCTCTCCCTGATAAAAGGCGGATGCGCCTCCACGCGCGATGGTTTCAAATGTTTTTGCCAAACCCGGGTTGCGGAATATTTCCCCGGGCGCAGGGGCGCGGCCATCAATCGTTAATTCATTTCCATTTGGGGCAAATTTCAATTGCGCTTCTGCGCCAGCTTTCCAGGCATGGGATGTGATCGGTCCCACTGGGAATCCTTCTCTTGCGAGTCGAGTCGCGGGGGCAAGGATCTCATCCATGGGCAATGAGCCATGTTTTGTATTCAGGTCAATCCAGCCCGCGCATGCCCCGGGAACGGTCACCGTATGGACATGAAAACGGGGTAATTCGGTAGAGAAGCCTTCATTTTTTAACCGATCCAGCGTCAGGGCGGCGGGGGCGCGCCCCGATCCATTCAGGGCGGTGACTTGTTTCGTGTCGGCTGAATAATACAAGGCGAACATATCCCCGCCAATCCCTGTGGAGGTCGGCTCGGTTACATTCAGCGCCGCAGCCGCGGCCAGAGCCGCATCGGCAGCATTGCCGCCTTTTGCCAGCATCTCAAGTCCTGCGGAGGTTGCCAAAGGCTGTGATGTGGCGACAATCCCCTTGCGCCCATAAACGGAAGAACGACGTGAGTTGAAGGGTAGTGTGGTCATAGGTTTCCTTATTATAGAAGAGTTTATCAAAAAATATTTAAATATTATGACACTCCACAAATCTAATCTATAGAAGGAGTGATTTTAGATAGAGGTGTGATTTGCCCCCACCCTACCCTCCCCCGCCTGATTTAGTTTTGGATATATTAATATACTCGGCGGGGGAGGGATAATTCTAAGGGACTTGGGAGCAGAAAATCTGCTCCCAAGTCCCAATAAGAAAATTGTCCCCCCTTTGGGAAGGGGGGACAACAGGGGGGATGGGATCAATCTTCTTTATAAGCTTATCACGAAGGGTTTCATATTTCGATTTCTATCTGCCATTCTCACTTCACAATATTGACCAGGCGCCCCGGAATCACGATCACCTTGCGGGGTTCTTTGCCTTCGAGGAATTTCTGTACATTCTCGCTCGCCAGCGCAGCGGCTTTGACAGTGTCATCATCCGCATCGGCGGCGACGGTGATGCGATCACGGACTTTGCCGTTCACCTGCACGCCCATCGTGATTTCGTTTACAACGATGGCAGATTCATCCACCTTGGGCCACGCCTGGGTATGGATCGAATATTCATTGCCCATCACCTGCCAGAGTTCCTCGGCGATATGCGGTGCAACTGGCGCCAACATGCGCAGGTAAATATCGAGGGTCTCATCCCATTCGGGGGTGCCCACCGCGCCTTCGCTGCGGGCCTTATAAATCTCGTTCATCAACTCCATCAACGAAGAGATGATCGTATTAAAGCCGACATTCTCAAAGTCGAAGGTGACCGATTTCAGGGTCTCGTGTAACTTGAGGCGCAGACTCTTTTTCGTTTCCGCCGAGCAGGTTGGGGTCACGTCCGTTACGTTAGCGGTCTCATTAAAGATAGTCCAGACCCGGCGCATCCAGCGGACAGTCCCCTCGATGCCTTGCGAATTCCAGGGTCCACCCATATCCCAGCGGGAGAAGAACATCAAATAGGCACGGACAACATCCGCCCCGTACTTATCCACCAGCGCATCCGGCGCAATCACATTGCCTTTGGATTTCGACATCTTATCGTGATCTTCGCCCAAAACCATGCCCTGATTTCGAAGCTGCGACATCGGCTCATCCCCTTTTGTGATCCCCATATCACGCAAGGCTTTATGGAAAAATCGCGTGTACATCAGGTGCATCGTGGCATGCTCAATGCCACCCGTATAGATATCAACCGGCATCCAGTAATCATACTCGGTCTGATCAAAAGGACCTTCGTGATATTCGGGGGATAGATAGCGCAGGTGATACCAGGAGGAGCACATAAAGGTATCCATCGTGTCGGTTTCACGGACAGCTTTGCCGTCACACTCCGGACATTTGACGTGCTTCCAGGTTGGATGCAGTTTCAGCGGGGACTCACCGGTGGGCAACCATTCCACATCTTCCGGCAGCGTAATCGGTAGCTCATCCTCGGGGACAGGATTCCAGCCGCATTTTTCGCAGTGGATCATCGGGATCGGTGATCCCCAATAGCGCTGGCGGGAGATCAGCCAGTCACGCAGCTTGTAATTGACCGCTTTTTTACCGGTCCCTTTTTCACCGATAAATTCAATCGCCTTGACGACTGATTGATCGCCGGGGGTGCCCGTCAGCGGCCCGGAGTTGACCATCTGTCCCTTGGCAGGGACAGAGGCTTCCATTGTTTCACCGTCGAGGGCTTCCATATCATCGGGCTGGATAACTACACGGACCTCCAACCCAAACTTGCGGGCAAACTCGAAATCGCGCTCGTCGTGGGCCGGGACGGCCATAATTGCGCCCGTGCCATAAGACATGAGGACATAATCCGCGATCCAGATCGGGATGCGCTCATCGTTGACCGGATTAATGGCATATCCACCGGTGAAAACACCGGTTTTTTCCTTATCGGTTGCCTCACGCTCTATATCCGATTGACGCGCGGCCTCGTCTTTATATGCTTCGATTTCGGCCTTTTTATCCTCAGTGGAGACCACCTCCACCAGCGGATGCTCAGGAGACAGGACCATGAAAGTCGCGCCCCAGAGCGTATCCGGACGCGTGGTGAAAACTTCCATATCGTGATCCCCAACCTCGGTTTTGAAAATCACCGAGGCCCCTTCACTGCGACCGATCCAGTTGGTTTGCAATGTCCTGACGTGTTGAGGCCAATCGATATCTTCAAACTTCAACATCTCATCGGCGTAGTTCGTCGTCCGGAAAAACCACTGGTCGAGATCTTTTTTAATAACGGGCGTGCCACAGCGTTCGCAGTGACGGTCGTCACCCCAAACCTGTTCGCGCGCCAGGGTGGTATTGCAGCTTGGGCACCAGTCCACTGGGGACATTTTTCGGTAAGCCAACCCATTTTTGTAGAGTTGGATAAAGAACCATTCTGACCAGCGGTAATAGGATTCGTCGCTGGAGACGGCTTCACGTTCCCAATCGAACATCGCACCCATGCTGCGCAGTTGGCCACGCATCCGCTCGATATTGGCATAAGTCCACTTCTTGGGATGGATATTATTCTTGATCGCCGCACCTTCTGCTGGCAGCCCAAATGAGTCGAAGCCAATTGGGAAGAGGACGTTGAATCCATTCATGCGCATATAACGAGCGCGTGCATCAGAGGGAGTCATCGCGTACCAGTGACCGATATGCAGGTCACCGGAGGGATAGGGCAGCATGGTCAGCGCATAATGCTTGGGACGACTCTCGTCGATCACCGAGCGGTATAGTTCGTCAGCATCCCATTTATCCTGCCATTTTTTTTCAATTTCAGTGTGATTATAATTTTCAGTCATTTTTTGCCTCTCTTTGTAGAGTTTCAAGATCGATTTGCCAGGTTTCAAGTACGAGGCTAAGGAGGGGCGCGCGAACGGATAAAGAGAGTCCCGAGGATCTGCGACCATAGTTGATTGGTTTCATATCGTACCTCCTTATTAACAAAAAATCCTTCATCCACTCAGGGACGAAGGATCGCTCCGCGGTACCACCCAGATTATGTTGAAAGTTTGAAAGTTTAAATGTTGGCATGTTCACTACCTTCCAACTTTCTAACTTTTCAACCTTAAAACATCACTTAAGTTCGCTATAACGGGCTTACCCGGCATCAACTACTTCCACATTTTGTGGCATTCGCAGATGCAGTCTCCCCTTCGTCTTCACTCAGGGGCAACAGGCGAGTTCGGTCTTGACGGCATTCCTGCAAATACCAATGATGAGCTTTCACATTTTCTACCCATCTCTCTGGCAGGATGACCTACTACTCCTGTTCTGACTTTTAGAATTCCGCAAATTATAGCATATGAGCGAATAGTTTCCTAATTGCTCATCTCGCTTCAACCTCAATGAGGAAAATTAGCCTGGAAGATGGATACTAAAAACGGTTCCTTCCCCGGAGCGAGATCGGATGGCGATATCTCCTCTATGTCGAGTAATAATTGCTCTAACCAGGGCTAACCCCAACCCGCTCCCGGGAATCCCGCGAGCATTTTTGCCTCGATAGAGTTCTTCCCATATGAAAAGTTGATCATCTTCTGGAATACCAGGACCAGTATCAGCGATCTCAATGACCACACGAGTACCATCTTCAAATGCCCGCATTTCGATAGTATCTCCTGATTCTGTAAATTTGAATGAGTTTTCCAGGAGATTATGAATGGCTAGAATTAATAGATCCCGATCTCCATTGATGGTTGGTAGAGGCCAGGGCGCACGAGGAATTGAAATGGTCAGATTCCTTTTCCCCGCTTCAGCATCTTCCTTTGCTAATTCAAAAGCATCCTCTAAAAAAACGGTCAAATCTATCGGGCCGAGATCTAATGGCCTGGTTTCAAGTTCTGACAGTTTTCTTAACTCTGCCACAAGACGGCGGAGCCTTCCTACCTGGGTTTGAACGCTGTTCAAGCTACTTGAACGATCTGTGGGCGTTTCAGCAACAGATAAATTTGCCAATCCAGCCAGAATGGCCGTGAGAGGGTTTTTCAACTCATGATCCAGGCGGCGAAGGAAGCGGTTACGATCTTCAGAAAATTTATTAATAACAGCGTTTTGGGTTTTCTTATTCTGAGCGTGATACCCTGTAATTAACGCCATCAATATAGATAGTCCAATTCCAACTCCGATGACCAATATCCACAGGTCAGCCTGAAAAAAGAGGATCGGATTCGGCATCTTCGTTAAGATAATAGCTAATGCAGCCATTATGCCAAAGATAAAAGGGATTAATACCCACCACCAACGCCACCGCACTATTTTCCCTCCACGTTTGCAGCAAACCGATAGCCTTGCCCGGGCAAGGTCTCAATATAACGAGGTTCGGCAGCATTATCTTCCAGAGAGCGACGTAACTCGGCGATCCGCGTGTCGACTGCCCGAGAACCGACTGGATAATCCCAACCCCAGACCACGTCAAGAAGCCGCTCGCGAGTGACTAGCTCATCAGGATGAGTCATCAGATATTCAAGTAACAGCACCGCTTTAGGGGTCAAGCTCAGTTCCTGACCTTGGAGATACACCCGACGAGCGCGGCGATCAAAACGCAGGTCACCACAGGTGACCTGCCAAGCAGCCGATAGGGGCGGTTTTCCTGGTTTTGCTCGTCGCAGTACCGCCCGGATACGAGCTACCAGTTCATGGGGTTCAAATGGCTTATTGATGTAATCATCTGCGCCTTCTTCAAGGGCCATTGCCCGCTCAAAGGCCTCCCCGACCTGAGTTAGTAAAATAATAGGTATCCAATTATTATCCTGCCGCAGAGATCGGAGCAACTCCCGACCGTCCATCTTTGGCATGAGTACGTCGCTGACAATCAGGTCAAGGGAATTGGATTCAATTGCCGTGAGAGCTTCCTCCCCATTTGACGCGACACTTACTTCAAATCCAGCACGTTGAAGAAACGGGGCCAAATTATCAGTGATGGCAGATTCATCGTCAACCAGGAGAATATGGGAATGAGCAGACATATTATTTCTTCCGCTTTCTAAAACAAGTGTTTTCTGATTCTAGCACATCCTTCAAAAATGTCAGTTTCGGCTTTCAGTAATTTGAGAAATGATGATGAAGGTGTTTTCTTTTCCACGAATCCCCCACACATCAACGACGCCATAAAATGGTCCCTCGCTGTAGCTGTGGGAGAAAAAGGCAATTGGATCTGCGTGGACATCAGTTCCGCCGCTGCCTACGATCGTTGCTCCACTATTCATCAGCGTTTCTTCTAGATCGGATTCGATTGCTTCAAAAAGAATGCCCGCATTATCCGGATCGACTTGGAGGGTCATAGTTTCATGGCTTTGAATAAAGGGCTCTCGGGGTCCAGCTTCCGTTCCACTCAAGGTGCGTGGCCCTTCAATCAAAAGGTCTTTGTGGATTTCAATGAGAGGGCCTATTGAGAAGTTTTGCTTGAATGTGCTTTGTTCGGGTGGTGTTTCAACGCTGGTTGTTTTTTGACTTACAATTCCACAATTAACAAGTACAAAAGCTATCGTGATAGCCACTATTATTTGAGTTGTCCTTTTCATTATCTCAACTCCAGATTATCTGTCTTATTTATCTACTCAAACCTGCCGTACATCATGCCATACCAGTAGTAGACATCAATGCCATGAGAGTCACAGCGCGCCACCGACAGGATGGCTTCTTGCTGCCCATCAGATCCCCAACCCTTGCTATAGATGGTTGCGGCTACATCCACATCTGGTCCCCAAATAGTTTCAAGAGATCTGCCCCCCAAGTCTGGGAAGGAAGCGGGATCGGTGATGACGACTACATCATCTGGGGATGGGAGCAGATTTGTTGTAAGTTGTTGATAGGCTTCTTCACGAGGCAGAACCACCCCCTCAGATCGCCAGTAGCCGATCACAAAGGGGTTGCCGATGGCATATGAAAATGGCCAGTGGTTCCCGGTTTCAAGGTTAGTTTGGATGAATTCGACCATTTCTTCGACGGAGCCCAAATAACCCGATTCGGAATCGCAACTTGTGGGGGAGGGCATCATATTTGGCCCCGGAGGATCGACCATCCGGACTTCAATACGGGTCCCGTTAACACCATCTACACCGACCAGCAAATCGCCCCAGATCGTCACAATCGTATTGGTATCACTCAAAGCCTCAATCTCCCCTTGAATAAGAGGATCGTTTGCTCCACTAATTCCATACCACACTGGCAATTGGCCGGACAACTCAAAAACGTAAACGGTTTCGCCGAAGAAAGTGGTACTTTTGATTGTGCCGACCCAATCACCGATATCATAAAGAGAGATCGAGTATTGATCCCCGTACTCCAGGCGATCAACGTTTAACTGGCAGGTGTTGTAGTCATCAATATCGCAATACAACACGCCCCACAGGTGGACATATTCTGCATCCCCGGTTGCATCCCGCAGGGATCGAATCGTTTCTTCGAGTTCAGGGGTGTTCCCCTTGATGCCAAATTCGCCTGCACCATAGGAAAGAACCACTTTATCGTCATAGGGTTCTTTTGCGGGTATACTGGCAATGTGACCGTACCATGCGACTGGATAGCTGGCAGTGGGCATCCCCGATAGATCCTCATTTTTTACGGTGAGTGGTGGGTGAGGAGCTGTGCTTGGCTTAATAATGGGGGTGTTTTTATTCAGGACGAGGGTGCCTAGAATGGTTTTTACATCGCTCAGCTCATAGAAGTTATTGGGGTATGCCGCTACCAAAAGAATGACGTCTGGAGATAATCGGATGGCGATACTGGTCGTGATATCTTCTACCTTGTCAGGTCTCGCCGTGGTGATTTGAACCGCATCAAAATTGCCGAGATCGGTTTTTTCAACCGACAAGACTACGGTCATTTCCGGGTCAGCCCCAAGGATATTACTGATCGCTGTGTCTAACGATTGTTCAGAAACAACGTTTTCAAATGGAACGAAATCTAGCTTCACTGCGCCTTCTGGAGCTTCACCGCCGATCCACCATCCCTTGATGGAATTCGCATCAAAGTAATCCTGATCGTAGCTCCAGAGCATCATGAATCCGCTTTCGGATTCAGTATTCACCCGCCAATGGGAGGGTATGGCAAGGCCATAATTGAAAACAGGGTTCCAGTACTCCACCCAAAGATGCGAGAAATTTTCCGCTGCAGCCACCTCGGGGCTTGCTTCCTGAGCATCCCCAATTGAGACGACGGCATTTTCTGAGGTAGGTGTCACTATTCCCACTTGGAAACTTCCACATGCCAGGGTAAAAATTACAGATAAAAGAATTACCAAATATTGGGTTTTTCGTTTCTTGTGCATGACTACACTCCAGTAGATTGTTTTCTACAATTTTACTATTCTTATGGCATCAGGAATTTGTCCTGATTATAGGTGATAGTTGATTATCCCATATTCGGTCCGTATTTCAATAGGATTTTGTTTTTCCAAGTTGGGTTGCCAACCCGGAAAATCGATAAACCATTCGTAGTACGGGATTAGTGGTGGTGGCAAAATAATGCCGATACGAAGAACCCAGTTGTGCTCCAATATTAGTAGCTTGGAGGCAATTACAATAATTAGAAACAGTTTTTGCATTGTAATTCCAATCGAACCTAGGTAAGGCATATTCTGCGTTATCTAAGATAATCTCAATGTGCAAAACGAAGGGTTTCCGCAATAGTACGAATATGAGGCCAATCCGCGTATAGGACAAAGTAACGAGGTGACCAAACAATGCTTGCCACAAATGGATACTGGACAATAAGCGCAGCTTGGTTTTGCATACCAGCGGGTTGACCACCCGAGGGTAAAATCAACCGCGCCTCCTGGCCTTGAATCTGCAAGGTTTCAATGGTTGGGTTAGATCCATATGGTTTCAACCTATGCTCCGCTTCATGTGCAGCAGCCTTATCGATGCTATCTGTATCCATGGCACCAATTTGAAAAAAGCCATTGACTCCACCATACCTTGTCACACCCGTATTCGAGTCTCCATATCCTGGTACAGGTTGCCACTCGGCGGGATATTGCAATGAGATGGCAAAGGCGGGGCTTGAAAAAGTCGTCCAGGTATCCAGATAGGGCGTTGGTGCAGGAATAGCTTCTGTAATATAAAAATGAAGAGGAGCCAAGACACCAGGCTGACCTTGGACAGCGACAGCGAAAACAAGTTCCAAACCGACCTCACCTCTCGCCGGGACTTGCACGTTAAAGTCTCCATTGCCGTTAGTGAACCCTTGCGCGACTTGACCATATTCAGAGTTGACGGGTCCGAGGCCAACCAGCACTTGAGAGTTGGGGAGGAAACCACTGGCAACAACCTGGACCAAAGTCCCAGATGGACCACTGGAGGGTGAGATTGTGACAGCAGGATTGGATCCATCTACAGCATAGATATCTACAAAAAATGTTTTATTCGCGTTATCACCATAGCCGAACAGGACTCCTGAAGCATTGCGCAATAACCAGTAACTTCGATGATGTCCCACAGTTGAGGGTGCGGTTAGGGGAATGGATATATCTATAGTATTTCCTGGAGCAACATATTCAGGAAGTTTTACTTCGATATTATTACCCATCTGCATACCATTCGAAAACACCAGTGCATAATCTGGTGTCCAGGTACAGGTACCACGATTTTTGAGTCGCCAGGTTTTTACAAAGGCACCACCTACTTTGATTGTGGTTCCATCAGGGATCGTGATATCTTTGACAAATGACATCCAATCGCAATATATTTTTGGCGTTGGAGTTGGTGGATAAAGGGTTGGCGTTGATGTTGGTGGTAAGGGTATGGGTGTAGAAGTTAACGAGGGCTCAGGAATGATCACTATTGGAGTAGGGGATGGGATCATATTGGATACTGATGTTGAGACAACCTCAAATTGTATAACCGGGGCAATGGCATTTACTTCCGGAATCACACCACAACTACTCAATAACACGGTACTGGCCGCTATTAATACAACCAGGTTATTAAACCCTATACTTTTCGGCTGCTCTGCAATGGAACCTTGTTTTTGATGACGTTTTCGTTTGAAAAATAAACTTTTCAGCATTCTTATCTCCTTCTTCTAAAATAAATATCTCTCTAGAACTTATCTTGAAATATAAATTGAATTATAAGAAAGCCGGGTTATATTCTT
>JACNJN010000128.1 GCA_014382535.1 Candidatus Desulfolinea nitratireducens | reverse complement strand
TAGCAAGTACAAATAAGGATCACGGGTGATTTTCTTTTCTATCTCCCCTGGCTCATCAGAGAGGCGCAAATGGATTCCATCAAATGCATTTTTCAATATCTGCCGAGAAAGAAAATGGCCGAATGAGAATCTCCCCTTTATCCTTTAGATCTGCTGTCATTGGTCTATTGATTATGCCTTAGGAATAATTGCGAAGTTTACGAATTAGGTCGTCAGGCATATAGGGTTTGAGTAAAAAAGCATCCGCCCCACTCTCAATGCATTCTTTTTCCAGGCTCATCCCTGAGGACATAATAACTTTTGTCTCATTAAATTTTTCGTCCTGACGCATTTCTCGAACGATGTCCATCCCGTTTTCTTGAGGGAGCTTAACGTCAAGCATCAAGATTTGTGGGATATCCTTACGCAAAATAGAGAGCAAGCCTTCATTGGCAACGTTCAAGGTTACAACCTCATAACCTTCCAGTTTTAACAAAGTCTGTAAAAGTGCAACCATTGTCTGGTCGTCTTCTGCCAAGAATATTTTTTTCATTTAATGCCCGCTATTTTTTTGGTCTTTTTAGCTACTGCCCTTTTTTCAAGAGCGGCATCAAGAACCTCATCCACTGTCTCAACTGGAATAAATTTTATCACTTTTCTGACTTCATCGGGAATGTCATCTAGATCGGTTTCATTGCCTTTAGGATATATGATCGTACGCAATCCAAAGCGATGGGCTGCCAAAATCTTTTCCTTCAAACCACCAATAGGGAGAACGCGTCCACGGAGTGTGATCTCGCCTGTCATGCCGACACCTTTTCGCACTTTGCGACGAGTAACAAGGGAAACCAACGCCGTAATCATCGTTACACCTGCAGAAGGGCCATCCTTACGTTGCGCTCCCGCTGGCACGTGAAGATGGATATCGGTATTATCGTAAAAATCTGGCTTAATACCCAATTCTTCAGCTCGGGATCGCACATATGAAAGAGCGGCACGCGCCGATTCCTGCATTACGTTTCCAAGGGATCCAGTGATCTGAAAGCCTTTTGACCCCGACATACTGGTTGCCTCAATAAAGAGAACATTTCCACCGTAGGCTGTCCACGCCAACCCTGCTGCAACACCTGGAATGGAAATGCGCTTTTTCAGATCTTCCGCATCGCGATAAATAGGATGATCGAGATATTCCTCTACGGCTTCAGGTGTAATTTTCGGCGAGTAATCTATCCCCTCAGCAATCAGGCCACCAACTTTACGACATATGGAACCAATCATTCGTTCCAGATTACGAACACCCGCTTCACGCGTATATTGGTTGATAATTTTATTTAAGCTGGCAACAGTGAAACTGACTTCCTTTCTAAAAAGGCTATTCTCACGAATCTGACGGGGAATCAGATATCCTTTCGCAATCGCTACCTTCTCTCTTTCTGTATATCCAGAAAGGTGAATGACCTCCATTCGGTCCAATAAGGGTCTGGGAATTGTCCCTAATGAGTTTGCCGTAGTAATAAACATTACTTGCGAGAGATCAAATGCGACCTCGAGATAGTGGTCCCGAAACTCAGAATTTTGTTCGGGATCAAGAACTTCCAGCAATGCAGAGGCAGGGTTTCCCTGGAAATTAGCAACCAACTTATCTATTTCGTCCAGCATGAAAACAGGGTTTTTTGTTTCGGCGCGACGCAAGGCTTGTAATATTCGTCCAGGTAATGCGCCTATATATGTCCGGCGATGACCACGAATTTCAGCCTCATCACGCACGCCTCCCAGGGATATCCGGATGAACTCACGCCCCATGGAGTGAGCTATCGAACGCCCAAGCGAGGTCTTGCCAACACCGGGCGGCCCTACAAAACAGAGAATCACTCCTTCACGTTCGCGGCGGATCAAATCCTTGCTTTTTGTGAAAGAACCTTCACGCTTTATACGCAAACCACGAATAGCCAAAAACTCCAGAATTCGCTCTTTGACGTCGTCAAGCCCATAATGATCATTATTCAAAATTTTACGGGCATGTGCTATTTCAAGATTATCATCGGTCGCTTTTGACCAGGGCAGGGTAACGAGCCAATCAAGATAAGTGCGGATCACTCCATATTCTGCTGCCGCTGTTGGTAAACGGGATAAACGGTCAAGCTCGTAATAGGCTTGCTTCTCCGCCTCCGGCGACATTTTAGCAGCTTCAATTTTCTGGTGAAACTCTTCGACTTCTATGGCTTGCTCATCCCGCTCGCCCAGCTCTTTTTGGATCGCTTTGAGTTGCTCTCGCAGGAAATAATCACGCTGTACCTTCTCGATTTCTCCTCGTGCTTCATTTTGAATCTTCTGCCCCAACTGTAAGACCTGATTCTCACGTGAAAGCAAACTGACCAATTTATGTAATTTGGCCTCCGTTGAATCAATCGCCAGAAGCTCCTGGGCATCATGCAATTCCATACGTTGGAAGTTGGCAATTGTATAAGCCGTTTCAAGCGGGTCTAGCAACGATGATATTGAACTCATTAATTCGTCAGGGAAAGACGGAATCATTTCAGCGATCTGAGAAAATTGATCACGGGCATTCCGTGCCAAAGCATCCACTTTCAAATTATTTTCCTCGATCTCTGGGGCAAGAATGATCTTTGCTTTTAGATATGGTTCATTCTCCAGTACTTCGCCAAGCCGAAAGCGTTCAATACCCTGGACAAGTAAACGGATGGTCCCGTCAGGCGCACGCAACAGACGATGAACGTTAGCAACCGTCCCCACCTCATAAAGGTCTTCGGCGCCAGGCTCTTCCATCTCAGGATTCCGACTGGCGACTAATCCCACCAATTTATTTCCGGCGAGGATATCATCCACTAACTTGATCGAGCGCGACTGTCCAATTGTCAATGGAACGGCAGTTTGTGGATAAACAACAACCCCGCGCAAGGGTAAAATCGGTAAAATTTCCGGTGTTTTTACATCATCAATATCAATTGTTTCATCTGGAGAAGTTCCATCTTCGGTAATTTTCTTTAGTTCTGAAAAAACAGAGGGTATTAAAAGCTCCATAAGAGAAGCGTCGTTTTCCCAGATCCAGTTAAACAAATCGGAAAGATTTGCATGCCAACGTGATGCAGTCATAAAATTTTATTCTTCCTGTATAGCGATCTTGCTTGGTTTTAGCTTTGGCAGTGTGACGACAAAAAAACCATCTTCATATTCAGCAGTGGTTTTTTCAAAATCAATGGGGCCTGGTAAGCTGATTGCGCTGTTAAATTTTCCACTACGGATTTCCATCTGATGATAGGCGCGTCGCTCCTGAACATCAGATCGGTTACCGCTAATAACAAGAAAACTCCCTTCAACGCTGACCGTAAAATCGGCCTCGCGCATCCCGGATATCTCAACGCGGACAATATAATTATCTTTTGTTTCGTATAGATCTGTCGGGGGGCTCCACAGGTTCGAGTGAACCTGAACCTGCCAGCCTATTGCCTGCCTAACAGCATGTCGATCCGCTTTCGTTTTAGGTGGTTTTACAATTTTACGAATAATAGGCGGCATCAAAATCTCCTTTATAAGCTGGAGGAAAACAAATTAGAAGGTACCTGGTCACTCTTTGTGTATTTACAAAAATATGCAACTGCCCAGTCTCTATCAAGATGGGACGCGGATTCTCACAGATCAGGCAGATTTACACGGATTTTAAAAACCTTTTTGCTTTTCTCCGTGAAAATCCGCAAAAATCAGGTCGAATCCGTGTTCTTTTTTTGCCATGCTGAGTAGTTACAAACAAATAATCTTTTCGAATATCTATTCCATTTCAAAAAATTATTAGCGCCCCCGGAGGGATTCGAACCCGCAACCCCCGGCTTAGAAGGCCGGTGCTCTATCCGTTGAGCTACAGGGGCATTTTATTATTT
>JACNJN010000033.1 GCA_014382535.1 Candidatus Desulfolinea nitratireducens | reverse complement strand
TATTGGAGAATTGATGCCGATCAACTATTCAATTATTAAAGTGTCAGGTGGCTAGGAAAAAGAGAAATAAAATGATACACTGATAATATAGCCCTTTTGGAGCGGATTCTTTCCCGCATTTCTCGGAAGGCTTTTAACCTTCCAAAGGAGAAAAAGATGACCCTTTTAAATGAAGTCAGACAGGCTAAAAAGCTGCATCAAAGTGGATTAATGACCAAATCGAATGTAGTGGGGGTTGGCGTCGGCCTCAAAGATACACGGAGCGATAAATCCGACGAAATTTGCGTCAAGGTGCTTGTCACGCGTAAACTCTCTCCGGAGGCTTTGCTCTCAAAAGAACTTGTCCCGAAAGAGTTGGATGGCATCCGCACGGATGTAATTGAAGTCGGGGATTTGCGTGCCCTGCAAACGCCCAAAAATCGCTGGCGACCCGCTCCGGGAGGGGTCAGTATTGGACATTATCAGATCACTGCCGGGACGCTGGGTTGCATTGTGCGCGACAGAGATACCGGAGAGCGGTTGATCCTTTCCAATAATCATGTCCTGGCAAATAGCAATGATGCCAATATCGGCGATGCCATTCTACAGCCCGGTCCCACGGATGGGGGCAAGGTTACTACTGATACGATTGCCACATTACTTCGTTTTATCCCTATCCAATATACAACATCCCCAGGAACTTGTGACTATGCCAGGGTTTATGCCTCGATTGGCAATCTGATTGCCATCGCCCTAGGATCAAGCCATCGCGTCAGTGTAAACAGTTTCAGTCCGCAGGCCCTCAACAAAGTGGATGCTGCCCTCGCCCGTCCCAACGCCGATAGCGATGTGCTGGATGAGATCCGCGGTATTGGCGAGATCAGCGGTGTGCTGGAGGCAGAATTAGGGATGCCCTTGCGGAAATCGGGGCGGACAACAGATTTCACCACGAATCAGGTCCAGGTTCTGGAAGCCACGGTCAACGTCAGCTACGGGACAGGGCGGACCGCGACCTTTGAAGAGCAGATCGTGACCGGCCCCATGTCACAAGGTGGGGATTCGGGGTCGCTCGTCGTACACGGTGATTCCCTTGATGCTGTCGGTCTGCTTTTTGCAGGCTCTGACCAATCCACCATTCTCAGTCCCATTCAAACTGTGCTGGATCTGCTGAACGTCACCTTTGATAAGGAGTAAATATGACCGATAATTCAACCCTTCTTGAAAAGGCAAAAAGCGTTAAACGAGCGCATGAGGCGACCCTCCTGGCCAAACCCAATGTGGTCGGCGTGGGAATCGGTTTTCGGATTCAAAATGAAATGAGTACAGAGAATATTGCCATCGTTGTGATGGTCAGCCGCAAACTGCCCGACAGCGAAATCCAGCCTGCTGACCGCATCCCAACGGAGATCGAAGGAGTTCCTGTCGATGTGCAGGAAAGCGGAGAGTTTTACGCCCAATAGCGGGCGTTTAACCCTGAAATTGCAGGGTATTTTTTAGATACTTTCGAATATGGTTTTGTAGCTTTTTCGGCTTGATCGTATCAATCTCCACCTGTTTCGCCTCCACGAAATTAGCAAAACGTACCAAGCCTTTGCCAAGCGCATCCGCAAAAGCGGGATCATTTACGGGGGCATCTTCCTCGTGCCAGAAACCCTTGATCTGCAGGGTCATTGTTGTTCGGTCAAGTTTGGGATCGAGGCGGGCGACCAGATCATCCCCATACAGGATCGGCAAAACATAGTATCCCCAGCGACGCTCTGCGACAGGTTTGTAGACTTCCCAAATATATTCAAAATCGAAGACTTGTTTTGCCCGCCCCCTTGCGCTGACGATCTCCAACGGCGCGACAAAGGTGACCTCATCCTGCGTGCTGGGACCAAGCGGAGTCCACCCCGCAGGGGTTCGCCCGGACTCCAGTTCCTCGAGCAGAGGCAAGTCCCGGGCAAGGGCGATCCAGCGCTCCTTTGAGCCCTCGATTTCCACAGGCACGATCACCTTTTGCTCATAGAGCGCAGCGATGCGCTGATCCGCTTCCTTGACCTCGATCTTGCGATTAATATAATCCGAGAAACTGACCCGCCAGCGTTTCTCGCGCATCAATCCCAAAAAGGAGACCGTTTTCCGGGCAAAGAAGTCTTCGGCTTCCGCCTCTGTGGCGGAATAGTCGAATTCAGAGGACGCGACGCGTTCGGTCAGGTCATAGACCCGGTCAAAGCCATTCCGATGGGTGATCATCACCTCGCCCGTGATCCAGAGCGAATATAAGGCGACGGAGGTATCCTTACCGCCGCGGTAGCTGTTGAGCAGTTTTTTATTCCCTTTGAAATCGCGATTGGCCATCGGGCCGTTGTCACGCAAAGCCTCCTTGACCTGTTTCATGGTTTCGGGATGTTCCTCCCTGAAGATTTTCAAGCGTTTCCATTCATAAGCCCTTTTCATATGCAGCCGCCAGTAGGGCAGCTCAGACATAGGATATAGGAAAAGCGTCCCGCCGTAATCAAAAAAACCGCGCTCCTGGTAGGCAACCTGGTGCAGCAGCTCGGGGCGATAATCGAGGACCCGCCCATACATGGCGATATCCTGGCTGCGGGCGATCACAATCAGCGGATCAAGCTGGAGCGCATCCATTTGGCGCAGGGCCGCGGCAGTGCCTGTTGCATCCGCAAAACGGCGACCGGGCCATAAGCCCTGCACCCCCATGATGAAGCGGCGATGAGTGGTTTTTGAGATTGATATAGAGTTCATAGTTTATTTTATCCGCCCGAACGTAAACGTCCGGGCTCATGGTGGAAGCCCCTCTGGGGGTTGCACACGAGGGCGATTTCGCGAAGCACCCTTTAGGGCATCGTCCTTTGGCCATTAGCCCTATGGTTGACCATCGGGCGGATATTATAAATAATGGTTTCCTTGCCAATCATTCTCGCCTGACCGTAAACGGATCAGGCTTATTGCGGAAGCCCCGCTGGGGCTGGACATTGCATAGATTAGTTGATTTCTTCCATCTTGATATTCAACGTATTTTCTGCGTGATGTTTTTTCTGATTATTCACATAGGCAACAATCTTCGGTAAGGCTTTTTCTGAAAAGCTAAAAACGCCATATTCTGCCTGCCATGCAAAAGGGCCATTCATATAATTTTGATTGATATGATGCGAGCTTGCTCCTTTGAGATGACCAATTGTCTTCGCCACCGATAATTTGGGTAGAATGGAAATGACCACATGAATATGATCTGGCATCCCACCGATGGCATGGGGAATACATTCCAACGCCGTAGCCTTGCCCCAAAGATAACCATACAGATCAGATTCCCATGCCGGGGAGATGAACTCTTCTCTATTTTTTGTTCCCCAAACGATATGGTAGAACAATCTCCATAAGGGCATAGCTGGCTCCTTTGTTTTTGGTTTCCTGTGAATTTTAACCGCCCGACGTGAACGGATCGGGCTCACAGCGAAAGCCCCGTTGGGGCTAGGGCGATTTATCGTCCTTAAGCTATGAGCCTGTTGGGTTTACCCACAAGCGGATAAGGCTACCCTCTCTTCTTCAGCCAATCCAGCAGTTTTTTGGTCGGCCAGGTATTGATCACATCCTCGGCGGTTAGCCAGGCGCGGCGGGCGGTGGCAACCCCAAAATGGAGCATATCGAGATGATCTTCGGAATGGGCGTCGGTGTTGATGCTGATCGGGATTCCCATTTCCTTTGCACGGCGGGCAAACCTATCTTCCAGATCGAGTCGGGAGGGGTGAGCGTTGATCTCCAATGCCACACCGGATACGGCCGCCGCTTTCAGGACAGCCTCCATATCCAGATCGGCCCCCTCGCGTTCAGGGATCAGGCGTCCGGTGGGATGACCGATGATATCCACATGCGGATTATTGATCGCGTTCAGCAGGCGTTGGGTGACTTTCTCCCGCGGCTGGCGCAGGGAGGAATGCAGCGAAGCGACCACCAGATCCAGCCCCGCCAGGAATTCATCCGGGTAATCCAGCGAACCATCCGCTTTGATCTCGACTTCGGTGGCATGCAGGATGCGGATACGATCTCCCAGCTCTTTTTGTGCGACTTCGATCTCGGCCTGTTGGTCTTTATGTTCTTCCATGCTCAGGCCACCGGCCACTCCCAGGCTGACGGAATGATCGGTAAACGCGATCACCTTGATCCCGCGTTTGGCAGCGGCTTTTGCCATCTCGAGCATGGATAGTTTGCCATCGCTCCAGGTGGAATGGACCTGCAGGTCGGCGCGGATATCTTTGACTTCGATCAGCTTTGGTAAATTTCCATCTTTGGCGGCCTGGACTTCACCACGATCTTCGCGTAATTCGGGCGGAATCCAGGGAAGGCCGAGGGCCGCGTAGACCTCCCCTTCTGTCGCACAGGTAATCTCGCCGGAACCATCTGTTTTTGTGAGGGCATGCTCGGATAGCGAGAGACCCTGATCAAGGGCCAACTCTCGCAAGCGGACGTTATGATCCTTGGAACCGGTCGCGTATTGCAGCGCGGTACCGAATTTTTCCGGCGGATGGACCCAGATCTGTGCGCGCTGCCCATCGCTGAACTCGATACTGGATTTGATCTCCCCTTTGCCGTGGACGCGCATCACGCGGGGCAGGGTGGTGAAAACTTCCATGACAGGCGCGGAATCCTCCGCTGCGACAAGGATATCCAGATCGCCAACGGTTTCACGCATCCTGCGGAATGAACCAGCTGGTTCAACGGCAGTGACACCCTCGACCTCTTTCAGAATGGCGATCAGTTCCTGCGCCAGCGGCCAGGCCTGACCCAGGGGAATCCGTCCCGAGCGCCGTGAGAGGGATTCTATCCCGGCGATGATCTGCTTTTCAGATTTTTCGCCCATCCCGGGCAGGTTGCGCAGTTTTCCCTCTTTGGCGGCTATTTCCAGGTCTGAGAGCTTGGTGATCCCCAGTTCCTTCCAGATCAATGAGATTTTTTTCGGTCCCATCCCGGGAATTGGGATCCAACCGGCCAATCCGGGCGGGACCTCCTCTTCGAGCTTTTCCAGATATTCCAATTTCCCCGTCGAGAGCAATTCATCGATCTTGCTGGCGATGGCCTGCCCCACCCCCGGGATATCTTTCAGCTTCCCCTCTTTCCAATACTCATTCGCATCCCGCCCCAAAGAGATCAGGCTTTCGGAAGCCTTTCTATAGGCCAGGGTTTTGTAAACGATCTCTCCCTTGATCTCAAGCAGGTCTGCGATCAGGGTAAAGGTATCGGCTAATTGACGGTTATTCATACCGGTAATCCTTTCAATATACAGAAACTCTTATTCCGATCCATTCTAACAAATAGAGTAAATAATGATCTTCTGGCTACTCATTCACCGCCCGGACGTGAACGTCAGGGCTAATAGCGGAAGCCCCATTGGGGCTGGCACGCGAGGGCGATTTCGCGAAGCATCGTTCATCCAGCTTGACTGGACCCTTTAGGGCATTGTCCTTTGGCCATGAGCCTGTTGGGTTCACCCACAGGCGGAAATTGTAAATAATAATTTCTATGCTCTCCATTCCTCGCCCGGACGTGAACGTCAGGGCTAATGGCGGAAGCCCCGCTGGGGCTGGCGAGCGAGGGCGATTTATCGTCCTTTGGCCATGAGCCTGTTGGGTTCACCCACAGGCGGAAATTGTAAATAATAATTTCTATGCTCTCCATTCCTCGCCCGGACGTGAACGTCAGGGCTAATGGCGGAAGCCCCGCTGGGGCTGGCGAGCGAGGGCGATTTATCGTCCTTTGGCCATGAGCCTGTTGGGTTCACCCACAGGCGGAAATTGTAAATAATAATTTCTATGCTCTCCATTCCTCGCCCGGACGTGAACGTCAGGGCTAATGGCGGAAGCCCCGCTGGGGCTGGCGAGCGAGGGCGATTTATCGTCCTTTGGCCATGAGCCTGTTGGGTTCACCCACAGGCGGAAATTGTAAATAATAATTTCTATGCTCTCCATTCCTCGCCCGGACGTGAACGTCAGGGCTAATGGCGGAAGCCCCGCTGGGGCTGGCGAGCGAGGGCGGTTTCGCGCGAAGCATCGTTCATCCAGCTTGACTGGACCCTTTAGGGCATTGTCCTTTGGCCATGAGCCTGTTGGGTTCACCCACAGGCGGAAATTGTAAATAATAATTTCTATGCTCTCCATTCCTCGCCCGGACGTGAACGTCAGGGCTAATGGCGGAAGCCCCGCTGGGGCTGGCGAGCGAGGGCGATTTATCGTCCTTTGGCCATGAGCCTGTTGGGTTCACCCACAGGCGGAAATTGTAAATAATAATTTCTATGCTCTCCATTCCTCGCCCGGACGTGAACGTCAGGGCTAATGGCGGAAGCCCCGCTGGGGCTGGCGAGCGAGGGCGATTTATCGTCCTTTGGCCATGAGCCTGTTGGGTTCACCCACAGGCGGAAATTGTAAATAATAATTTCTATGCTCTCCATTCCTCGCCCGGACGTGAACGTCAGGGCTAATGGCGGAAGCCCCGCTGGGGCTGGCGAGCGAGGGCGGTTTCGCGCGAAGCATCGTTCATCCAGCTTGACTGGACCCTTTAGGGCATTGTCCTTGAGCTTTCTAATATAGCCAGCGGTGATTTTGGAGATAGAGAAAGAGAGTTTCATTTTAGATTATATTTTGAGCATTTACAAAACCTTCGTGTTCCTTTGTGTCTTTGTGGTAAATATTAAAACCCCAACTCTTTCAAAGTCTCCGCTTCGGAACGTTTACCCTTCTTCCCCTTCAGCTCCTGCCAGAAACGCTCATCATAACGGCGTGATTTGACCGGCAGCGGCATCGGCACTCCCCAGCCAAGGAGCAAAACTTCCTCTTTTGGTTGGAGTCGTGCCAGCATTCCTCGTAAGGCTTCGCGCCCCGCCAAACCGGAGAGCACCGCACGGATATCATCATCATCGCCGAGCCAGCCGGAGATGCGTGTCCCCAATTGCGACATGACCTCATCGTAAATTTGCGAGGGGCGCTGATCGACGATCATCAAGGTAACGTAGTATTTGCGCATCTCGCGGGCGATGGTCGCAAAGGTCGTCTGGGCAGCCATCTCACGATTGAGTAATTTATGGGCCTCTTCCACGACCAGGATCAGATGGCGCGGCTCCTCTTTTCCGTGGGTGCGGAAATTATTCACGCGCTGCTCCCAGACCGCGCTGATCTTGCGGGTCAGTAAATTGGAAACCAAAAGATAATCCAGGTCTGAGTCAAATTTGCCAAAGGACAGGATCACATGCTTGCCGCCATCCAGGTTATCGATGACCTGTTTGACCGAATCCGCGGCGGGTCTTTCTGAGATATAGGGCGCGTTGAAGAGCCGTCCCAGCTTGGAGTGCAGCGCTTCAGCGGCCATCACATTGACGCCATTTTCCAGCGCCCAGGCCGCAATACTTTCTGGCGCAGGCACCTTATTAATCTTGCCCGTGCGCTCATCCTCGACTTCGATCGTCGCGCCGTTGAGCATATTTTTATAGGTGCTGAACCATTCCCTGGGGCCAAAGGTCCGCACAAGGGCATCCAAAACCGTCGGGGTGGTTTCGCGCAAATTTAACGTGCGGGTCAGCATCAGCACATCCGAGGACTGGATCTCGCTCATTGCAATCTCCAGATGAAAATCCGGGTTCGCCCCGCGGATATTCGTCCCCGCGCCCAGTCCCACCACCTGCACCCTGGACCCAAATTTGGTCTTCAGCCCGGGCACGGTCTTGTTCGTGTCGGTCGCCGTATCGTCAAATCCGTACTCGTTATGCATATCCAGAACCAGCACCGAGGCCGCGTTGTAATTGATCAGCCCGGCCAAAATGATCCGCGTCAGGAAGGATTTCCCCGTCCCGGTTGCGCCAAAAACACCCGAGGAGCGCTGGACGAATTTGCTCAGATCGATACAGACAGGGTGATCCTGTTCGCGGGTGCTGCCGATCACAAAATTCCCTTTTTCTCCGACTTTGCCAAAGATCTCGGCAATATCACCCTCCGATGCGAGCGTGACCTCGGCGTGGTGCGGGGGCACGTTCTTGACCGGTCTCGGACGGGGTTCATCCCGCAACCCGGCCTTGATCGCTTTTTGCCAGTTGGCGTGTTCCGGCGTCCCCGGCTCAGGGCCGCGATCCAGCATTAGCGTGGGCAGCACCTCGAGATTAGTATAAAGAGTCTGCCCGTGGAGGGCCTGCGCCAGGGCTGGCGGGAGGCGCATCTCAGTCTGCTCATCCGCAAAACGGGGGTCCGTCGCCCCAAGCTGGATATCGGTGACAATGCCATAATACTGCCAGTCTCCGCTCCGGATGACGGTGAAGGCCCCCTCCTGCACCTCTTGCGATGGGACCGTTAACCGCACACGGAAGGATTCTTTTAGCCCACCTCCAACGAGATAACCAATGGGTTGATTTTTATTCATAAAAACTCCTGTTAAACACAAAGGACACTAAGGAGCACGAAGGAAAACAAAGAAAAATCTTTGAGAGCCTTTGTGACCGTCGTGTTTAATATTAGACAACCATACGTTTGATTCCATGCTTGAGACGTGCCACATAGAAATTGATGAGATACCCAAGACGGATATTGCTCAATCGAAGATAAGTAAGTAATTGTGCTTCGTAAACCGGATTCATCTTTTCAACAGCTTTCAACTCAACAATAACGCAATTTTCAATAAGCAGGTCAAGGCGGAATGCTGTATCTAGTTTTGCGCCTTCGTAGATAATAGGTACGGCAACCTGATTTTCAACAGCCAATCCGCTTTTGCGTAATTCATATGCCAACGTGGTTTCATAAACAGATTCTAAAAGGCCGGGACCTAGCGCAGAATGAACTTTGAAAGCTGCATCTAAAACTGCCTTGCCAACTTTCTCAACATCGGCTGGGATAGCTGTGTATTTTATCTTTTTCATAGCAAATCTTTCTAAACACTAAGGACACGAAGAGGCACAATGCTAAAAGCAAAATCTTTGAGAGCCTTTGTGCCCTTAGTGTTTAATCTTCTCTCGATAGCCCAAAAAACTCTCATCCTTTTCAAACACGAAGGTCACCAAGAATCACAAAAAAACCTTAGAGAACTTTGTGCCCTTTGTGTTTAAGTTTTTAAACTGTCTCACCCAAAGCCCCTAATACACTCATCAAGGTCGGGTAATCATCCCTTAGTAAAGTAATAATCTCTTTAATCGCCCTGTTTTGCCAATCAGCATCTTTTTTATGCGCTTGAGCCGCCTGCTGAACATGCGCTGCGAGCATCTCGCCAACCGGCGCATCCTTGGCGCGCAGGATATGCCGAAAATAGCCAAAGCGTCCTGCAGCCGTAAAACGGATCAGATCCTCCGCGTCGCATTTGTAGATCACATCCAAACTTAGGGGCGGGCGTGGTGGCAACAGATGCGCGACCTTTCCATCCAGCTCGTAGCCGACGGTCAGCACCGACATCTCGACGGGCACGATCCGCCGCTCGCGGTTATCGGCGATCACCTCCTCGCTGACGTTACCGACCGTCACCAATTGGCGCACCAGTCCATCGTCGTCGATATGGATATCGTAGATCAGCCCGTAGACCTGATAACCGTTCCCCAGCGGGGCACGCACAAGGCCGCCAAAGACAGGCGCTTCGAGCTGTGAGACATTGCATCCAGCCACAAAGCCGGTCGTGCCAGAGCGAAGTAAACGTCCGATTTCAATTGATTGCATAATTGCTCCGATTCTTTAATTCACCACAGATGAACAGAGATAAACAGGATGAAAAACTTTTAAAGCCGCTTGAGAGCGGTCATGGCGTTACAAATATCTTTTCCAAACCTTCCAACTTTCAAACCTTAAACCTTTAACTATTCGCTACATCCTTCGTGGACTGCTTCCCGGATTGCTCCCCGATCTCAGCATTGTTCCGACGCAATTCCAGGTCCAGCATCTGTTCGACCTGACGTTTCTCATCAAAGGAGACCACCGCCACCTCATGTGAACGATGTAAGAGATAAGGATAAGGTTTACTGCCTAATATCCGGCATTGTTGAATTAAGGCCGCATGGAGATCATTCAATTTCTGAGGGTCATCCACCACCCATTTGGGAATATCTACACGCACAATAACGGGGTGCTTATCTGTTCCAACATTTAAATAAAAGAAATGCAAAGATAAAATCCCTTTATAAATATCTTTTGATTTTGCTTGCAAGGCAAAAACCGCTGAACGTTCTCCTGTTTTTAATAATGGTTTAGAACCTTTCTCTCCATATAGCCAGGTATCGGTAACCCCTAGAAAGGGGTGGAATTTTCGTAAATCCTCTAACTGCTCAGGAGTTGCAATTGCAATTTCTAAAAGCCTCGTAACAAAGTTTGATCCGGGCTTATCGACATATCCAGCAGTGGTGATGCCTTTTTCCTGTAACCGTGAAAGCGCGCCGAGATATTGCTGCATGCTTTCCTGGTAGCTTTTGGCATTGCTGGGATCTTTATTGCCCCATAACTCGATCGGTCCATCCGTAAAGGTAATGATTGGGGCCGAATAATTTTTGGCGATTTCGCCCAGTTTGGTGCGCTCGGCCAGATCCCGGCGCAGGGCGATTGTCCCCTCGCTGAGGGTGGTGCCATATTCGGTCAGAAGCTCATCTCCAAAAAAAAGTTGACTATCGGTAAAAACTTCGGGGGTTGATCCGGAGTTGAGCTGCATCGCGATGGCCCCCACATTGACCAGGCCAAAATGTATCGCCGCATGTCGATCGGGGATAATTTGCGAGCCATCGGCAGCGATCAGCGTTGCATCCACAGGGAGGGCAGGTGTGGGCACGCGCGTATCGAGATTCTCATTTAACGGTAGGGCGCAACGGATATTCGCATCCTGCACGAGGGCAGTATCCACTTTTTTCCGCAGCCCATCCAGATCATCGGCATATTCATTCAGCAAATTCAGCGCGCGCTGACGGCGTTCATCCAATACTTCTTTACGCTCTTGCGCGCTCTTTCCGATCTCTTTGATCCGTTCATAAATTTGCTGAAAATCAATTGCCATGCCTGCTCCCTAGAACATTTGTCTTATATTTTACCAGAAAAACACCCTCACTGCCCTCACCCCCGCATCGTTTCACTCGCTCCCCCTCTCCCGTTTTATGGGAGAGGGAAGTTCGAGCGAAGCAAGAACGGGTGAGGGCAAAAGGGTATAATTTAGGCAATTCATACAAAAATCACGTCATTGCGAGCGGAGCGAAGCAATCCCCTGCCTGTAGATGGAGATTGCTTCGGCGATAATACTGCCTCGCAATGACAGACTTAGGAGACGCAATGTTAAAAGTTGGATATATCGGTTTGGGGCTGATGGGCAAGCCGATGGCCCGCAATATACTAAAAGCCGGTTTCCCTGTGGTTGTCCATAACCGCAGCCGCGCGGCTGTGGACGAGTTGGTGGCCGAAGGGGCGACTGCTGCAACTACACCTGCTGAGGTCGCCGCCCAGGTTGACGTGGTCATCACCAATCTGCCGGATTCCCCCGATGTGGAGTTGGTTGCCCTCGGTGCAGATGGCATTATCGAAGGCGCAAAAGAAGGGTTGATCTTTATTGATAACTCAACCATTAAACCCGCCACCGCCCGCCAGATTGCCGAGAAGCTGGGGGAGAAAGGCGTTCTTTCACTGGATGCCCCTGTCAGCGGCGGGGATGTCGGCGCGATCAACGGCACCTTGACGATCATGCTTGGCGGACCAGAAACCGCATTGAATAAAGCGATGCCGGTCCTCGAGGCAATCGGCAAGAGCATCACCCTTGTTGGCGATGCGGGTGCAGGGCAGATCGCCAAGGTCTGTAACCAGATCATGGTCGCCGCTCAAATGGTCGGAATGGCAGAATTACTGATCGTTGCTCAGAAAGCTGGTGCTGATCCACAAAAAGTTGTGCAAGCCATTAAAGGCGGCGCGGCTCAATGCTGGGCACTTGATGTCAAACCTCCACGCCTTTTTGCTGGAAACCGAAACCCCGGCTTCAAAGCCTATATGCAAGCCAAAGACTTAAATATCGTCCTCGACACCGCCCGCGATTATGGTGTTCCCCTACCGGGCACATCGGCTAATACCCAACTCTTCAGCGCGATGCTCGAAATGGGCATGGGCGATCTCGATAACTCGGCGGTAATTGGCGTGATCGAGGCGTTGGCTGGGGAGACGTTGAAAGTTTAGTAACGAGAAAGAAGTGATGAGTGACGAGTGAAAAACGCATCATTTATCACTCGTCACTTCTTGAAAAGTTTTCTTTGGCGGTGAAAACTTTTGCGTCGCCGCCAAGCATAGAATATTAGTGCTATAATCGCTCTGAATTCAACGCAAAAGCAGATGGATTAAGATATTGGGTCAATGTTGTTAATAGAGCTTCACAGGTGTTCAGTCAACTATGAAACCAGAACATGTTGAAAAACCGTTTTCGCAAAGGCTGCTTGAGTTAATTTCAGAGCCTAATTTCATTAAATTTCAAAATATTCTTAGTGAGCCAAATTTCTTCACAGTGGTGGGAAGAACACATTATGAAAGATGGCACTCTAATTTTTATGGGTGGTTATTGGATGCTAATGGCTCGCATCTAATGAGGGACTATGTTTTAATAAGATTTCTGCTGCTCATCCATGATGAAAGGTGCCTTAAGTCAAGCTATCATGGGAAGAATAACTTGTCAGAAATCATCCCTATGGCAGAGTTTGATGAAATCAGCGTCATTCCTAATGAACACCAATCATCAGAAAAAAGCATTAGGAATGTTGGTAGATTTGATGTTTTTCTCACTGCTAAATATCGCAATAATGATGTGGCTGGAAAACTAAATGTTATCTTTGAATTAAAAATCGATAGTCGTATTGATGCGGAACAGTCAAAAAAATATGCCAACTGGTTATATGAACAACATCCCGAAGATACGAATATTTTGATTTATCTATTACCTGAATTAATGTCAGATTCTCGGTCTACAGTGGGAGATGCCCGATGGTATTGTATGGATTATCAACTTCTCAACGACAAATTGGTGCAGCCCATACTTGAACATCCGAATCTAAATCATAAAGTCCAACCGTTTATCATTCAGTACATTAAAAATCTAAAAATTAGACATAAGGGTATAAAAATGGCTATCACAAAAGAAGAGAAAAAACTCGCTGTTGAATTATATGAAAAATACTCTGATGTTTTCGATTCCATTTTTGATGCGCTCCAAGAAGAAAACATTATTGATGACAGCACTTCCGATATTCCAACCAGAGGAAGAAGCTCGGGAAGAATCACCGTCAAAATTAACAATAAAATTTTTGACGGCGAGACAGTTAGACTTTTATTCAGAAAAATTTTGGAGTACCTAGTAGATGAAAACCTGCTTCGGGATATTTCATTGCCTTGGGGAATTAGTAAAACCCGATATATCCTAACAAAAGAAATCCATCCCATTCACCCGAGCGGGAAGAGCTTCTTTTACCCTGAAAGTTACAAAGGATATACGATGGAAACTCATTATGCGAGAGAAAGAGGGTTGTCGTGTTAGATAAAGTTTGTAAGAAACTAAATTTAGAGTACGAGCCAGTGGATGTATAAAATGAAAAAAATAACGTCTTCCCAAATGCAACAAATCCATAGTGCCTTAATACAGGCATTAGACGATCTTTCTTACAAAGACTTTGCAGGGAAAGACTTCTTTTTCTTCAAGTATGAACGCCATGTATTTTTAGGAGATTTTGTAACCATATTGATGGAAGAATACTTTTACAACGCAGAAATCGCCATTTACAAGAAGCTTAGCATTGATTTGGCACAAATTAGATATAGAGATAAATACCATTCTTATGAGTTGAAAACGAAATATCAGAACAAACATGTGGTAGTTCTGGGAGAATTTTTGAACACATTTTGTCTTGAAAGCGGTGAAGTTGATTGGGGAAAACTGATTGAATTTAATTCAACAAAGAAGTAAATTTCTCACTTCTCACTTCTCACTTCCCCCCCCCATGAAAAAACTCTACCCCACCCTGCGCGACTTCTCCCTGATCACCCTCGGCGCATTCATCCAGGCTGTTGGTTTGCGTCTCTTCCTGATCCCGGCCAATCTTGCCAGCGGTGGGGTCAGCGGGATTTCCCAGCTGATCAACCACGGCACCGGCTGGCCGATCGGTGTTATGGTGCTGGTTGGGAATATCCCCCTTTTCGCATTGGGATGGCGTTTTCTTGGCGGGCGGAAATTCATCATCCGGACTGCCTTCGCGGTCGCGACCTTTTCCTTTCTTGTGGACGCGCTCACCCTGATCCTGCCCCCCGAGGGGATCACCGACGATATCCTGCTCAACTCGCTCTATGGCGCACTCGTCAGCGGGATCGGATATGGTATCGTCTATCGAGGTCAGGGGACAAGCGGGGGCAGCGATATTCTTGCCCGCATCCTCAATCGCTGGCGAGGCATCCCCATTTCGCAAAGTTATTTGATGGTCGATTCAGCCGTCATTCTTACAGCGGGTTTCGTCTTTGGATGGAAAGAAGCTCTCTACGCCCTGATCACCCTCTATGTGAGCGGGATCGTCACCGAAACGGCCTCACAAGGGCTCAGTGTTGTCCGCACGGCAATGATCATCACCTCTGAACCGGAACTCGTTTCTGAGCAAATTTTTCAAACCCTCGATCGCGGTGTCACCCTGCTGCCCGGCAAAGGCGCGTATACTGGGGTAGAACGTACCATTCTCTATTGCGTTGTCACCCGTCCTGAAACCATGCGCCTGAAAAGAATTGTCAACGAAGCCGACCCTGATGCCTTTATGGTTATCGGGCAAGCACACGAAGCTTTAGGTGAAGGCTTTGCGCCACTTAATGAAGTTTGAATTTCACCACGGAGACACAAAGTACACAAAGAATTTCTTAGTGCCCTTTGTGCCTTTGTGGTAAGAAAAAACAAATATGCTCCCAACCTTCCTCATTATTGGTTCCCAAAAAGCGGGAACAACCTCAATTCACCATATTCTGAATCAACACCCCCAGATCTTTATGGCGGAGAAAAAGGAGATCAACTTCTTTTTCAAGGATGAGGAGTACGCGCGCGGCCCCGAGGCCTATGCCGAGCATTTTTCGGATTCTGCCGATCAGCTTGCCCGGGGAGAGGCCTCTCCCGGTTATATCTGCCACCCCGAGGCGCCCGCCCGCATCCATGACCTCCTCCCAGACGTGAAACTGATCCTGACAGTCCGGGACCCGATCAGGCGCGCCATCTCCCAATATTGGGATAATCGCCGTCATCTCAACGAGCCGCATACCTTTGCCGAGGCGCTCGATCTCTATCTCAGCGATGAATATCACCCCGATCAAATCGGCTATTTCAGCCGTGGCGTTTATATGCGCTATATCAGGAATTATCTTGAGTATTTCCCACGTAAAAATTTGCTCATCCTGCCTTTTGAAGAAATGCTTACAGCCCCCGAAACCTTCTATCAGCGCATCTTCAAATTCCTCGGTGTGAACACAGATTTCCAGAGCGAAGATATTGATCAGGCCTTCAATCCAACCGAAGTTTGGATGAATATCTTTTATCAGATTCTCATCCGCAAACCGGCCTACCAAAAATATATCCCCGCCAAATTGCGTCGGCTCTTTTTTTGGGGCAAAAAAGTTCGCTTCTCAGCACCATCAATCGACGACGCCAGCCGTAAAAAACTGGAAGAATTCTACCGTCCATGGAACGATGAGCTAGTCGATTTTCTGGGTGTGGATTTATCATCCTGGTCTGAAGCAAGCTCAAAAAGAGTGTGACCCGCAGCCATCCAAATCAAAATCATTTTCGGAAGTATCAAAGTTCGAAATGATAATAAATGGCGTTGTCATTGTGGGCTGCCAATGACAGCTCGCAATGACATCTTCCTTGACCCTATATATAATCTCGATTAGAATACCATCCGCTAACGCCTTCGTAGCTCAGTGGATTAGAGCGCTTGCTTGCGGAGCAATAGGTCGCGCGTTCGAATCGCGCCGAGGGCACTTGGAAGCGGGAAATCCCCGCTTCTTTTCGTTAAGTTCCCTCTCCCTTTGGGAGAGGGCCAGGGTGAGGGAATGATGGTAAAAAAACAAATTTTACTGACAAATGATGATGGGATCCGCTCGCCCGGTTTATGGGCAGCTGCCGAAGCCCTTTCTGCGATTGCCTTTGTGACCGTTGCCGCGCCTCGCGAACAATCTTCGGGGATGGGGCGCTCCATGCCCTCTACTTCAGACGGAAAAATTGAAGAAGAAATGGTGCATATCAACGGCCAGGATTGGAGGGTTTACGCCGTAGGGGGCAGCCCGGCGCAGGCCGTGCAGCATGGTATTTTACTGATCATGGATACCAAACCTGATCTGGTAGTTTCGGGCATTAATTATGGTGAGAATCTTGCCTTGGGCGTCAGTGTTTCCGGAACGGTGGGAGCCGCAATGGAAGCGGTTGCCTTGGGCATCCCGGCGTTGGCGATCTCCCTGGAAACAGATAGGGAGCATCACCTTTCCTATTCCAATGAGGTTGATTTTTCCAGCGCGGCCTATTTTGCAGCCTATTTTGCGGGCAAATTCCTCGAGAAAGATTTTCCAGAACATGCCAATTTGCTCAAAGTGGATGTTCCCCGGGACGCAACACCAGAAACCCCCTGGCAGACATCTCGACTAAGCCCTTATCCCTATTACCATTCGATTGTGACTGAAAAAAATGAGGGAGGCAAGAAGTGGAATGAGATCAGTTATGGTAGCAGGAGCGATTTTTCAAATGAGCCTACCGATTCAGATGTTTACGTGATGAATAAAAATCGCGAGGTTGCTGTCACACCGTTGACACTTGACTTCTCCGCGCGGGTGGACTTAAGGGAATTTGATGAATTCCTGAGGGCCTAGCCTGAAGATTTAGAATAGACCTCTTGCATATGTGCTCTTGGCGGCGTCCCCGCCGCCGCCCTAAAGGATGCTACGCAAAGGACGGCGGCTGGAGCAGTCTCAAAAAGGGGCTTTTGCAAGAAGTCTAATAAAAGAAATATTGCGGAGGTTTTGAATCCTTCGCTTTTTCTTTAAAAGAATTCTCTCCTTTTGATGTACTTATCCGGTAACTACTCAGCATGGCAAAAACAGAACACGGATTCGACCTGATTTTTGCGGATTTTCAAGGAGAAAAGAAAAAAGGTTTTTAAAATCCGTGTAAATCTACCTTATCAGTGAGAATCCGCGTCCCATCTTGATAGAGACCGTGTAGTTACCTTAACCGAAAGATTAATAGGAATGAAATATTTCTCAGCTTCTCTTTAAAAAAATGGGTATAATGAGACAATAATTTACAATAACTGGTCCAACACACTTTCAGGAGCATTCATCTCTTTTGAGTATAAATATCTGATGATTCCAGTGTCATTTTAAGGTAAAGACCCATGGCAATAGACCGTTTCGGAAGGAATATTCACTACCTGCGCATCAGCCTGACTGACCGTTGCAACCTGCGCTGCATTTATTGCATGCCCGAAGATATGACCTTTAGGCCCAACGCAGAGCTAATGCAGGATGATGAAATTATTACGCTCACCCGCCTCTTTGCAAGTTTGGGAATTAACAAAATCCGCTTGACGGGTGGTGAACCAACCATCCGCGCAAATGTTGTGGATATCGTCCGCGGCATCGCCGAGACCGAGGGAATTAAATCTGTCTCGATGACGACGAATGGTTTGCTTCTGTCCCGATTGGCACAACCTCTGGCTGATGCAGGTCTCGAGCGCGTAAATATCAGTATCGACACACTCGACCCTGATAAGTTTAAACGTATCACCCGTTGGGGAAAAGTGAACGAGGTGATAGATGGAATCAAAGCCGCCGAAGCTGCCGGGCTGACTCCTGTCAAACTCAACGCTGTGGTCGTGACAGGCTACAATGAAGGTGACGTGGTTGATCTTGCCGAGCTGACAGTCAAAAACCCCTGGCAAGTTCGCTTTATTGAAATGATGCCCTTCGCCGGAGCAACCGAAATCCAATTGACTCAAATGGTCACCGCTGCTCAAATTCAGGAGCAAATTGAGGCTGCGCACGGCCCGCTGGAAGTCGTCAATGGCGGTAAGCTGGATGGGGAGGCACGTCTTTTCCGTTTCAAAAATGGTCTCGGAGATATTGGTTTTATTGCCTCGGTCACCATGCCATTTTGTGCATCCTGCACAAGGGCACGGCTGACATCCGATGGCGTCCTCCGGATGTGTCTGCTCCGCGAAAAAGAAGTGGATCTGCTCACCCCACTCCGTGCCGGGGCAAGCCTCGAAGAGCTGCGCAAGCTCATTCTCGAAACAATTTGGGAGAAGCCCTGGGGGCATGGTTTGGAAGATGGCGTCATCCCGTTGAACCGCGTGATGAGCGAGATCGGGGGCTAAATATGGTCGTTTCTACAAAAGGGTGCAAGGCCATCTTTTTCGATTTGGATGGAACCCTTCGACACACAGTTCCGCTTGGTTCCGATATTTTTACTGAGAAGGCGATCGAATTGGGTTTGCCCATCAGCGATGAGAAGCAGCGGGAAACAGGACGCTGGGAACATTATTACTGGGCGCAATCCTCGGAGCTAATGCGTGATACAGCCAAATTCAAAGATGATCAGAACGACCATGCCTTTTGGAATAATTATGCACAGCTCAGGTTGGAAAAACTTGGGGCAACACCAGAACAAATTGAAACTTTTTACCCGCTGATCAACAAGCACATGATGAATGAGTATGACCCAAAAAATTGGGTGCCACCAGAGCTATACGAGGTTTTACCCGCGCTTCGCTCAGCAGGCTATACCCTGGCAGTTCTCTCAAATCGCAGAAGTCCATTTATGGAAACAATGGTGGAATTATCTCTGGACCAATACTTCGACCAAATAATGGCTGCTGGAGATATCGGTTCGTGGAAACCAGACCCCAAAGTTTTTGATCAATTGCTGGCAGATTTTAATCTTGCCCCTGAAGAGACGATCTATATTGGCGATAATTATTATGCGGATGTGGTCGGTGCGCGTAACGCCGGGCTCATTCCTGTTTTATATGATCCAAGAGGCATCTTCCCGGATGCAGATTGCACAAGGATCACCTCATTTACCGAATTGGCAGATATTCTTCAAAATTAAAAAAACGTAGGGGACGACCGGCCGGTCGCCCCTTATAAATTTAAACGGGGAAATCCTGTTTTGCGTAAATCTCTTCTTTCAACAGCTTTCCCAATCGGGCAATGCCCTCACGGATCGTATCCGGATCGGGGAAAGAGAAATTCATCCGCATTGTATTCTCGCCGCCACCCAGGGGATGAAAAACGCTTCCAGGCACATAAGCGACTTTTTTCTCAACAGCCTTATCAAAGAGTTTCATCGCATCCATCCCCTCAGGGAGGGTCACGAAAAGGAACATCCCTCCTTCAGGATGCGTCCACTTAACTTCAACGGGGAATAATTCATCCATTGCCTCGAGCATGGCGTCACGACGTTCTTTGTAGGTGGCCCGAATTACTGCGACATGCTTGTCGAGAAAATCGTTTTGGCTCACTTCGTAAACCGCAATTTGATTAAAGCTGGATGTATGCAAGTCTGCACCTTGTTTTGCTTGAACCAATCTGCGCATAACGCTTTCTGCGCCAATCGCCCAGGCGATACGGAGACCAGGGGCAAGTAGTTTTGAGAAGGTGCTGAGATAGATCACATTTCCATCATAAGAGCCACCATTTTGGCCGCGATATTCGCTATCCACAACAGCGACGGGAGGGATATGCTCGCCCTCGAAGCGGATCTGCCCATAGGGATCATCCTCAATAATTGGTGTTCTATAACGGTCGGCCAACGCGACAAGTTCCTTGCGGCGTTTCAAACTCAGGGTCACGCCGCTTGGGTTTTGGAAATTCGGCAAAACATAGATGAATTTCGCGCCCTTGTGAAGAGCTTTCTCGAGTTCTGAGGTGATCATCCCTTCTTCGTCCATGGAAACGGGAAGATAGTCTGCACCGTAGGCGTTCCATGCCTGAGTGGCGCCAAGGTAGGTGGGATTCTCAACGATGATCTTGTCACCACGATCGATGAAAAGGCGGCCAACCAGATCAAGCGCCTGTTGTGACCCGGAGGTAATTGAGATATTCTCCGCTCTAACTTTCAATCCATAGCGCGCCGAGCGTTTTGCGATCATTTCCCGCAAAGGGAGATATCCTTCGGTAGTGCCATATTGAAGGGCTTTTTCTGAATTTTCTTCCAGGGTACGATAAGCGGCTTCCTGAAATTCTTTAACGGGGAAGATCTTTGGCGCGGGCAAGCCCCCTGCAAAAGAGATCACATCCGGTTGTTGGGTCAGCTTAAGGATCTCTCGAATGAATGAGCTTTCCATTGATTTCATGCGGTAGGCATAACGATCATCCCAGGATGTTTCCATTAGCACTCCTTTAAAAATGGAAGAAAAAAAACCTGATAGATTTGTAGGAATCCACCAGGTTTTTACGACTTATGATTGATTGAATCTAAAAAAACAGAAAAATTTGACCATTGCTTCATTATAACAGTCAGATATCGATTTTTTTGCTTCGTCATCAGGTC
>JACNJN010000035.1 GCA_014382535.1 Candidatus Desulfolinea nitratireducens | reverse complement strand
TAACTTTTACAAAGCTGCTGTGTTTTGTCCTGTATAATAGGGCAACGCTTTGCGTCCCCATTTTTATACAATAGAATATTTCATCGCTCATATTTCGTTCTGTTCAGGTTCACCAGAGGAGATTTTATGTCTGCCAAAAAAAATTTTGAAGGCGAAGTTTACTTCCCGTCCGAAGAGGTTATCAAGAATGCCAATGTGCAGGATTACGATGCCTGGTACAAGCAATCCATTGAAGACCCCGAATCTTTCTGGGCAGATCGGGCCAGTGAACTGGAGTGGTATCAGAAATGGGATAAGGTCCTTGACGACAGCAACCCCCCATTCTTCAAATGGTTTACAGGGGCAAAAACAAATATTGTCCACAACGCGATTGACCGCCATCTGACCAACGCCAAGCGCAATCAACTCGCGCTGATCTGGGAAGGCGAGCCGGGCGATGTACGCACCTTCTCGTATCATGCCCTGGACCGCGAGGTTTGCAAAATGGCAAATATCCTCAAAAGCATGGGCGTACAAAAAGGCGATATTGTCACTATCTATATGCCCCGCATTCCGGAGCAGGTTTTTGCGATGCTGGCCTGTGCCAAAATCGGCGCGGCGCATAGTGTGGTCTATGGCGGTTTCAGCGTGGAAGCGCTCGCATCACGGATCGAAGCTGCACAAAGCAAGGTTCTCGTCACCGCTGATGGCGCCTGGCTCAGGGGAAATATCATCGAATTAAAAGATATTTCTGACGAAGCCATGGCTCGCCAGGCAACGATCGAGCATTGCATCGTCGTCAAGCGAACCGAGCAGGATGTTTATATGGAACAGGGGCGCGATTATTGGTATCACGATCTATTGGAACTGCCGATTGCCAGCCCCAAATGTGAGACCGTGGAAATGGATGCTGAAGATCTGCTCTTTATTCTCTACACCTCCGGTACAACCGGGCAACCGAAGGGCATCGTCCATACACACGGCGGCTATCAAGTTTATACGCATACCACCCTCAAATCCGTTTTTGATATCAAAGATACCGACCGCTGGTGGTGCGCCGCCGATCCGGGCTGGATTACCGGACACAGCTATATCGTCTATTCCCCGCTCATCGCAGGCGCAACCAGTTTTATGTACGAGGGCGCCCCGACCTTTCCTTATCCCAATCGCTGGTGGAAGATGGTCGAGAAATACGGGATCACGATCCTCTATACCGCGCCAACCGCCATCCGCGGCCTGATGCGCTTTGGTGATTCCTGGCCAAATCGCTTCGATCTTTCCAGTTTGCGGCTTTTGGGTAGTGTTGGTGAGCCGATCAATCCCGAAGCGTGGAAGTGGTATTACACGGTCATCGGCAAGGAAAAATGCCCGATCATGGATACCTGGTGGCAAACCGAAACGGGCGGATTTGTGATCACGCCGCTGCCGATCACTCCGCTCAAGCCTGGCTCGGCCACCAAACCTTTCTTCGGGCATGAAGCCGAAGTTGTGGATGATGATGGCAAGCCCGTCCCGGCTGGCGAAGAGGGCTATCTGGTGCTCAAACGCCCGTGGCCAAGCATGTTGCGCACCATCTATGGGGATGATGAACGCTATAAAGAACAATATTGGGGAAAATTCGGGACAATGTACCAGACCGGAGATTCCGCCCGCATCGATAAGGATGGCTACATCTGGGTCATCGGTCGGATGGATGACGTCCTTAAGGTCAGTGGCTACCGTTTAGGGACAGCCGAGGTGGAGAGTGCCATTGTCAGCCACCCCAGCGCGGCTGAAGCAGCTGTGATCGGCCTGCCACACGAAATTAAAGGGAACGCCATCCATGCCTATGTGATCCTGAACGAGGGCCAAACCGGCAACGATGATCTGGCAGCCGCCCTGCAAAAACATGTCGGCAAGGAGTTGGGTCCCATCGCCAAACCGGAATCGATCACCTTCGTAGATAGTTTGCCGAAAACACGCAGCGGCAAGATCATGCGCCGCCTGCTCAAAGCACAGGCCCTCGGCGAGGAGGTTGGGGATACCAGCACCCTGGCAGACTAGATTGAATGAATGATAGCAAAACGGACTTCTTGCGAAGTCCGTTTTTTATTAAATTACAAAAAGTAATTCGTTTAGGGCTTACGCATTTTTATAGTCCTAGTCCCAATGCTCCGCGTTGGGGTATTGTAGACAAGCTACAACGCAGAGCATTGCAGCGAGAAAAAAGGTATTTTGCGTAAGTCCTGTCGTTAATTGCACAGCTTTTTCAACAATTTACCTGTTACCCATCTCATGCGGAATCTGTCTTGATCCAGCCACAATCATGCTTATTCCCAGCACTCCCAGAACAGCCAATGATCCCAGCCAGGCCAATGTATTTGGTGCATCCCAGTCGGTTAGCTGTACTTGAGCATCGACAATAAACAATCCCAATATTGAAAAAATACTAAACGTCGCTACAGTCAATCCGGTGGCAACAAACTCGGCCGGGGTAGCTGATTTAGCTATGGAAAACATCATTACGCTGCCAGTAAAAAACATTGCACTATATAGTTGGCTGTGAAAAACATCCAATGTCCAGGGAAAGGTATCACCGAAAATATTTGGCAGAACTAACAAACCGAGTCCATACAGGCCGATCAGGATACCCGCGATGCGCAGGATGGCTCCCCATTTTGCTGGTACCGGATTCAAATGGCTTGCAGGCATAGACCTGTATAACCACAAATGGTAGCCAGCGCTAAGTGGAAGGGAAATATAGATTACAAACCAACCCCAGACCGGCCAATACGTGAAATCAAACTGACTGCTGGTGAACAGCGAAACAATAAGAACAATGAATGTGAAGGTAAAGATGGCTCTCAACACAGGACGGGTCGGCGACCAGCGGCCTGAAAGGAACATATAGCCAACCGATACCATGGCTCCTAAATAAATTGCACCCAGAAATAGCGTATTGAAGGGAGCGATCTGCCAGGGCCATAGCGGCCGGACAATATTTGGGAAAAAGAATAAACCGAAACCTGCGCCTATAAGGACTAAAGTTTCGATCAGGGTAAAGGTCCGTAATAAAGGTGTAATTTTAGGGTTTTCAGAATTCATTGCTACCTCCAGGGTTAATTGCGCCTCACCCCAATAAAATAATCATCGCCCCTTCCAGACAGGAAGGGGCGATGATCTTTAAGAAATTAAAGCAAAGCACTTCACGTGAATTTCTTTCAACTAGCTTGCAGCCTTATCTACCAGGGGGCTGAGTTTCCAACGTCCATAAGCGATAAATCCAACAAAGAGCGCCAGGACAACATTGAACATAATATTCTGCGTCTCTCCGCGTTGAAAATGCCAGGTCAGTGCGCCAAGCATTACGAGGACAAGTCCCGCCCCGGCCAAAGGGGTCAGCCTTGTCTGAATTTTGGTTAGTCCGGGCAGGATCAAGCCTAAACCGCCCAAAATTTCTGCTGTCCCACTGAACCAGTGGAGAGCGGGGGAAAGCTCATACATCCAGCCCATCATCGCTGGCAGACCCGGCGGAACAATAAAATGGCTCACGCCAATCGCAACAAAATATACGCCAAACAGAACTTGTAAAACCCATAGTAAAACATTCATCACAATCTCCTTTTTCTATACAAATAATAATTTTAATGACGCAAACAGTAAAAATTATCTACCAATACACGCCAACAATATTTGTGATAATTATTATAAATATTGTCGCATATATGTTACCAGAGAATATTCGATTTTGCATATAACTTTTTATCTCAGTTTGAATCTTGTGATTTAGCTATTTATGAAAAAGATCCTGTTATACACTCTCCCCCTATATCGAAAGTGGTACTTCTTCTGCAAGTCAGCAAACCGTCAATAATAAATGTAGCTAAGTTATTTCTATGTTATTCGGACTTCTGATTGCTGATGAGTAATTTCATATCAGCTATTGATAACATATCATCCCTTTTTCTATGTATCATCTTATGGCAATTTGCGCATACTGGTTTTACGCTCTGAACTGCTTCTTTCAAGAAAGCAATTCTTTTTTCACCCTCAGTCTCTGAAAGAGGTTTTTCATGATGGATTTCAATATAATCTCTTCCCCTCTCCCCATAAACATCAAGAAAGTTAAAACCACATATATCACAAACTATTTGGCCATTTTCAAGGCGATAATAGTCAACAGCAGCTTTTCGGACATCATCTGATCGCTCATATGCAATAGATTTTCTTTGTCGTTGTCGACCTTCTCGAATAACTAAATTCTCATCAACTATTTTTATTTGCTTTCCTTTAGTTTTGGCTTCTGCTATCTTTTGTATGGTGCCTACAACACTGTCATAAGGAAATCCGTGCAAAAGAAGATTGTCAACAATTTCTTGATTATTATCTAAAAACACTTGGCCTTTTGCGGTTATGTTGAAATTTCCTCCCGTTCGACGACTTTCTCCAGAAGAATATGTTACATACTCCATATTTTCTAAAGTTTTATGCGATCTTATATTTCGAACTATCTGAGAAAATTTTGTGTCCGAACGCCCACTGAGTATCTCAGCATCTTCTCCCGTTGGTTTTAGAATCTGATTTAGTTTTTGTAATAAGATCGATGTTGTTATTCCTGGGTTTTCAGAAATTACAAATAGTGCTGGCAAAATTAAGTCAGCTTCAGAAATACGCATAATCTCCTCCTTAAATGTAGCAGCGCGATTATCGTCATCTTTTACAATCCAATATTGATCGCTTTTTCGAAAAAAAATCTTCGCTATTGCCCCATATTATTGATAGACAATTTTAGAATAACTGGGGAGCTGTTGGCTTTGGGATAGAGTAGTTTGTAATTATCAGGTGTTTTGCTCGTTTTTCGTTACGATTTTGAAAACTAACCATATATTTCTTATCGAAAATTTGTGTCTTAACGCCAGGAATATTGCTATACAAATTCATAATGAAATCTGTATTCTTAATTACCATCATGAAATTAGATTTTGTCTTTGTCATAAAACTCGCTAATCTTTCATGGTCTTCTTTGTCAAAGGAGTTTCCATCATAAGTACTAAAATCGCTATCATATGGTGGATCTAAAAATATAAAATCATCTACATTGGGTGATATTACTTTGAAAAACTCCGAAAAATCTCGATTATGTATTTCAGTATGTCTTAAGTACTCTTGATAAATTGGCTTTTGTAATCGAGAAATTTTAGAGAAAAAGTTTTTTGAATTGTAAGCCATCCCACCATACGGAACATTGAAAATGCCATCATTGTTATAGCGGAACATTGATGAATAACAAAATTCTCGAATATAGTAAAAGGTAGCAATGGTCAAAGAATGTGATAGCTCTAAGTCACTAGCGTAATTGTATAGATGACGAACATACATGTAGAAAGCGCTGTGAAAAGCTGTCTCGAAATTATCGATAATGTCAGTATCCTTCAGCCCACCATTTTCTTCCGACAATTTCTGCATCCGGAATAATTTCCTAGTTAAATTCTTGAATATTTCATTATAAAAAACACTTGTTTCAATCTGCTCAAAAGTAAACTCTGACAATTTTGATTCGTGATTCTTAACCCAACTTTTTACCTGAGTATTTAGCTCTTCCTTTGATATATTTCCAAGAATATAACTATTAAACCAAGCTAGGAAATCGTCTGTATCTCCTTCAATCATGTTGCATAATGAACGACGAATATCATCTAAACGATGAATAGTTTGAAAGAACTTTTTTTCTCCCTGTTGTATATAAATATATAAGGCAATTAATTCCTCTGATCGATCATTAATGGCAGCGTTTTGCGCTTGAGACGCAAAATAAATCGATCCTCCCCCAACGAAAGGATCAATAAATCTCCCTTTGTAGCGTGGAAGTATAGGGAGGATTTTTTCAGCCTCTGATATTTTTCCTCCTGGCCATTTAACAATTGCTTTTATCGTTTCAGCCATAATTATTCTCAAGAACAATTGTACTATATTTCAAATGCTCAAAAATACATCTTCCCCTGCATTAAAATCCTGCTGATGATCGCGAGTAATAATGTGTGCGTTGCCCTGTCCCATCACTTTCCACCCACCTTCAAGCGATCCAACCAACGCAGATTTCTCGTCCACGCCCAGAATGAATTGCCCATCCGCCAATTGGCGGCGCACGGCAAAAAGATACGCAGACCACAGGCCACGCATGCGATCAAAATGCGGGATAACGAAGGTTGGCGGAAGAACCTGAAATGCTTCAATCGAAGTTAACCCAACGGAGCGGAAATTGGGCACTCTATCTGCCAGGATCATCGCGCCGGCTGAACAGCCAGCATAAACCGCGCCACGCTCCCAGGCTTTTTGGGCGGCTTTCCAGGCGCGGCTGCCCTGCATCGTTTCGTAGAGATAGTTCGGTTTTCCACCAGAGAAATAGATCAGATCAGCGTTTTGCAAGGCCTCTTCCCATTGGGGATCATCGGCTGATTCCCGATCGATGATGCGGGCGGGGGTTACCTCTGCGCCCAATTCTTCAAAATGCTCGCTACCCATTTTGAGCCAGCGCTTCACACTGGCATCACCTTCCTGCCCGGCTGCGGTGGGCATACAAACCACGCGGGGAGCACGTCCATTTGTGTTGACCGAAGCCAAAAGATGGCGGTCAATTTCGTTCATTACTGATAAATATTCACCTGAACCCACTAATGCGATCAGTCCATTCATTCTTATAGTCCTTAAGTTTTTACTCTTTCCATTGTATATCGAATTAATTCCAGTGCATCATTATACAGGTTAAAATTTTCTTTCAACCTTTCCATTTTTTGATTTTCCAGATATCCGTGGCAAAGCCTTCGATAAAATAGCGATCATGCACCACCGCCAGAATGCTTCCGTTAAATTGTGTCAATGCCTGATTCAACCTGCTGCGCCACCTCGATTATCGCCTGTGTGGCTTCATCCCAGCGATCTTCATTTTGCAAGGTTTCGATCTCAGCAAAATCGACCGAGATCATCAGGCTCCTGGCAGAGTGTAACCCGCCAAGTTTCTCTTTTACACCTTCGTTGACAATTCGATAATATTCAATCGAAGATTCCCAGCTCATCCCCGACCACTCCGATGGTCTTGATTAATAAGCTCCTCTTTTAGAATATAAGAAATGGCCTGGCGTGTTTCAATCGAGGATTATATCGCACCTAAAAACCGGGTAACTAAACCAAATCCGAAGAGATTCTAAACAACTTCTAAACATCTATTTTTTATACTGTAGTCAATATACGGGAAGAAGAAATCTTCCTGTTCTAACCAAAAGGATAAATCATGAACAAGAAAATTAAATTTTATACAATATTGATTGGTATCGCAGTCGCGCTTACAGCCTGCTCTGGACTCCCGGAAGAAATCCAGGGTCTGGATATCAGCAACGTGAGCGTTCCCGAGCAAGCGCTCCCTGATGAAGATGGCCAACAGTCTCCAGAAGGTCAAGGCCCTCAAGGGCAAGGCAACAGAGAGAAACAGCGTCGACAGATTGACCTGTCTGCTGCCGCATCAGAGTTAGGTGTGACCGAAGAAGCTTTGAAGGAAGCCTTGGGAGAACCCGGACAAGGGAGGCCTGATTTTGCCGACGTAGCCGCTCAGCTTGGTATCACTGAAGAAGAGCTGATCAATGCACTCCGTGTACCTACTGGTGGACCGAATAACGGTCAGCAAGGCCAGGGCCAAAATGGTCAGGGTCAGGGTGGGCAAAATCGTCCACGGATTGATTTCGCAGCTGCCGCATCTGATTTGGGTGTGACTGAAGAAGCCTTGAAAACTGCCCTGGGCGAACGTGGACAAGGCCCGCCAGATTTCGCTGCTGCTGCAGCAGAACTGGGTGTCACAGAGCCAGCCCTGATCGATGCATTGGGTGTCCCGACTAAAAGTCAGTAGAATAAAAAAGTGCGTTGCATCTTTTGAGGGTGCAACGCACGTACTCACGAGTATAATCAGATTATTAAAATTATCTCTGCCGCAAATAATAAAGCAAATTATTGATCTATATCCCCTAAGTCAATCGAGATCAAAGGAGAGTTATATGAGCAAGAGAATTTCCACACTTGTGATCTTATTGGGGATCTTGGTAACCATCCAATCGGCCTGTTCATTGCCATTTATTACCAGCTCATCTGAACCTGAAAACGATCCCTCTCCCAACGTTCTGCCAACGCAAGAGCCAAGCGACACTGGAGTGCTGGAAATCGAAACAGTTACTGTCATTGATATTGAGACGGAATCCATCCCGATCCCACCCATTTATGTAACGGTTGCCGGTCATATTGAAGATGTGCCGGTCTATGCAAACTGCGATGCATATCCGGATTTCCGCGAGAAATTATTGCTTTTTTCAGAGACCATTTCCAAAACTGGAGTGGCCTTCAATCTGCAAATCGAGTACGAGTTTTTCCTCGGCGTTTCACGCTGCGAAACGGATGCGATGAAAGCTTCCACCGATGGATTGAATATCATCGACTATCTGGCGATCCACTATGGTTTTGAAATTGACCCCCATCAGGAGGGTGGCACAGAAGAAGGGGCTGATAATTACGCGGATATTCGCTACCTAGGGGGAACGCTTACCTCAAACATCAGTGAAAATGTGGGCGGCCTGGTATGGAATAATCCGCCACAATTTAAGGCACTCAGCCGGGGAGAGGCAGGGTGGATTTATCCCGATTACACATGGCATCCCGAAGTTCTGACATTGGCCGTCAGCCGCGACCATCATCAGGGCGATTTCAGCAAAGACGATATTGCCAGCGGAATTTGGATACCCAAGGGACCCAACAAAAATTTCTGGGTTCACGATTCTGGCGGACAAATGGTTTACATTGGGCCAGGTGAACATGAAGACTGGGGACGTGACAGTGAATTTTTATCAACTCCCGAATTCGTACAAGCGCTCTCCGACCAGCTTGCGCAGGGGACACTTGATCGTAATAAAATCTATACAGTCACTTTGCCTGTTCCCCAGAGGATCATCTTCAATGCTGACCAGCATGAAAAATTATTGGCCTTGTTGGATCAACTCGCCCCGCTGATCCAATCGGGTCAGGCTCGTTATGTGACTTATTCTCAGGCTGTGGAAATCTGGCGAACAGAATACGGGGCAGAACCCAATATTTTCTTTCGCGAGGGCATTGAGCCTCCATATGAAAAGCGGTAAAAGATCATGACCAAAACCATCCTTGTCGTAGACGACAGCGCCAGCGTCCGTACCCTTGTTCGTGATTACCTCACCGAACAGGGACTGCGAGTCGTCACTGCGGATAACGGTCAGAACGCCCTCTTCACCGCCCGCCAGGAAAAGCCCGATCTGATCCTGCTCGATATTATGATGCCCGAAATGGACGGTTATCAATTTGTGACCGCCTACCGAAAAGAGAGTGAAACACCCATTATTTTACTCACGGCAAAACTTGAAGAAACCGACAAGGTTTTGGGACTGGAACTCGGCGCGGATGACTACGTCACCAAGCCATTCGGGATGCGGGAACTGCTCGCACGGATTCGCGCCGTCCTGCGCCGGGTCGGAGCGGACTCCCTTCAACCTGCTGCCCTTAAAGCAGGGGATATTAGCCTCGATCATGAGACCCGCCAGGTGCGCGTGGACGGAAATTCCGTTAACCTGACCCCTTCCGAATTTGATCTCCTCGCCACCTTCATGACCTCCCCCGGGAGAGTATTCTCACGTGCCGATCTGTTGATCAAATTACAGGGCACCACCTTCGAAGGCGTCGAGCGGACAATCGATGTCCATGTCCGCAATTTGCGCACCAAGATCGAACCAGACCCCTCCGAGCCGCGCTATATCGAAACGGTTTTTGGGGTGGGGTATAGATTCAGCGATTCTGCGAATCAACAAAACGCAGAATCGTTAAATCGCTGAATCGGCGAATTCCATGCGCTCCCTCTCCTTAAAACTCACCCTCGCCTTTCTGATCGTCAGCCTGACGGTTGCCGGATTGGCTGCCGTATTTACCTGGCAGGCGACAGCCCGCGAATTCGAGACTCTCGTTGTCGACCGCATCCGCGATGAGTTCATCGAAAAGGTGACCGGCTATTATCAGGATCATGGCTCATGGCAAGGGATCGCTCAAGAATTTCCACTCCGACGACCGCAAAATCAGCCGCCCAACCCCAATCAACCCAAACCCGCACCGATCATTTTTGCCCTTGCCAACCAAAATGGAGAGATCGTCGTCCCGGCTGGAGAGTATCGCCCACGGGAAATCGTAGCTGCAGAAATCCTCGCTGAGGGCACACCCGTCGAGGTGGATGGGATCGTCGTTGGGACGGTGCTGCAAACTGGCAACGCTCCCGAACTGGACCCGGTTGAACAACGTTATTTGGAGCGCAGCAACCAGGCCCTCCTTCTGGCAGCGGGCGCAGCGACGATCATTGCCTTAATTCTCGGTGCGGGGCTGGCACGCTCCATGACCCGCCCGCTGCGAGAGCTGACTGGTGCAACCCGCGCAATGGCACGCGGTGATTTGGAGCAGGAAGTCCCCGTGCGATCAAAAGATGAATTGGGGGAGTTGACCGCTTCATTCAATCAGATGTCTGCCGATCTGGCACGCGCGACAGAATCCCGCCGTCAAATGACGGCTGATATTGCCCACGATCTGGGTACTCCACTGACGGTGATCGGCGGCTATCTTGAGACGATAGAAGAGGGTGTCCTCGATGCCACCCCGGAACGGATTGCCGTCATGCATACTGAGGTGAAGCATCTTCAGCACCTCGTCAGCGATCTGCGGACGCTTTCGTTGGCTGACGCCGGGCAGATACCGCTTAATCGGAGGCAAGTTGAGGTCGGGGCATTGTTGCGGCGGGTCGCATCATCTTATCAACTGGCTGCCGAGCAGAAAGGCGTCATCCTGAGCGTGGATACAGAATCCGCCCTCCTGTCTGTCCAGATAGATGAGGAGCGGATGGTGCAGGCGCTGGGAAATCTGGTCAGCAATGCGCTGCGCTATACGCCACCTGAGGGAACGATTAGCGTTCAATCTTCAGTTTTCAGTGGGCAGTGGGTATCCATTATTGTTGAAGATACTGGCGCGGGGATTGCAGCGAAGGATTTGAGCCGCATCTTTGAGCGATTTTACCGCGGCGACCAGGCCCGAAATCTGGACGCGGGCGAATCAGGGCTCGGGCTGGCGATCACCCGCTCGATCATCGAGGCGCACGAGGGGGTGATCCTGGTGTCCAGCGAGCTGGGGCTGGGAACCAGGTTTGAAATTCGATTGAAAATATAGAAAAACGTCCCGCAGGTTTAATTGGATTCTGCTGGACGCTATTTATATGAATATCAATACTTTTTACAATGAAACCTTATTTTGCGAATGTGTTATATTAAATAGCGCATGTCCATTCAATTAATCGCAAAAGGAGAAGAAAATGAAAGAATCTAATGCACTCTGGAAATGGCTCTATGTCGGTGGTGTGGTTGTTTCAGGGTTGGCAGGAGCCTTTGTTATAGAAAACGCCATCCTGGGATTGGTCCTGATCATCGTCGGTATTCTGGTTGGGATTTTTTACTTTGACCCCGAGAATTTCCTCGATTTTGGTGTTCCCTACCTCGTGCTGGGTTTGGCTGCTAAAACCCTGTTCAACCTTATTGCCATTGGTCCCTTCCTGACCGGCTTTTTCGTCGGCGCCTTCACCTTCCTTGGGCCGGTTGCACTAACACTTCTTGTAATGCTTTTCATCAAGAAAAATTTCTAATCCCAAGTTTTTGTAAAAAGTGAACCGCCTGATGAGGGCGGTTCTTTTATTTTATCGGGATACGGGTGAATCAAGACCGGTCTGGGAACGAACCTTGAATAGACTTCTTACAAAAGCCCCATTTTAACACTGCTCTAGCCGCCGGGAGCACCTATGCAAAATGTCTAATTACTACCGCTTCCGAAGTGTGATGGATTGAAAATGTAAGTGACGGCTGGATTCGCCAGTATTGATCTGCCTAAAAGAAAGCAGGTCAAATACTTCGCCAAGAATTCGCTTCAAATGTTCATCATCATAAAATGAAAAAAAACGTTTGGGTTCACAGTTATCTTCCTCCCAGATTCCTTCATGATCTATTCCCCCATATACACCGATAAAAAACAACCCGTCTCTTTTCAAAATCGCATTGACCGTCTGCAAAACAGCGGGCAATTCTTTTTTAGGCAATTGGAGCAATGAGTTCATTGCATAGACCGCATCAAATGACTTCTCGGGAATTTGCAATTCACTAAAATCCATTACTCTGGCATCAAGGCCCTTTTGTCTGCATAGTTTGACCATTTCCGGGGATAAGTCAGTGCAAAGAACCTTCAATCCATTTTCCTGAAAGAAACGGCTATCTTTCCCGGGCCCTGCGCCAATTTCCAGCAGGTTTTCTTTCTTCTCCGTAATCAATAGAGATAGAAATCTGCTCCGTTCTTCAATTTTCCAAGCCTGGATTGAGGCAGAATTGCGTTCCTGAGCACTTTTATTATAGGCTTTTTCTAAATTAGTTTTTAAGTTTTTCACATGATCTCTATCTGAAAATATTCTTTCAAGATTTGCCTGAATTCTTCATCATTCGCAATTTCTCTGAATATTTTCTGACCGGCGATGGTTTCTATAAAGTGATTATCTCGTATAGTAACACTTCCCTTTTCCGTTGCCAGGGTGCATTTGCGTTCTCTGGTAAATGACGATTCCAGTGAGGTTTGATGATATTCGCACATCCCTGCGTAATCCTCCAATTGTCTTTCGGCAAGCGAAAATAAATATTTTGGGACATAATTAAGGTCATCTTTGGAAGCTTCCAACCGTAAATATTTCGCGTCGTGCTCCCTGATGATGAAAAAGCCACCAGGATCTTTTTGTTTCAATCCCAATTCCATTCGAATTGGCTCTAGGAAACTATCCCCAAAACCCACATCAACGAGCCAGTCTTCATCCAGGCTGACCACCAGGGCCATATGATCAAATTCCTGGCCGATCTTTTCATCTCCAAAGACCCTGGCTGAGATCATCTTGACCTCAAAGCCAATTTCTTTGAGCAGCGCATAGAATAAACCATTGAGTTCATAGCAAAAACCGCCTCGCAGATTGGAGACGATTTTCCTTTCAAGTTTTTCCAAATTTAATTCAATTTTTCTTCCAAGAGGAATATCCGGGTTTTCAAATGGCACAGCCTGGAGATGCTTTCTGTGAAGCAACCCCAAAGTCCTTTGATCGACTTTGAGTTGGCCGTGAAATGATATTCTTCGTAAGTAGTTGTTTAGATTCAGGGCCATGAGGGTCTATTTCACAGCATAAATCACAGTATCCTTATCACGGAAGACCTCATCCCAAAGACCGCCCTCGTAGCTTTCAAATTTCTCCAGACCCTCGCCGGGATAGTAGTTCTGCTCGACCTGACCAAGCACGATATAGCGGACCTCATATTTTTGCAGGAAAAGCTCTGCTTCACTCAGATCAGTAGTCTCGTAAAAGGCCCTGATCTCTTCTACGCGATCGGTGATTAGATTCGGCGGGATGAGAGCGCGCTGCTGACGCTGATGCCAATTCCAGCCGACGACACCGGGCAAACCGGTATAGATCGTATAACGACTACCCCAACGATACTCAGGGGTATTGGCCTCAACGATGACCGGCGATCCATCCACGTTCTCACGCATCCACAAGATGCCCTGATAGTCCTGGCCCAGGTCCATATCTTCCTCATCCCAATGGGAAGCGGTGGCCATATAAGCCATCCCGTCCAACCCGGGAGGGGCCTCGGAAGCGGTCCGATCACGGATCTTATCGAAGGTGGCGGTCACGGTGAAGAGGGCGGCTCCAGCCAGCAAAACGATTGCCACACTTTGCCAGGCACTGCGCCAATTTGGTGTCCACTTTTTTGTAATTTCGGGAAGCAGCCATCCCAGGGAAGCCCCCCCGCTAAGGGCAAAAAATGTCCAGGTTTGGAGATAAAGTTTAAAGACGGTATTCATCCGTCCGATATCGCCAACCAGGACGATCAATTCGACGGCGATGGTCAGAACCAACCCTGTCCCGACGAGGAATAGAACCAGACGTTTTCCCTCATCGAGGTCGGCGCGCAAGATCAGCAACCCAGCCCAAAAGGCGAGCGGCAGCGCGATCCATCCGATCCCGACACCGAGAAAAGCCAGCCAGATCAAAAATGCCAAAAGTGCTGCCCCAAACAAATTCATCGTTGAGCGATGGGGCCTCAGTTTATTCAGCGCGGAGAGGGGCGTATTTGCCATCCATTCGTGCGTCTCCCACCACATCCACGAAACGATCACGAAAAGGAAGAGGCCCCAATGCGTAAAATAAGAACTGAGCGGCGTATGCGATCCTGTCCATAGACGGGTTTCACCATAAGCCTGCCCAAAGGAGGCGATATAGGGCTGATAAAAAATTGTGGCAAAAATTGCCAGGGCTGCCATTCCCGCCAGTGCGGTTCCAGTGCGGAAGATAATAGATTTACTTTCTCCCTGCTCTGGCTGGATTTGCAATCCAGCGGAGTTTTGAAGATTCGGGGATTGCAAATCCCCTCTGAGCCTGTAATGACTGGATCGGAAGAGGGCATAGCCAACGACAAGCGCCGCGAGAGGAAGATAGGCGAAGATATCCCAGGTGTTGGTGGGGCGCATCGCCCCGATGATCAGCCCGCCCATTGCCAACTCAAAGGTGATCTGGAAGAATGACATTTTTCCGTTTAATCGCGCGTGGACGAAGGATAGCGCCCAGGCAATTGCCAGGACTGCCAATGGTAAAACGATCATATGGGCGTGCAAATCGCTATATAAGAAGGTGAACAGGGGAAATTCGGTGATCGGTTCAACATCGCCAGGTGCAGGGATCACGCGGCTGGGGAGCCAGTACCAGTCACCACCCCTGAGAGGCAGAATGGCGCCGGTCGTCATTTTCGCAAATCCTCGTATCGCCAGCCAGAGATGCTCAAAAACATTAATATCAGCGTAATGACCGTTTGAGTCGATGATGCGCTGCAGGCCATGGTAGACGGTGCGGATCGTGCCAAGGTTGCCGAGCAGGATCATGCCAGCAGCAGCGGAAATACCGGCAATGAAACGTGTTTTGAATTTCGAGATTTGAGATTCGATATTCGGGTTTGGAGATTCGGAATTTATGTCTTCCGCCACTTCACGAGTATTGCGAATCGAGGTTCGCCCTAATAAATTCCAACCGATAGAAAATGCACCTGTGCCAACCATTGCAAAAAGGGTTGGCAATATAAAATTATAGGCTGTAGTGGGGGTCAGGCCAAGTAATTTGACGGGCGTACCAACCAGCACAAAACCGTAATAATAATAATTAATATAGCCACCCGCAAACCAGGGGTCGTACGGTGGGAAGGAGGTGCTTTTCAAAACCGCGTGGAGGTAAGACAGATCCATTGGGCGCTCGCCACCCTTGGAGGGGTGCCAGAGATCGGGATTGCCAATGCGGATAAGGAGATCGATCAGGAAGAAGGCCAGGAAAAGTCCCTCGATCATCAGATAATACTTTCGATTTTCCTGCCATTCAATGCGCAGTGCATCGCGCTGTCGATAAGCCTGCCATGCGCCGATCAGCATGATCGTGGCGAGGACGAGGGCAATCGTTAATCGGCTATAGGGGATTCCGAAGGATCCCAGCAACCAGGGGAAGTAGGCCAGTAGGACCAATCCCAGCGCGCGTGAGAGGGGGTAACCCTTATCAGCGAGGCCGGGGAATGCCATCCGCACAATGGGATAGGTAAATACGCCGAGAATGAAAACGAAAAAATACCAGAGCAGCAAACCCAACAGAGGATATTTATTGATCGGGGAATCGGCATCGAAGAGCTCTGACCAGGTTCCACCGGCACGTTGCTGCGCCCAATCTTCTTCGGAGAGCATCAGATCTTTGGTTTCACCCGGCTTATAATTGCCCGCGGCTTTGGGCGTAAGGTTGACAACATTGCTCAAATCCACTGCACCAAGCAGGGTACGGACCCGGTCAACATCGAAATTTGGGCTCTTTTTGAAGATCAATACTTTGGTATGATCGTAAACAGTGAAAGCTTCTTCGGCAAATTGATCGTTGACTTCCCAATGGATAAGACCCGGAATATCAAGCGTGGGGAAGGATTCAAAAACCTCGACCAATTCATAACCCAGCTGCTCTTCGAAATCTCCGGGTTGGGCAACGTTGTAGCACCAAATAACATCTTTTTCCGGAGGGCAGCCGATCAGATATTCATAGTAGGCTTTGCTAAGGGGATAACGCTCCTCGACGCGGGTTGTGGTGGCCCATTGGCGATTGGAGGAGATAAAAAGATATTCTCCCTTTTCGAGGTTCTCAGTGAAGCGGGTTAATTTTGCGGCGTTATCTTCCCAATACATCTCCATATTGAGACCATTCTGATAAATCCCACCAAAGCCATCATACCCATCCATGCGGAGGGGAAGACCATCATCCCAGGATGATTCGTTGATCGGCGCTGCACCCTTCACGGTGAGAGAACCAGCGTCCGTTGATAAAGTGAAGAAGTAGGTCTCTCCAGCCACGAGCATGATTGGCGAATCAAGAACGAGGGTCTGGAGTTCGTCAGTAGAAAAATCTGCAGTCAGGGATGCATTTGCAAGAGCCTGTTCGGGGGGCAAATTCGGCTGGGCTGAAATCAGCATGCTGAGGGTTTTGGGATCGGAATCGACCAAATCCTGCACGTGGGCAAGGGTGACTTCGGTCAGAAGGCCATCCACTTTGGGAACAAAATGATTGCCATAGGGCATATCGGCCTGGAGAGGTGTCCCCATCGGATAGGTTAAAGGCTGCTGGTAAAACTCTCCATCCCCCTGTTTAATGCGAAGATTGATCGGGCCGGGGACGTTCCTGAAAATCCAGCGTGTCGCCGCAACCCGGGGATGCGGATTCTGGTAGATTTGAACGAAGGCGTAAGCCCAGAGAGCTGTGGCAATGAGGACGCTGCTCCCGATGAGAACAGCGAGTAAAGTTGGAATGTTGGAAAATTGGAAGGTTTTGCTTTTGAACTTGCCAACTTTCAAACTCACTGTCCTGAGCTTGTTGAAGGATGCCAACTTGAAAACTCCCCAGGCCGCCATCATCGCCAAAAGCGGATAGATGGGGAGTTGATAACGCATGGTGGGATTAAATTGAGTGGACTGCCAGAGAAAGTAGAACGCTGTCCAACCCCAAAGGAGGAGATGGTACCGTTCACCTTTAAGGATACGCCAGCCCATCCACAGGAATCCGGCCCAGGCGAGAATACCCAAGGGGTATCCCAGTCCCCATTTGGTCAGGTTTTCAAAAGAGTACAGTTTGGAACGCCGCGCCCATTGGAATGCGAAAGGAAGATCGGCGTCACCGCTGGCCTGCGCACGCTGCTCCATGATATTGCCAATCCAGGTCTCGTTGGGAATCACGCCAAAGAAACCGGGACCACTGAAAGCATAGGGTTGGAAGAGACGGAAAGCCAAAAGGGAAGCAAAACCACCGACGATCAGGAAAACAGTGATCTGTGTCCAGTCGAGTTGTCTATGTTTCGCAGATTCTTCTACTTCATCTACGGGTTGCATGAAACGAAACGCAAATGCAGCCGGGAGCAAAATCGCCAGAACTGCCGCGTTGATCTTCGAGGCAACGGCCATACCGAGGGCAAGACCAAATCCGATGCTGTACAAAAAGAGGGGATTGCGAATCAGTTGTGTTATGTAGTCCGTATTGCTTGTCTTGTAATGGCCCTCACCCTCCGCCCTCTCCCTCAGGGAGAGGGGACTCGTTCCTTCTTTCTTCAAATTGGAGCGAAAAGCAATCTCCACGGCAAAATAGATTGCCAGGAACATGAAAAAATTGGTGAAGGTGTCTACTGTGAAAAAATGCGACTGCTGAATTTGCAAAACTGCGAATGTTGAAAATGCTGCAGAAAGGAGGGCAACTTTCCGTCCGTAAAGCCTTGCCACGATAAAGTAAAGCACAACGATGCTCAGCAGATCTGCCAGCGCAGAAAGCTGACGCCCGATCAGATTAACCTGACTGTAGCCAGTTTCCCCGACCCATTCGGCAACATAGCGGGCAGCAAAGATCGGAAGCGTCCCGTAAACAAAGAAACCATGTCCGCGATTATGCGGGTTGAGCGAAGAACAGGCGGTATCAAAATATCCACCCCAACTCTCACAGCCCGTTGGCGGTGCTCCGATCAGCTCATCCGCCGACTCGACGGGAATAATGGCCGTCTCAACCATCGTCAGGAAACGTTCATCAGGATGCAGGTGCTGTCCATCGTCCCAATCCAGGCCAACAGAACGGAACCAGAATCCAGCGAGAATAATGAGGACAAGGGCTATATCGTAGAAAAGAGAATGTTTATTTTTAGTATCGTTCATAATTTAAAAATTAACCGCCACACTTGCACCTGCGATTCAAGTGCAGGTGAGACGCCATTAACATAATTTGGAAGTATCCCATTACGGCACAGAAAAAATCATAAAATCATGGCCTTCAAGAGGTGAAGCTGAAGTATATCGGCTCAAGGTCCCGTTTGGATAAAGTCTCGCCAGCTCAGCAAGAGCAACCTGATCGTTAGTCCTCGTCATAAATACTTTTGGCCCATCTTCCGTTAGGCTTTCCGCCAAATTCTCTGGCCAGAGTGCAAAATCACGGTTGGGAATTCCCGCCCAAACACCGGGCAAACGTGTATCAACCCAATGCGCATAGGGTACGATCCAAACCGTATCCGTTTGCCCATAAGTCTGTTCAAATTGCTTGATCACCTGCCCCATCTCAGATGAGTTCCACGCTCCCGTGCGGTAATTTTCTGCGTATTTATTGAAGACGAGATCATAATTCTGATTGAGGGAAAAAGCGACCAAAAAGATGGTTACACCCCAAGCGATTAGATTTCCCAAGCCCCGAAACGCACGCGACCTCAGGCTTGTCAGCAGACCATCCAACGCCAACGCGACGATAAGAATTACCACAACCGCCGCGCCTCCTGCGCGATTTAAAGCCGGATTCTCTTCCGGAAAGGCAATCGAAAGCGTCGAGGGGAGCTGCAAAAGTAGAATGGACAGAAGCAAGAAAAGGTCCTGCCAATGTCCCGCCCGCAGATATCGAACGAAAAGAAGGGCAACACCAACGAGGAAAAGCGCTCCGCTGACCACACCCAAAGCTGGACGCCCCGCCACAGAATGCACCCAAATATCACCGTTATCCCAGTTGAACATCCGTGCGCCATCCCAGAGATTATTAGCAAATATCTTCAGGCTATCTTCCCCTAAACCGCCCATGCGTGAAAGTGCACGGATGGAAAAACCCTCTGGATTTTCCAGTGCGTAGCGCCCCAAGGGGAGGAAAATAATAATTGAAAATAACGTGAGTATAAGAAGGTGAATAATAATTTGCTGCCGCGTGCCACGTGATTGCTTATGGATTAAATACAAGCCAATCGCTACAAGGACCACAACGGGCATGATCCGGAAGGGGCTATAGCCATGCAATCCCAGCCCGAGGAAAATCCCGGCCAGAATAAAATCGTTTCGACTCTGACGACGAATACCGCGCAGCAAATGAAACAATGTGGGCGCAACAAAAAGCGGATAAAGCGGGAAGCGCAGTCCAACACGGCTGATCACGTTTGGCCAGTAGGCAATCCCCATGAAAAATAATGCGATCAAACCAACCCGTCGATTTGCCACCTCCTTACCGAGCAGGTAAATATAAGGGAGGGTCAACAATCCCAATAAGGCTGTGCCCAGCTTGAGACTTAAGAATGATAATCCCGTGCCAAATACCCTGGCGACAAAAAGTGTCCAATACATTTGGAGCGCTTCGCGCCCCGTATTGCGCTCAAAGAATATCTTTGTCTCACCCTGGGTGATATCGTATACATCGAGGATTTTTTCGGCATGATCGCTGAAAGGTTCAGCCGGAACCTCCCCTATTTGGTAAAGCCTGAAGAAGAGCACTGTAGCAGAGACAGCCAGTACAAGCAGGGTCCAGCGGGAAATATTGATACGCCAATCACGCTGCTGAAAAAAAGTTTTCAGACTTTGTACTCTTTCAATAAGGGAAATATCTGATTGCCAAAATGACCAGATAAAAAGAAAGAGCGAAAGAAGCCATAAAAAGAGATTGAAAAATGTAAACCTGTTCCCCGCAAAGGTGTAGAAAGCCACCAGCATAAAAGGAAGAGCCCAAAAAAATGGTTTTTTTCTAAATAGCAGATCATCAAGAGGAAATTCATCATCTCGCAAGACAGGCAGGCGCCATTCCTTGTATCTATAGGCAAATGCCAGTGCAATGAATGCAGCGAAAAAGAGAATGATCCCCGCTCCGCCGGAGTGGCGTGGCGGCTCAAACGCGGATTGCCCCATCAACGCGAGGAGCAGGGCCAGCAGGGATCGCCAGGGGAAACCGCCGGTTAGAAGGTTTGAAGGTTGAAAGATTTCAGGTTTTGAATCTGTACCCAGCGTTTCTTCAGCTTCATATAGCGCGGCAGGTGCGTTAAAATCATCTCTAGGGAAGTCGATCTTCTCCCCATCGGTCATTCCCAGTTTCGATTTAAGATAATCCAGAATACTCGGTTCATTCATATTAAGACTTTAGACCTTAGGTATTAGACTTTAGAC
>JACNJN010000078.1 GCA_014382535.1 Candidatus Desulfolinea nitratireducens | reverse complement strand
AGGCAGCCAAATCCTGTAATTCTTTATAGGCGTGAACAACAGGACCTTTATTTGCAGTGCAGACGTGCATCCCCAATTCCAGCGCAGTCCTGACATGGTCAAGAGCTGGTTGACCGGTTTCGTGATTAACAGAGGTGTTTTCAAAAAGCACATCTGCCTGGGATTTGTGTATAAAGCCAAGCGAAGTGGTGATCGGCGTAGTTGTTAACATACTCAATGGACGTCCAGAGCGCACCAATTCCAGCGCGCCGTATAGATCCACCCCGCTTTGATTAACGAGAGAGCCGTGTCGTCCGGTTGCGATCCCGGTCGTCGAGAAGGTGATCCCATAACGTTCCTTGAGTTCTTTTTCTTTACGGATAAGCAATTCTGCCAATGCGCGGCCAACGTTGCCAAAGCCAAGAAATGCGAGTTTGTAATGAGGCATGGGTTTTCTCCAATTTGAACTGTGGTTGCAGGGACGGGGTTATTCCGCCTTTATAAAGGTGGATAAGGAAAAGCGCGCCGATCTTCAGGCGAGAGCGGAAATATTCGCTCTGATAAAATTCGTTCTGCGCGTGCATTTAGAGCAGCGATCTCTTCGGGGCTGAGATAAGGCTTCAGGTTGGCTGGCAACCCTAAATCACGGGCGAGTTCGCCGTGTAAGCGATCCAGATCATCCAGTAAATCGGATGGGATTTCTTCTCCTGCAAAATCCCATACCACGGTTCGTAATTTATCTTCCTGGTGAAGACAAACGCCGTGATCGATCAGCCAGATGGCGTGGGAATCCTCTTCAAAAAGGATATGGCTTCCCTTGCGATCGGCGTTGTTGATCAGCAGGTCAAAGAGAACAACGGGACGCAGGAGGGCTTTATCCTCGTCGCTAAAATTGAAATAATGATAATTAGGGTCGTAGGGAACGAAGCGCTGGAGCGAGCCGGGACCATAAGGAGCTTCGTCACGCAGCACGGTCAGGGGAACAAAACCCCAACCGAGGGCCTCGCTGATCAGGTAGGTAGCCACCTCACGTTGAGCGAGGGTATTGTCGGGAAAATCCCAGAGACGCTGCTCACCCTGTGATGGTTTGTAGACAGCCTTAAATTCACCCTTGGCATGGCGCAGTTTTACAAGGAAGGTATAGTTTGAACCGTGCATGAACTGGCCCTCAAGCTCAAGTTCACCTTCTTCTAAAATGGTTTGAAGTTCAGCAGGCATAAAATGAAATTTCACCAGAGAGCACACAAAGGGCACAGAGGTTTTTCTCTCTCTGAGTTCTCAGTGGTCTCTGTGATGAAAAAAGATTTAAATTGCCAATGCAACTCATTATTTAGTGTTTATGCCCGTTCTTTTTTGGGCAAAAATGACCCTCTGGCTCCATGGGCTCACCACATTGAGTGCAGATCTGTCGTCCGCCCTTGACCACTTCAGCGCCCCAGCGGGCCAGCGCACGGGCCTGTGCCCGGGTACACCAGAGGCGAACCACAGCGCCGTCTTCGGCAGGTAAATCTTCCAGGAGCAGTTCGCGGGAGATCAGGATCATTTTATCTTCTGCCTGGTCATAGCCCAGGCTGATCTCGCCAACACGAAAGAGCGGGTCCACGGGTGGGCTGATGCGCATCACCTCTTCAACATACCTGCTGGAGGCTTCAACAAGATCAGGATTCTGTTGCCTTACTTCAGCAAGGAATTTTTCGATACCGATCGAGAGCGAATCAAGTTGGATCTTTTCAATAATTACCGTTAAAACCTGCTCACCCTTCCAGGCATGCAGATAAAAGACACGCTGGCCGGGTTTCCCGATGGCGTCTGCTGTAATATGGTCTACTGGGTCAAGCTCATATAGTTTTTCTGACATGGATGATCCTCGATTTTTAAGATGCGAAAAGTATACCATCCACACGATCTTTTAATACTCCCATGCTATAATTTTTCTCTCATCAACCTCCCGAGGAGATCACTATGTACGACAAAGAAACTCTGGCAGAACTGGAAAAAATACTCAACGAATGGGAAGAGGGGACTCTCAAGGAAACTACCGACCGATTCCCTGAAAGACAGGATAGATTTATGACGACCTCCTCTGAGGAAGTCGAGCGGCTTTATACGCCTGCCAGCATCCCGGATTTCGATTACGCCCGTGACCTGGGCTTGCCCGGCGAATACCCCTTTACGCGCGGCGTTCACCCCACCATGCATCGTGGCCGTTTGTGGACGATGCGCATGTTTGCCGGATTTGGGACCGCAGAGGAAACGAACACCCGCTTCAAGTATCTCCTCGACGAGGGGCAGACCGGCCTTTCGATTGCCTTCGACCTGCCCACCTTGATGGGCTACGATACTGACGCCCCCGAAGCCCTGGGCGAATTTGGCAAATGCGGGGTTGGCATCTCCTCCCTGCGGGATATGGAGATCCTGCTCGAAGGCATCCCCCTCGACAAGGTCTCCTCCAGCATGACGATCAATTCACCGGCCTCGATCATCTGGGCGATGTATATCGCTGCTGCTGAGAAAAAAGGGGTGAAACGTGAACAGTTGCGCGGCACCCTCCAGAACGATATTCTCAAAGAGTATATTGCCCAAAAAGAATATATCTTCCCGCCCGAACCCTCGATGCGCCTGGTGACTGACACGATCGAATTTGGCACCAATGAATTACCCCAATGGAATACGATCAGCATCTCTGGCTATCATATCCGCGAGGCAGGCTCAACCGCTGCGCAGGAACTGGCCTTTACCCTCGCCGATGGATTCGAATACGTCCGCTGGGCGTTGGAACGTGGCCTCGATATCGACGATTTTGCCCCGCGTCTCTCACTCTTTTTTAATTCACATAATGATTTCTTTGAAGAGATCGCCAAATACCGTGCGGCCCGCCGTATTTGGGCGCGCGAGATGAAAGAGACCTTTGGGGCGAAGAATCCCCGCTCGTGGCTGATGCGTTTTCATACCCAGACCGCAGGAGCCTCGCTGACTGCTCAGCAACCAGAGATCAATGTTGTCCGTGTTGCGCTTCAGGCTTTGGCCGGGGTCCTCGGCGGAACACAATCCCTGCATACCAACAGCCAGGATGAAGCGCTTGCGCTGCCATCCGCAGAAGCCGTCACGATTGCCCTGCGTACCCAGCAGATCATCGCTGAAGAATCAGGCGTGACAAACACGATTGACCCTCTTGGTGGCTCTTATTTTGTCGAGGCGCAGACCAACCGCATCGAGGCACAGGTTTATGATTACTTCCGCCGGATCGAAGATTTGGGCGGGATGTTGCCAGCCATCGACAAAGGGTTCTTCCAGAGCGAAATCTCGGATGCGGCCTATCGTTATCAGCGCGAGATTGATGGAAATGAACGTCGGGTAGTTGGTGTGAATGCCTATAACGACGATAAACCGGTCAAGATCCCGATCCTCGAGATGGATCCGCAGGGTTATGAACGACAGCTTGCCCGTCTCGAAGATGTTCGCAAAACACGTGATAATGATCAGGTTGCAAAAAGCCTGGCTCGTTTGCGCAAGGTTTGCGAAGGGTCAGAAAACACGATGCCCCATATCCTCGACGCCGTCCGCAGCTACGCCACGCTTGGCGAGATCGTCGATGTTATGAGGGATGTCTTTGGGACATACGAGGAGCCAACCTGGATTTAGCTGCCAGTGCCCGGTAGTCAGTTTTCAGTAGACAGTAAAAGCGGAGAGTTGAAAAAACTCTCCGTTTTTTTATGGACAGTTCCTCCCCTAAATATAAAGAATTTGGGGGCACTCTTCGAGTATGCTATGCGAAGGCTAGTCCATAATCAAGGGACATATTTGTAAAGGATAACCTTGCGAGAGTTTCTGGTTGAGATAAGATAGTTTTTATTCCAACTCTCGCAAGGTTGGCGTACTACAATACCTTATTTAGAAATGCACTAGGTGGAGGCCAATTTAAAACTCTGCCGATGAATACGACTTTTCCCCAGTTTCTGGATCGCCTTCCGGTGCAGCCTCGTTCCATAGCCTTTATGGCGGGACAACGTGTAACCCGGAAATTGCTCGTCGAGAATACGCATTTGTGCATCTCGGGCAGTTTTCGCCAGGACCGAAGCAGCTGCGATCGTTAATGAACGCATATCACCTTTGACGAATTTCTCCTGGGGGACCTCTATGTCGGGGAGATCGAGATAGTCGGTGATCAGGTAATCGGGGATCAGGGATAGGGATTCCACAGCTCTTCTGGCAGCTAATCGCGTAGCGGGGAGGATGCCGATCTGATCGATTTCGGCGGGGGAGGCAAATCCCACACTCCAGGATAATGAGGCCTCTTTGATCAGCGGCTCGAAGCGTTCCCGCTGGAGGGCAGTCATCTGCTTGGAATCACGGACACCAGCCAAAATCTGCGTGAGTTTTGGGATGTTGGGGAGGATCACAACTGCCGCAGCCACCGGCCCGGCCAGGGCGCCGCGTCCAGCCTCATCAATCCCCCCGATTTGTAAAGATCCTTTTTCCCAGAGTCTTTTTTCAATTTTTAGATCTGGGAATTTAGGGAGTGTACTCAGATCAAACTTTTTTCTGGTCATAAAGGCCCTGACGGGCGTTTTTGCGGATTTGGATCAGGTCGAGGAACATGCGGAAGGAATCGCGGAGAACGTTGATCTTGCTCTCATTCTTGTAATACCAGGGGATGGGGAGCTCAACGATTTTATAGGCGCGCAGATTGGCAATAAAGAGAATTTCGATGTCGAAGGCCCAGCCATCGATACTTTGGTATTGGAAAATATCTTCGGCAATCTCAGCACGGAAGCCTTTGAAACCGCATTGGGTATCGTGGAGTTTTGGCAGGGCAAGCAAACGGATGAGCAGGTTATAGATACGTCCGGTAAAATGGCGATAGCCTGGCTCATCATAGCGGATGGCCCCCTTGACTTCACGGGAAGCAATAACGATATCTGAATTGAGATTGGGCGGGATAAAATGTCGCACTTCTTCGATGGGCATGGAAAGATCGGCATCGCAAAAAACACGATATTGTCCTTTGGCTTCGAGCATTCCACGTTGGACAGCCAGCCCTTTTCCAGCTTTCTTGTTTTGAAGAACGCGCAGATTGGCATATTCCTTTGTCAATTTCTGTGCCAATGCATAGGTTTCGTCGCTGCTGCCGTTCTCGACAACGATCACTTCGGAAGGATAATCTTCGCTTTCGAGAAAAGTGAAGACCTGCTTCAGCGTATCAAGAAGGCGCTTTTCTTCGTTATAAGCAGGGATGATGATAGAAAGAAAGGGTGATGTCATTAGCTAGGCAAAAAACAGTATGCCGATGATGAAAGCGATCAGGAGACATACCACGATTGCGCCCAAAATCCCCAGAACTGCGAACTGTTTCCCCGTCATGCCAAAATAATCTGTTGAGGCTTTTTTTGCAGGTCGACGGGCGGCTACTCTGGGTGTGGGTGTTTTGGCAGGTATTTCATCGTCAAAGGCGAATCCAATTTTCCCCATATCATTTGTGGTCGGAGATGCCTTTGGTCGGTGGGGATTCACAATAGCCTCAGCAACTTCGTGGACATCTTCCGCGCTCATCACAGGCGGGTTTTGAGTTAATGATGCTGCAAAACGTTCTGCTGCATCGCTCATTACGATCCGTACAATCGGACGCTCAGAGGCTATATGCATGGTAGGGTTAACCGATAGAAGGATTGGCTCAATACCCTCAGTCAATTCAAGGCCTTTGCGCTTTAGATAAACATCCACTGCTTTGCCAAACTGGGCTGTACGTTTAAGGAGATTGATCCCTGATTCTTTGAATTTTCCGTCTGAAATAACCCCCCATGAATCATTTCTGGCGCGGTATGAGCCTTGTAAATGAGTGACAAAAATGACCTGGATGCCGGGCGGACCGATCAAGATTAATGGGATCGTGATCTCCGAGTTTTCGAGCGTATGATTTCGAATCAGAGTGAATCTTTTGTCCAGATGTTTTTTGAGGATCGCAATCGCTTTTTGCTGGACCTGTAAATTGGGATACCAGGAAAACCCATATTGCAGTGTGCCCTGAATTCGATCGATAAAGCTGACTGACCCGTCTTCATTGATAAAGGGTGTATTATCAATAATTCTCATGGAGAATACCTTTTCTTAAAAGAATTGACTTGTCAATTTTAGCACAAGCGGCCTAAAACAAATACGCTGAATTTTCTGATAAAGATTGTGTTGCGACATTTCTAAGGGAAAACCGCCGACCAAAAAGATAAGCTGACAGTTGATGGTCGGGGCGGGCGGATGAGTCCTGTTCCCTTAACGGGAAAACCGCCGACCAAAAAGATAAGCCGACGGTTGATGGTCGGGGCGGGCGGATTTGAACCGCCGACCCCCGCGTCCCAAACGCGGTGCGCTGACCGAACTGCGCTACGCCCCGAGCGGGAAGAGTATAATCCCAAGCATGGATAACCGTCAAGCATTCAAACCGTTGAATTGGACGGGTGTGTTTCTTGTCTGGATTTCGGCTTGCTTGTACCTAACAGGGTGCTCGCCAGTCAATTTATCGACACCTGCTCCCACGCCGTCTCCTCTTCCATCGTCCACCCCACCTGTGCCCACTCCCACGTTGGTGAAGCCGACCCCAACCCCTGAAGGATGCCTCGAGCAGCGTGGGCAAGTTCATCGGGTCGCGTTCGATTCGGAGGCACTGCCGCAATTTATGATTTACCTCCCTGCCTGTTATGATGCCGATCCCGATACACTTTATCCCGTCCTCTATCTTCTGCATGGACAGGGATTTGAAGATGATCAATGGATCCGTTTGGGCGTTGCGGTTGCTGCCGATGACATGATGTGGAGGAATGAGATTCCCCCTTATTTGATCGTGATGCCTTTTGATAAAGCCTCCTGGCGTAGTGTAGAAGATGATTATTTTGGCGAGGCGCTGGTAGCTGAGCTGATCCCCTTTGTGGATGAGCACTATCGCACTTTGGCGAGAAGAGATTATCGAGCCATTGGCGGCCTTTCGCGTGGGGCGGGCTGGGCGATCCGGTATGGGTTGACACGATGGGAACTTTTCAGTGCCTTTGGTGGACATTCTGCGGCGATCTTCTACAAGGATAATGGAAAATTGGATGATTGGCTCGCAGAGATTCCTGCCGTCTATATGCCGGAAATTTATTTGGATATTGGCGATCAGGATAAAGAACACGGCTCGGCGTTTTTGTTTACTGAATTATTAGTTGAAGAGGGCGTTTCCCATGAGTGGCGACTCTTTTCGGGAAATCATGACGAGTCATATTGGAGCGCACATGTGGATGACTATTTGCGCTGGTATGGGGGTGTATTTAGATAATGTGGAGGGAGTGCCTAAACCACAGGATACAAATGATTTTGCGAAGCGAAGCAATCTCATTCTTCGGGTGGGAGATTGCTTCGACGATAAAGCCGTCTCGCAAAGACGCGTCTTTTTATGTTTTTGAATTTAGACACTTCCAATGTGGATATGCACTTGACCATAGAACATATGTTCTGGTAATATAGTTAGACTTCTTTTTTTCAATTTGCCAGAGTGGATTTTCTAACCCTGCCTGAAATGCTCTCTCCCTGCATTCACTCTTTTGCTCATAAATAATTCCTAGAGAGAGATGTGTTTGGTATGTCAGAAAACGGATTTGGTTTTATGAGACGTAGTTTGAAGCGCAAGATAGAAAAACTTTTGCGCTCTCAGGCTGCACCTGGTCGCAAAACCAAACTCCCCAGTCAATTAAATACCAAAGATTTGGTTGTGGCGCTGGATGATGCGGTATTGCAGAAATTATCAGAAATGGCACATCAAGACGATATGGATACTGGCCCCTTTGTCTTGAGTTTGTTGAATGAGGCTGCACATGGGCAAGATTCTCAATATTTGGTTGATCTCTGGCAACAGCTGACCAGACGTGAACAGGAAGTGGCAGCACTGGCCTGTCAGGGAATGACCAATCCCGAGATCGCCGAGGCCCTTCATATCTCGGGGGAAACTGTCAAGAAGCATATCAGCAGCCTATTGCATAAATTCCAGATCAGGGGAAGAGGGGTACTAAGGTGGATGTTGGAAGGCTGGAATTTCGATAATCCCAAGACGCCCTGGAAAATATGAGGAAAATCCAGGTGCTTTCGTTGCCGGTATCACGGTACTTAATTGAACCGCGAAGAGACGAAGGGCCCGAAGAAAAAACAAAAACATCATGGAAAAAGCGCGACCTCGTCCTTTTTATGGTTTCAAAACCTAAAACCTTTGTGTTCTTCGCGCCTTCGCGGTAATAACCCCAGATCACGTTTAAGTGCCCTCCTATTGCGCTGCCTCCCCCATAGGGGTAGATGGAATTTCTGATAAATTACTCTATAGGGAATAGACGAAGCCGATAAAGTTAATTACAGTAGGGGGATGAATAATAAAGACCAACTGACTTCTAAAAATTTAATACTTATCACCGGGCAGCGCAGTTACACATACTCACAGATGCATGTGCTTATCGTGGAGTTGGCGCTGTTGGGCCCGCTGAAATTATTGATCGGGGGAAATCGTTATGATCATTATGGGATCAATTATGCCCTGGCTGCGAGAAGCAGTCGCTATGAGCATATCCTGAAAGAGCATATCTTCCTTTCACGGGCAGAAACCTGCTACCAAATGGTTGAGTTGTTGATCCAAACGCAGGCTGATCATAGACCAAGTTTGGTGCTGGATATTTTGGCCACTTTCCACGATGAAGGCGTTCCTGAGCGAGAAATCAACCAGCTGTTATTTGAAGCCATTTCCGCTCTGCGTCGGTTAAGTCAGCTGGCAACGGTAGTGGTCAGTGCCTGTCTGGGACAGAACCGACCTCATTTGTTGAATGCGCTGGAAAAGGCAGTTGATCGAGTCGAATATCCACCAATGGAACCTCCGGAAGCTATTCACCAATACAACTTGAGCGAGTGATTGATGGGACATACCGTACCGCCATTTACATGGCAATACCAAAAAGAAAAGATGTATTTCAGCAAATTCCGGCGTGCTTTGTTGCTGGCAGAAGATAAACGCATTTTTGATGATCTCTGGAATAAAGCCGAGTTCCATATCCCTGCTGCGGAAAAAGCATCCCATCCCCTGCCAATTACTACGATTTTGATGATGATGAATCTGGAACAGCAAAAAACGATTCAGCAACTTGAGAACAAAACCAGAGCTCAAGCCCAGCTCATCGAACGTTTGGAGAAGGCTTTGAAAAAGAATCAGGCTCAATCAATTTACTTAACGAATAGATTGGAAAGCATCGAGACCGAGGTCGAAGCCAGGCTACAGGCCTTTCGGGATGAGATGCTTTTGATCAAATATCCGGAGTATATCTATGCCCCGTGAGGTGAGGGGCTGGCTGCTATCGGTTTATGCCGATCAGGTTGAGGGTGCAGTGCTCTGGCTATTGGCCGAGGATGGGAAGCGCCACCGCCTGACGCAGCCCTTCCAAACCACCTTTTATATTTCAGGGGATGATGGACGTTTGAAGAGTATCCAGGCTGATTTGAAAAAATTTTATCCTCGACCCAAAACGGCTTTCCTGACCCGACGAGATTTATATAGTGGCATGCTCCCGGTGCTGGCGATCCAGGTGGATAACCCGGTTGCCCAGCAACGGTTGTTTTATCGTATGAAAAGATCCTATAAGTGGATCCGTTATTTCGATGCCAAGATACCGTTCCCGATCCGCTATGGGGTTAGCAAAAAGGTTTTTCCAATGGCAAAATGCAAGGTGCAGGTGGATGATCAGGATCAGATCCTTGAAATTGAAGCCCTCGACAGCCCCTGGGATATGGCATTCGACCTGCCACCTCTGCGCATCCTTGCGATCGAGCCAGATGTGGATCCTCATCACGCAACGCCGGCATCTCTGACTATCCAATACGAAGATGTGCAGCATACTTTGAGTCTGTCAGATGAGCCAAGGCTGCTAAAGCAATTTCAAAGCATTCTGGATGAATATGATCCTGATGTGATCTTCGCCCGCTGGGGGGACGGTTGGCTATTTCCTTTTTTAATTGCAAGCGCGAAGAGGTATGGAATAGATTTCAATCCCAGCCGGGATGAGGGGCAGAAATACCACAGCATTCAGGAAAATACCTTTGAAAGCTATGGGAGCATCTATTTCAGGGATCAGCAAACCCGTCTGTTTGGACGCTGGCATATCGACCCTAAAAACTCAACGATGGATATGGGGTTCAAATTCAGTATGCGCTCGGCGATTGAATTGGCGCGGGTTACCAGCGTGGACGTGCAAACTGCTGCCCGCAATAGCCCCGGTTCCGGCTTTACCGCCATGCAGATCAGGGAAGCATTTCAACGGGGAATCCTGATCCCACTGCATAAACGCCAGACCGAGCGCTATAAATCCGCATGGGGTTTGAACTTTGCAGATGGAGGCGGGTTGAACTACAGGCCGATCGTCGGGGTCCATAAAGGTGTTGCCGAGATCGATTTTTTCTCAATGTACCCATCGATCATGATGACCTGGAATATCAGCGGGGAGACGGTAGGAGTCAGGGGAAAGAAAACGCGCATCATTCCCGATAGCGGTGTGCCCATCACCCAGGATGTGGACGGTCTGGTAGCGAGTGTCCTCAGACCATTGCTTAAAAAGAGACTGAGTGTCAAACGCGCAATGAAAAAACTTGAAAAAGATGATCCGCAACGCCAGATACTCCAGTCTGTTGCCGATGCCCTTAAGTGGTTGGGATATGTATCTTTTGGCTATCAGGGATATAAGAATAACCTCTTTGGCAATATCCAGGCCCATGAAGCGATCTGTGCGATCGGCCGCGAGACCTTGGTCACTTCCCTTGAAACAGCTCATGAAATGGGTTTTAGGGTCCTGGCTGCCAATGTGGATAGCCTCTTTGTACAGAAGGAAGGCGCCAAAGTTCCCGATGATTTCAAACCACTGATGGATGAAATCCTCTTTCGAACTGGTTTGATCATTGAGTTGGAAGGCATCTTTGATTGGCTGATCTTTACCGCATCCAAAATGAACCCTCGGATTGGGGCGGCCAATCGCTATTTTGGCAAATTCGATGATGGCGGTCTAAAAGTCAGGGGGATGGCACAGCGCAGATCGGATACCTGCACCTGGATCGCAAATGCAGAGCGAGAGATCATGGCGCTTTTGGCAAGCGAAGCCGATGCAGCCAAATTGGCTGATTTCATTCCACAGGTGATCAAACTCACCCAGACATCGATCGAAGAACTGGACGCGGAGCACGTACTGATCGAAGACCTTGTCTGCCAGACAAAACTATCCAGGGAACCCGCCGAGTACAGAGGCAACTCCACCTCGGCCAAGGCCGCCAGACAATTGGCTGCTGAAGGAAAAGATCTGCGTGTTGGGCAAAGAGTGAAATTCATTTATACACACGGTGAAAAAACCAATATCTTTGCCTGGGGATTATCCATTGAGCAGGACTATTCCCTGGTAAGCAAAAAACGCTACAAGGAATTGCTGCTGCGGACAGTACACCAAATCCTGCAGCCCCTGGGATTGGAAGAAGACGATCTGCTGAGCCTGGTCTATGACAACCGCAGGCAGCTTGCTTTCGACTAGCTAAAAAGCTGGTAGTGGTAAAAAAGACTGAGGACGTCATTGCGAGCAAAGCTTGCGAAGCGAAGCAATCCCCAAACTAGTCCAAGAGACTGCCGCGTCAGGCTAACGCCTCCCTCGCAGTGACATTGTATCGCTTCAACTCAACCACTACCAAAAAACCTAAGAAAAGATCAGTCACACCTTTGAAAGCATCCCTGTTCTAACGTATAATCTGCCACATGTCTCTAAAACTGGAAGAAGTTGAATATATTGCAAAACTGGCGCATCTCGATCTGAGCGCAGAGGAGAAGGCCCGTTATCGCGAGCAGCTCTCTGATATTCTCGATCATATCGCCATGTTGAATAAACTGGACACCTCCGGCATCTCCCCGATGGCGAATGCTGTTGAGGGCGCCAGCCCTCTCCGCGCGGATGAAGCACGGGAGCCGTTGGATAGAGAGGCCTTGCTCAAGAATGCCCCGGACGCAAAAGATGGGCAGTTCAAGGTTCCGGCGGTTTTTGGGGAGAAAAGACAGATTCTCCCCCCTCCTGAGGGGGGAGCTAGAGGGGGGCAGAAGTGAATCTCCCCGAAACGCTAAAAGCCTTGGAGGATGGAAAAACCACGAGCCGCACGTTGACCGGGGCTTGCCTGGCGCGTGTAGAAGCATTGGATCAGTCCCTGCACGCTTTTCTGCATGTTGACAAAGCTGGCGCCCTCGAACGTGCCAGCCAAATGGACGCAGCAGATTTGCCCCTGCGCGGGATCCCGATCGCGGTCAAAGATGTGCTCATGGTCGAGGGGATGCCCGCCACCTGTGGCTCAAAAATCCTCGAAGGCTTTATCCCGCCTTTTACCGCGACGGCAGTCAAAAAATTACAGGATGCCGGGGCGGTGATTATCGGAAAGACAAATACCGATGAGTTCGCGATGGGCTCCTCGACAGAAAATTCCGCGTATGGTGTCACTCACAACCCCTGGAATCTGGATCGGGTGCCCGGCGGCTCCTCCGGCGGGAGTGCGGCAGCCGTCGCAGCGGGAATCGTCCCGGCAGCCTTGGGAACGGATACCGGCGGCTCGATCCGGCAGCCGGCCTCTTTTTGCGGGATCTCTGGGATCAAGCCGACCTATGGACGTGTTTCCCGTTATGGCCTGGCAGCCTATGGTTCTTCACTGGATTCTGTCGGTGTTCTGGGTCGTTCGGTTGATGACCTGGTTCCGCTTTTTGAGATCATGACGGGCAAAGATCCCCTCGATGCGACCACGGTGGATCCTTCGACTGCGCTCCTCCCTCTGGTCGCCGCTCAGGATGATGGATCATTACAGGGTACGAGAATCGGCGTCCCGGCGGAATATTTTGTTAAAGGGATTCAAGCCGAAGTTGAGGGAGCGGTCCGGGAGGCGATCCAGACGCTGAAAGAGTTGGGAGCAGAGATCATCCCCGTCAGCCTGCCGCATACCGAATACGCGCTTCCCGTTTATTATATTTTGGCACCTGCCGAAGCTTCGGCAAATCTGGCACGCTATGATGGTATCCGCTACGGGCCGCGTGAAGGCGAAGACACCTTGCAGGAAATCTACCGCCAAACCCGCGGAAAACGCTTTGGCCCCGAAGTTGAACGGCGGATCATGCTGGGAACTTACGCCCTCTCGGCCGGTTATTATGATGCCTATTACGGTCAGGCGCAGAAGGTGCGCACGCTGATCCGGCGTGATTTTGAACAGGCTTTCGAGCAGGTGGATGCGATCGCTGCCCCAATTGCGCCAACAACAGCCTTTGAAATTGGCGCTCATGGTGACGATCCACTGGCGATGTATCTTGAAGATATTTTCACCCTTCCGGCAAATTTGGCGGGGGTGCCAGGTTTGGCCATCCCCGTCGGTTTTGATGGGGATCAGATGCCGATCGGGATGCAGTTGATGGGGGCAAATTTCAGCGAAGAGCTGTTATTTGGCATCGGGCGTATTTATCAAGAAGCGACCGATTGGCATACGATGAAACCATCTATTGCGTAATGCTTTTAAACACAAAGGTCACGAAGGTTCACAAAGTAAAAACATTTTTTTCTTCGTGCTTCTTGGTGTCCTTTGTGTTTAGGCTTTTCTACAAATAAGGAAATTCTATGAATATCTTTCTGACAGGTGGCGCGGGCTATATCGGCTCTGCCACTGCTGAAGCATTACTAACAGCTGGAAACCAGGTCACGGTTTATGATTCTCTGGTGACGGGATACAGGCAGGCTGTGCCAGAGGGTGCGGAATTTATCCACGCCGATCTGGGCGATGAAGAGGCGCTCAAGGCTGCTTTTTCCAACCGGAAATTTGATGCAGTCATGCATTTCGCTGCCTTTATTGAAGCTGGTGAGAGCATGAAAGACCCGGGCAAATTCATCCGGAATAATCTGGTTAATTCCTCACGGCTGATCGAAGCAGCTGCACTCGCCGGTGTCGGACGTTTTGTGCTTTCCTCCACAGCGGCGGTCTATCAATCCAGCGATGAGCCGCTCCGTGAAGAATCCCCGCTTGGGCCAACCAATACCTACGGCTATACCAAATTGGCGGTCGAGCGTATTCTTGATTGGTACAGAAAGATTCACGGGCTCCATTTTGCCGCCTTGCGCTACTTCAACGCTTCCGGCGCAATGCCGGGACGCGGCGAGGCGCACCAGCCAGAGTCGCATCTGATCCCGCTCGTGCTGCAAGTCCCCCTCGGAAAGCGTGAGCATATCGGCATTTACGGCACTGATTATCCTACCCGCGATGGGACGGCGATCCGTGATTATATCCATATTGCCGATCTGGTCTCCGCCCATCTTCTCGCCCTGGATGCCCTTTCCGGGCAGGATAAGCTGGTCTACAACATCGGCAACGGGAAGGGATATTCCGTTAGTGAAGTGATCGAGACGGCCCGCACGGTGACCGGAGATTTGATCCCGGCTGTCGAAGCCCCCCGCCGCCCCGGAGACCCGGCCCGACTGGTCGCCTCTTCAGAGAAGATCCGCCGGGAACTGGGCTGGCAGCCGCAATATCCCGATTTGAAAGATATTATCGCTTCGGCGTGGGCGTGGCACGAATCCCATCCGAATGGCTACGAGGAACTAAAATGACCTTTCTGATTGTCCTGATCGGATGGATATTCTCGCTCAGTTTCCATGAATTTTCTCATGCCCTGGTCGCTTATTTTGGTGGTGACACCAGCGTACGAGAAAAGGGGTATCTGACCTTCAATCCCCTCAAATATACCCATCCGGTTTATTCGCTGCTGCTGCCTTTGCTCTTTCTTTTCATGGGCGGGATCGGTCTCCCCGGCGGCGCAGTCTATATTGAAACCTGGCGATTACATAGCCGAAAGTGGAGGAGCGCGGTCTCGTTGGCGGGACCCGCAGCCAATTTGATCCTGATCATCCTCCTTGCGATACTTTTCCGCTTTGCCCCTGTAAACACGACAGGTATCTGGCCCGGGCTGGCTTTTCTGGGCTTATTGCAAATCTATGCGCTGGTCTTAAATCTCATCCCTGTCCCGCCTTTTGACGGATTTGGCGCGCTTGAGCCATTTCTCGGCCAGGATATTTTGGAGAAAATCGAACCGATCCGTGGGATGATGATCTGGATCGTGATCGCCGCCCTTTGGTATGTCCCCTTTGTTAGCAATCTCTTTTCCACGCTGATCTTCTCCATTGCCGATCTCTTCAATTTCCCTCTGGACCTCGTCGCAGTGGGATATCAGCAATTCTTTTTCTGGAGATGATGATTGCAGTTCCTGAGCGGAAGGCGACAGCTTTTGAGCCTGTAGTCGAAGGATGGGTTATGCTACTGCCGCTCTTCGACTGCGCCCTGCTCCGCTCAGAGACTGGATGCTATTTTTATCATGGTACTCTTGATAGAGTATTAAGATCAAAATCTTAACGCTTTCAAAAATGACCTCAACGTCCTCTCCCACTTTCCATATCCGTGATCTTCCTGTCTATGGCGATGCGCTGCTTGCCCCAATGATGGGATTTTCAGATTGGCCCTTCCGCTCGCTTTGTCGGGAGCTGGGATCGGCGGTCAGCTATACGGAATTTGCGCGTGCCGAGGGGTTGATCCACAATATGCGGCGTGTAGCCGAGAAGCTGGAATATACAGAGGCTGAGCGCCCGGTCATCTTTCAGATCTACAGCAACGATGTGGACTATATGGTCGAGGCTGCGCTGAAAATCCAGGAGTTGCGCCCCGATGTGATCGATATCAATATGGGCTGCCCGACCAAAGCAATTGCAAACGGTGGCGCAGGTGTCGGGATGATGCGCACTCCGCTCAAGGTGGCGCGGCTATTCAAGAGGCTGACCCGTGAGCTGGAGGTGCCCGTCACGGCAAAAATCCGGATGGGCTGGGATGATTGCCAGAATTACAAGTTGATCTCCCGGATCGTTGAGGAGAACGGGGGTTCGCTGATCGCCATCCACGGGCGAACGCGGGAAGGTGGACGCGAGAGCAAAGCCAATTGGGATGTGATCGCTGAGATCAAGCAGTTGGTCAAAATCCCTGTTCTTGGGAATGGGGATGTAAATACCGTTGCCGATATCGCAAAGATGAAAGCGCATACCGGCTGTGACGGGGTCATGATTGGCCGCGCCGCGATCGGGAACCCGTGGATATTCTCGGGGATCGACCGGGATCAGGTCACGCTCGATCAGGTCCGCCAAATGATGGCCAAACATCTCGAGCGGAATCTGAAATTTTACGGGGAGGAGCTGGGGATCAATCTATTCCGCAAGCATGTTGTTCAATATATTTCTCCTTATAGAACCAGACGCCGTTTCCGACGTGAATTGTTGACGCGGGAGACTGCAGATGAGTTTTTGGCCTTGCTGGAGAAGATCAATGATTATCAAGCAGAGTAGCATCTTTTCTGCGTTTATTCTCCTCGAGGCATTTTCATTTTAATCTTGTATTAGTATGAATATCATGTATAATTCCCCCGTTAATTTTCTGGCGTCCAAATGGGCGTTTTTTTCTTTGAGGCTGGAATGAATAATTCGAAATTTAAACATATCCTGTTTGGAGAACCTTTTCCGACCAGCATGGCGATTCACGAACGCCTGGACAAAGTGCGCGGTTTGGCAATTTTTGCATCGGACCCGATCAGCAGTAACGCCTACGCAACCGAAGCTGTGATGAGCATCCTGATCGTTATCGGTAGCGGGGCTCTTTCGATGACCATGCCCATCGTGATGGCAATTGCCGCGTTGGTGCTGATCGTGGTCTTCAGCTATATCCAGACCATTTTGCATTACCCCAAAGGTGGCGGCTCCTATATTGTGGCCAAAGATAATCTTGGTACGCTCCCTTCGCTGATTGCGGCCGGGGCATTGCTGACAGATTATTCGCTCACTGTTTCTGTTTCTGTCTCCGCCGGGATCAGGGCGATCGTCTCCGCTTTTCCTGAAATTTACGATTATCGCGTTTTGCTCGCATTGGGAACAATTGCGATTCTGACGTGGATGAACTTGCGTGGTGTCCGTGAAAGTGGTTCTGTCTTTGCGTTTCCTACCTATGCCTTTATCGGCGGCGTATTCCTGGTGATCATGATTGGCCTGGTGCGCAGTTTCGGGCTTTTTGGTGTCGCTCCTCTCGCCCCTCAAGTGATTACTGGAGAGATGCTGACCGAAGACCTGACCCAACTTGGCATGATCTGGATCTTGCTGCGCGCTTTTGCTGCGGGTTGTACAGCCCTAACCGGCATCGAAGCGATCAGCGATGGCGTGCAAGCTTTCAAGCCCCCTGAGGCGAAAAATGCTGCTCAAACAATGGTAACGATGGGCGTGATCGCGATGACCTTATTCGTCGGGATCAGCTTCTTAGCCACATACTTGAACTTGATCCCTGCCCACCACGATAGCCTGCTTTCACAACTAACGCGTACCATCACCGGCGAAGGTTTCATCTATTACTGGGTGCAGATTTTTACCATGCTCATTCTTGTTCTGGCAGCCAACACCGGCTATCAGGATTTCCCTCGTCTTGGCTATTTCCTCGCCCGTGACAAATTCATGCCCCGTTGGTTGACCAATCAGGGCGACCGCCTCGTCTTTAACGGTGGCATCATCACTTTGGCAATTGTTTCTTCCATCGTCGTTATCATTTTCAAAGCAGACGAATTCGCCATGCTGCCCCTTTACGCCATCGGTGTCATGCTCTCTTTCACCATCTCGCAATCAGGCATGGTCAAATTGTTGACCAAAGTTTCCAAGCTGAAACCTGGTGAGACATTGGACACGCTTGAAACACATTTGCATCATGAAAAAGGATGGCAATGGAAACGGATCGTCAACGCGCTTGGCGCAACCACCACAGCCATCGTCTTTATCGTTTTGGTCGTCACAAAATTCGCCGAGGGCGCCTGGATTATCGTCCTCCTTATCCCGCTCATTATCACCATGTTCTACAGCATCCATCGCCACTACGACAATGTTTCCGAAAATCTCAGCACCCGTAACCTTGAAGAAACAGAGATCAGCCATGTTGCCGATGTAGTTATCCTGCCGATTGGTGATGTGCATCGCGGCACATTGCGCGCCCTGCAATATGCCAAACTAATCACGAAAGATGTTCGCGCAGTCTACATTTCTACAGATGCTTCGCTCAAAGAGCGTTTCCTGCGCCGCTGGAAAAAATTCCCCTTGCTGACCCAAAACGTCAACCTGATCGGCATCGACTACGATTACCGGGATGTTCTCACACCGCTTATCGAATATATTGAGCATGTTCACAGCGTAGAATTCCCCGATCAATCGATTACCGTTATCATTCCCGAGATCCTGACAAACTCCCTCCTCTCCAGTGGCCTGCATAACAAGACTGCCCTGCTGCTGCGTGGACGCTTGCGCCATTATCTTGACATCATTATCATCGAGATCCCCTTCCACATTTTGCCCCCGAAGAAAAAACCGGAATTCAAACTTACAAAAACGGTGGATGAAGTCCCCGCCCCGCTCGAGGACGAGGCACCTGCTACCGATTAAAACAGTTTTTTCCCCACAATAAAAGACACCGGGTTTTTGAATCACCCGGTGTCTTTTTATCAATCAGTGAGAATCTGTACAGTTCCTCCCGAAGGATACCGGGACGGTGTAGTCGCCTGTGCCTGACAGGTGAAGGACGGATTATGCCAATGTCGCTCTTCACCCGTTCGGGTACAGGCGATTGCGCTCTGCTCCGCTCAAAGACTGAATTTTTACTTAACCTACGTCACTGCGAGCATTTTTTCGCGAAGCAGTCTCCCTTGTTGTGAGGGAGATTGCCGCACTCCGCTACGCTACGTTCGCAATGACATCAATTTACTTTTTCGAACTTCCAGCTCATTGCCTATCTTAAACAAAGACGCCGAAGTTAGTCAAAAACTCGGCGTCTTTTCATCTTAAAATAAGTAGTGATTAAATAACTTTTCCTTTTGTCGAAGAGTGTCACGCTACAAGCGTGACCTACATCATCAAACTAGACGTAGGTCACGTTTCCAACGTGACATTCACGGAAAGCAATTTACGTCACTTCCACATCATGGGGATGAGATTCTTTCAGACCAACAGCTGTGATCCGCACCAGGACGGCTTTCTCGTGCAGCTCTTCGATGCTGTGGGCATTGGTATAGCTCATCCCGGATTGCAACCCGCCAACCAGTTGCTTGAGTATTTCCCGGGCCGGGCCGCGATAGGGAACCGCCGCTTCCACGCCCTCAGAAACATAATCTTCGATTTCCTCTTTGGTGATCTCACTTTCGCCTTCGCGGGATTTCCGTGCCAAATTCGCCTGCAGGGAGGCCATGCCGCGCGAGACTTTATAACGATGCCCTTTTCGGGTGATGACCATACCGGGACTCTCGTCGGCACCGGCCAGTAAGCTCCCGACCATGACCGTGGATGCCCCCGCTGCCAAAGCCTTGACGATATCCCCTGAAGTGCGGATACCACCGTCGGCGATAATGGGGATCCCCTGCGGGCGGGCGACCGCGGCAGATTGCATTACGGCTGTAAATTGGGGCACACCTGCGCCTGCCACGATGCGTGTGATGCAGATCGAACCGGGACCAACCCCAACTTTGACTGCGTTCACCCCGGCATCAATTAATCGCTGGGTCCCTTCGCCTGTGGCGACATTCCCACCGATGATCTGAGCCTGGGGAAAATTCACCCGGATTTGCTTGATAATATCAATTTCCAGCTTTGAGTCGCCGTGGGCAATATCCACTACGATGCAATCTGCCCCTGCCTCTAGCAATTGCTCGACACGTTTTAATTCACTTTCCTTCACACCCACCGCAGCGCCAATCGCCAGCCGTCCTCGCGTATCCTTGGTGGCCTGGGGGTATTTGGCCTTCTTCATAATATCCTTGAGGGTGATCAACCCGGCCAGACTGCCATCCGCGTTGACCAGGGGCAGTTTTTCGATGCGGTACTCATGGAAAATTTGCTCAGCTTTTTCCGGTTTTGTATCAGGCGCTGCAGTGACCACTTTCTTTGTCATGATTTCTGTGATCGGTCGCTCGTTATGCTTCTCAAAGAGCATATCCCGGGTGGTGACGATTCCAACTACGTGATTGGAGTCATTCACGATCAGAATGCCGCCGGTTTCAGTTTCTTCCATCACCCGTCGTACGTCGCCCACCGTGCTGGTCTCATGGAGGGTGAGCGGATTATCGACTACAAAGGAGACGGCTTTTTTCACTTGTTGGATCTGCCTGACCTGATCGGCAATGGTCATAAAGCGATGGATGATACCGATCCCACCCTGACGCGCCATTATGATCCCCATTTCCTTTTCGGTGACGGTATCCATATTGGCAGAGACGATCGGGATTTGCATCTCAATATCCGGGGTCAGTTGGGTCTGCGTCGATAATTTGCGACGTGATTTCACATCCGAATATTGGGGCGTTAGCAGGACATCATCGTATGTCAGCGCTACTTCCGGTAAGATTTTCATCAACTTCTCCTTTGGCTTTCTCAGACGTAGAAAAGGCGGTTTTCTGCATATTTTATAATCACTCAACCTCCCCAGAAATGTCTCTGCGAGGAGCATGCTATTGCGACGTGGCAGTCTCCTAAATCAGTATATTGCTGTATTTCTCTGACCGCATGGACGTTAACGTCCACGC
>JACNJN010000044.1 GCA_014382535.1 Candidatus Desulfolinea nitratireducens | reverse complement strand
AATGCCAACGCGTTTTCTGAACGCTGGGTTCGCACTGTCCGCGAAGAATGTCTAGATTACATTCTTATATTTAACGCTGCTCATCTACGGCGCGTCGTGATTGAGTTTGTGGATTATTACAACACTGCTCGTCCCCATCAGGGCATCGATCAGCAGACCCCCATTCCCCAAGCAAGACCTTCAAGTGGAACCATACAGTGTAGAAATGTCCTGGGTGGCATCATCCACGATTACTATCGTGCCCCCACTCCCCTTGCTTTTCCTGCTACTTGAGTTCCCCTGTTCCTTTCTCCCTTCATAAATAATCATCTTTTGTGTTTTTGCGCGTCTCATTGCTAATCTGAACATTCTTTTTCAGCTACCCCCCCCATAATTTACCGTTTTCGAGAACCATTCTTGGGCTCAAGAGTGGTCGGTTTGCCACCTTCTCTCCCCTGTTTTCTATCGGATGAGGTTTTTAAACCCTACGGGGTTCTTAATCTCCTCCCTCTATTTAATTTCGTGCGACTTTTCTGATCGTAATGCTAAATTTTGACCTTTTAATTTGCTATTTCTTTTACTAACTTTAATCCTGTTTTGTTCAAAACTCAACTGATTAACCTGATAATTGTCCGGATGGAGTTTTTAAACCCTACGGGCGTTGAATGGAGTTCTGTTATTTTTCTAACGAACAAAGTCATTATAAACAAAATCTATGAAACGGTATTGATAGTCTTTGTTACCGAGGTAACTTAATTGTGTCGCGCCATACCCATTAATGATTTCTTCTGCTTCGTCTGGTTCTATTCCTACCCAGCCTGCGGCTGCATTTGCAGATATGATATTGCATACAGGGTCAACATCTTGGAAATTGCCAGCATAAGCTATGCAAATTGCTTGAATAACAGACCATGAATTTGCATAATCTTTTCGCCCGTTTTTGTGCGGTCCTGCTAGATTTACTATGCTATGAAAATGACCACTATCAATAGATAAAGTCATCTCGCCATAAATATTTTCACTTAACAACTCAGGCATGTTGCGCCTGTTAATCAATATAATATTTTGATTTCTTGGACGATGGAAAGCCATGTCAATGTCATTGTGACGAATACCACCCCGACTTTCAAATATCGAAACTGCGCGGAGTGCAACGTCAGTAATGTTTTGTGTGTCGGTTTCTGTTACTTCGAGAGATTTTTGTGGTCTGAAAATAAAAATGAAGGGTTTGCTATCTTCAACTTTTATTTCTTTTTCGGACTGTAATCCTTCTTGATTCAACTGTGTAAGATAACTCAGGAATGCTTGAGTATATTTATCTTGTACGGGCGTGCTAACGAAATTAGGCGTTGAGATAATCTGGGTAGGAGAAGGTGTTTGCGAAGCCACAATTAATAAAATAAAAATAATTCCTAGCCCAAGAAAAATAGATAAATTTTTGTAGGTGAATTTCATCTTGACTTCTTTGTCTGTTGCAGAAATGCCAGCCGCCATCGCGGTAGGTCTGCCAGTTACCCGACAGGCCCCGCACAGATCCCGGCGTGCGGAACTACCGCACCGGGCTCTTCAAAGATACTCGCATCCGCAAGGCATTAAGCCAGACCAGGAACAAACATCTTTCTTTCACGTCTGGGGCGGTTTACGATATGGGGTTTCAAAACGCCGAATTGGGCCAAGAGTTGATTGAACCCATCCCAATTATAGCTCTTTCGTTGGCTGCGTTGATTTAGATACTTCCACATAAACTTGGTGGCCAGATAATGGAACAGAGCCAGACTTGGCAGGTTTCCATGAACACCAAAGTAATTGAAGTATCCGCGCAGTTTCGCATTGAGAGCTTTGAACAAATCAGGTAAATGGCGATGCCGGTTCTCTTTACACCAGAGCTTGAAACGCATCAGAGAATTTCGCAGGCTTTTGCGGGCAGTGCGCTTGTTGACATGCGGCTTACCCGACCGGTCTTTACCCCAGCGAAACTCAAATCCAAGAAAGTTGAAACTGGCACTGCCCAACGCACTATTAGCGCTGAAGGGAATAATCTGCGTTTTCTCCGCAGACAGCTCTAGCTTGAACTTCCCCAGACGTTTACCCAGTGCTTCATAGAAACGCCGGGCATCTTCTTCCTTCTCGAAGGCGCAGACGAAATCATCTGCAAATCGTATCAGACACGCTTCTCCGCCACAGTGCGGGATAACCACTTTCTGAAACCACAAATCAAGCGCAAAGTGCAGGTAGACATTGGCGAGGATGGGCGAAATTATCCCCGTGGGGTTTAAAAACCTCGTCCGAAGTATTTTACTCTAGAAAAACAGCAACTTCCCTTGTGCTGGCTGCAAAAGCTTCTGTGCAAATATGCCCGTACCCTTTAAAAACCTCATCCGTGTTTTTTCCCCTATAAATACAGTAATATTAAGTCTTCGATAATACATCATTCTGATTTTTCGAGGAAATTACATGGTCTGGTTTATCCTGCGACACCTGTTTTCATCACTTTTATCGATTTTCAGCCTCTCCCGATTATCTGACCCAGAAAAAGACCTTGAAATCCTGGTGCTCCGTCATCAATTGGCTATCTTACAGCGTAAACTCAAGCACCCAATCAAACCAACGCGCATTGAGAAAATGACTTTAGCTGTTCTTGTAGTCAAGCTAAAACATTTCTCGCATAAATCCACCAACCATTTTTGTGACCTCATTCTGATCTTTCAGCCTGAGACGATCTTTCGCTGGCATCGAGATTTGGTTCGCCGGAAGTGGACGTTCTCAATCAAAGGAATTGGTGGGAGACCTTCCCTTTCCAAGGATACCAAGGATCTCATTCTCCGTTTGGCTCAGGAAAACCCTCGCTGGGGTTATGGCAAGATCCAGGGTGAACTAATCAAGTTGGATTTTTCAGTTTCCCTATCGACTATCCGAAGAATTCTCTTGCGGAATAATCCCCTGCCAGTTCCTGTGCGTAGCGGCTCGATTGGCTGGAAACACCTCATGGCACATTACAAAGACCAGATTTTAGCCTGCGATTTCTTTACTGTAGAGACAATTTGGCTCAAAACGATCTATGTGCTGTTCTTTATAGAATTAGGAACCAGGTGCGTCCACTTTGCCGGGATCACTACCAATCCCAACCAAGTTTGGGTCACTCAACAGGCCAGGCAACTGGTTTGGAAACTTCGCGAGCAAGATCTTTCTCTTCGTTTCCTGATCCATGACAATGACACTAAATTCTCCCAATCCTTTGATGTTGTCTTTCAGTCCGTGGGGTTCCATGTTATTCACACGCCCTACTCTGCACCGAATGCCAATGCCTTTGCTGAACGCTGGGTGCGCTCGGTAAGGGACGAATGTCTGGACCATATCCTTATCTTGAGTGCGCTTCATCTAAGACGTGTCCTGCTCGAATATATTGATGGCTACTACAATATTGCTCGCCCCCATCAGGGGATTGGGCAGCAGACCCCTATCCCCCAAGCAAGACCTGCAAGTGGAACCATACAGTGTAGAAATGTCCTGGGTGGCATCATCCACGATTACTATCGTGCCCCCACTCCCCTTGCTCTTTCCACTACTTGAGTTTCCCAGCTCGTTACCCCCAACCTTCTTTTGTGTTTTGGTGCGTCTCGTTGCTAATCTGAGCGTTCTTTTTCAGTTGAATTCCCTCAATTCACCGTTTTCGAAAACCCTTCTTGGTCTCAAGGATGGTCGGTTTGCCACCTTTTTAGCCCTGTTTTCTGTCGGTTGAGGTTTTTGCACGGTACGGGCTTTTCCTATCCTGCTCCTTGCCTTTATAATTGAACAAATGTTCGCTCATCTTACCGCCCATTCCGCTTACTCCTTGCAAGAAGGACTTGCGACACCGACAGAACTGGCTCAGGCAGCCAAAGCACAAGGGATGCCTGCGCTGGGAATGACAGACCACAACCTGCTCACCGGTGCTGTTGAGTTCGTACATGCCTGCAAGAAAGCCGAAATCCAGCCCCTCCTCGGCCTAGAGATTGACCTGAGTACAGGCAGGTTGCCCCTGCTTGCAACTAGTCAGGAGGGTTGGGCGAACCTGTGCCGACTGAGCAGCGCCCTGGCACTTCAGGATGATCCAGAAGAACCTTGCTCGCTCGATCTGCTGGTATCTTTGTCCAATGACCTGATCGCCATCGGCAGCGCAGGTGGGAAAGAAGAAGCCAGACAATTTGAAACGCTCAAGGATATTTTCAGCAACCGCCTTTATCTGAGCTTGCAAGACCCAAGGGTTGGACTACCCCTCTCCAGCTTCGCACGCAGCCTGGGTGTGCAAATGGTCGTCACGCACCCGATCTATTATCTAAAACCCGAACAGGCAAGCCTGCAACGCACGCTGACAGCAATACGACTAAATCAACCGCTCAACACACTATCCGATGAAGACCTCGCCCCCGCAGGCGCGTATTTTCTCAGTCAGGGTGAAATGCTCAGGCGTTTTCATGGCTTTCAATCCGCGCTGAAGCAAACGCAGGAAATCGCTGAACGCTGCACCTTCGACCTGTCTCTGGGTGAACCCAATATGCCCCAGGTTCCGATCCCAAATGGGCTCACCCCAAGTCAGTATCTCCGTCAAAAAGCCGAATCCGGCGCAAAAAAGCGTTACGGGAAGATCACGCCGGACATCCAGGCACGTCTGGATCATGAACTCGAGACCATTGCAACAATGGGCTACGAACCGATCTTCCTGATCGTGGAAGACGTACTCAACTTCGCCCGTGAGACGGGCGTGCCTTATTCATCGCGTGGTTCGGCGGCTTCATCGCTGGTAGCGCACTGTTTGGGAATCACCAGCCCGGATCCATTACGCCTGAACCTGTATTTCGAGCGCTTTCTCAACCCTGCTCGCCAGACCCCGCCGGACATCGACACCGATCTGTGCTCTGTTAGACGCGACAGTGTCATCCGACATGTCTTTGAAAAATATGGCGAGGAGCAGGTGGCGATGGTGGGGACGATCAACCGCTTCCGCTCACGCTCGGCGTTGGGCGAAGTTGCCAAAGCCTATGGCTTAGCGCCCAAGCAGGTACGCGCAATGGCGGAAAAACTTCCGCACTCCTTCTGGGCACGCAGCCAGGAAAGAGATGAAGACGGGCAGCCTGTCTCGCCTTTTAATTTTCTACGCGAGTTATATCCGGGTGAGAAGTACAAACAGATCTTTGATGATGCCGAAGCGATCCTGAAATTGCCCCGTCACCTATCCATGCATCCGGGTGGACTGGTGGTAGCGCCGGGACCAGTAACTGATTTGGTGCCTGTGATGCGTTCAGGAGGCAAGGGCGTCATCATCACGCAATTAGACCTGGATGCGGTAGAAGAATTTGGACTGGTCAAGATCGACCTGTTGGGTATTCGCGGTTTGAGCGTGCTGGGCGATGTAGCGGAGTTCATCCAGCAAGACCAACCGGAGCGTTACCCCTCTTCCCTGTCTGTGCTGGATTCAACACCTGTGGATGACAAGCAGGTTTCCGACTTAATCGAGCAAGGCAAGACGATTGGCTGCTTCCAGATCGAGAGTCCTGGGATGCGTGCCACATTACGGGAGATCCATGCCAAGAGCACCGATGACATTATGGCAGCCCTGGCGCTCTACCGCCCCGGACCGCTAACAGGTGGACTGAAAGATGCCTTTGTACGGCGTTTCAAAGGAGAGGAGGAAATACACCATCTGCATCCGTCACTTGCGCCTCTGTTGGATGAGACCTTTGGGGTAATCCTCTATCAGGAGCAAGTCCTGCGGATTGCCCATGAGTTGGCAGGCTTTAGCCTTGCCGAAGCCGACCTACTGCGACGCGCAATGAGCCACTTCGATCCCGGCAAACGCATGCAGGAATTGCAGCGCAAATTCGTTTCAGAAGCAGAAGCACGCAGCGGTATTCTACAGGAAACGGGCGAACGGGTCTGGGAAATGATGGCCGCCTTTGCGGGTTACGGCTTCCCCAAAGCCCATGCCGCTTCCTATGCCCAGATCGCCTGGCGCTCTGCCTGGGCAAAAGTGCATTTTCCCGCTGAGTTCATGGCGGCGGTGCTGGCAAATTGGGGCGGCTATTACAGCCAGCGGGTTTACCTGAGCGAGGCGCGTCAATTGGGGCTGACGGTGCGAGCGCCGCACATCAATCATTCATTACGTAATTTCGCGGTTGCATCTGTATCAGGAGAAAAGCAGCTTTTCATGGGCTTGGGGCAGATCAAGCATCTGACAAGGAGGACGATTGAGAAGATCATCTATTTGCGCCCTTATCGTTCTTTAGATGACTTTCTGACCCGTGTTGATCCGCGCTCGCAGGAAGCGGAAAATCTGGTGAAAGTTGGCGCGTTGGATGGATTGGGTAGTATTCCTGCACTTTTACAACGCTTGAAAGGCGGTTGGCAAGCCGGACAGATGAGCCTCTTTGCGATAAATGAAGATGTAAAAGAAGATTGGTCTCTGGAAGAAAGGATGGTTGTCCAACAGGAAATCCTTGGGGTTAGCCTGGCAGCGCACCCGCTGGAACTTGTGGCCGATCAGATCGAGAAAGCCGGTGCTGTTGCGATTGTAGACGCGGTTGAGCGGATCAGTCAGCGTGTGACGGTGGCCGGAGTACGCCAGGCATCCAGACGCAGCCGCACGGCCAAAGGGGAAACGATGCTCTTTTTGACTCTGGAAGACTTATCGGGTACGCTGGACGTGATCGTCTTCCCTGATCTGTACAAACAGGTAAAGCAAATTGCGATATCCAATCATCCAATGCTAATCACAGGCGTTCTCGAAATCGACAGAGGGCGCGAAGAGCCATCCCTGAAAGCAGAAAAGATCGAGCGCGTATTGAGATGAGAATATGAGGAAGGCAGGTAGCAAATGACGGTTATGTTGAGCACTTGTGCTGATTTTGTAGAGCGTGTTGAAGAATTCGGTTTCATGTCCCTGTCGCCGATTGTTCCGGGGTTTCCTTCCCTGGGCGATGAGACGCCGGAAAATCTCTGGCATATAGGTCTCGATACCGATCCCTGGCGTTGGAAAGATCGTGCCGCTGAGGAGAAACGCCTGGCTTATGGCTGCATTTTGGGCGGTCATAAGGGTTTTGTTACGCAGCGCATGTACCCGATCTTCTATGCTGCCTTTCACCCAATGCTGGTCATGCCTGAGCGAGGGATAAATGGAACGTTTAAGCAAAGCACCTGGCAGCTTTGGCAACTATTTGAAGAAAGAGGCACGCTTACCACAGGGCAAATTCGCAAAGCCCTGGGCGTTAGCCGCAAGCGTGGCGCGAGCGCGGTAGATACTGCCATTCGGCAATTGCAAGCCGAGTACTACATTACCGTGGATGGCAGCGAGCGTAAGATCAATGCCAAAGGGGAATTCTACGGTTGGGCTGTCAATCGCTACCGTCGGGTAGCGGATTGGGCTCCGGAAGGATGGCTGGACGAGGCTAAGGAATGGTCTGTAGAGGAAGCAAGGGCGTTGATCCTGGATGACGGGGCGGCAATGTCAAATAGAGTCGATCGTCAGGAGTTAGCTAAGAAACTTGGTTGGTGACAAAGTATCACACGAGTCTGATTCATCTTAGAGTGGGCGGCATTCAATTATCATTTTGAGCTAATCGTTTTTCGATTTCTTTAGAAGTCTTTGTGATCGACAAGCCGCCAAGTGCCGTGCAGCGTAAAGCTGAGGGGAGCATCTTGCCAACTTCGTCCATGGTTTGAATCACTTCATCGAGAGGAATGACCGGGTCATAATCGGCTAAGGCCATATTGGCACAAGCCAGGGCATTGCTGGCAGCCATTACGTTTTTGCCTAAGCAGGGCACTTCCACTCGGTTAGCGACCGGGTCACAGATCATCCCAAGTATATTTTGGAGCGCCATAGAGGCCGCATTGACAGCTTGTTCGGTTGATCCGCCCGCTAGAGTAACCAGCGCTGCGGCTGCCATTCCTGAGCCAGATCCGCATTCAGCCTGGCATCCACCGACCTCGGCAGCAAAAGTCGCATGAGCAGCGATAAATATGCCAATGACGCCTCCTGCAAGCATGGCTTTCGTTACATCATCCTGTGAAAGATCCAAAGCGCTAGCAGCCCCAATCACCGCGCCGGGTAACCCTCCGCAAGCCCCGGCCGTCGGTGCTGCAACGATCAAACCCATCGCACTCTTCGATTCCATCAAGGCGGTGGTGTACATAATGATCTGATTCAACACACCGCCGTCGATTAAATGACGATTTTCCATCTGAGCCTGAAATTTACCGGATTGATAACCAAGAATCCGGCCGGTATATTCTGTGCCAGCGAGACCTGCATGAATAGCATTCTGCATAATGACGGTAATCTCTGCCATCTTTTGCATTACTTGATCATTGGTGATAGCCCCTCTTGAGCGCTCATAATGAATCGCCAACTCCCATAACTTGAGATTTTTATCGTTGTTATACGACAACATCTCCGCACAGGTGATAAACGGGACTTTAATATTCTGGAATGACAAAATCGGGAGTACTGGCGCGATTTCTTTAATGGCTTGGATATCGAATTTGGCGCGCAATTCAGAGAGAGTTTCCTGATCAAAAAATCCCTGAGACTTGATCTCAACAAGCTGAGTAGCCTCATCACGCAAGATGTGAATTTCATCAGCCGAGATATTCTCATGCAAGTAGGCCAGCAACCGATCCTTATCAGAGGCGAAATAAATAAGGGTTTCGTAGTAGTCGCCCGCCATTGAAACTTTGACACCATCAATCTCAATCACTTCGATAATGCCACCCCCGGTGGAGATAGCCGTTACTGTATGCGTTTCTTTGGCATTGGAGACCGTCATTTTGTATGTGTTCGGATGTTCGGCGTCTATGGGGGTAATTTCGGTTTTTACGTTAATACCCGCTTCTTGAATCGCCCTTGGCGAATCCGCCAACCGTTCATCCGTAGCATCCCACCCCAAGAGACCGCCAAATAACCCCATATCCGAGCCTTGACTTTCATGTGTGGTTGCCAGCGAGCCGTCCGGATCAAATTCGATGAGTACAGCTTTGATTTCCCCATCCATTAAGTCTCGGACCATCTTGCCAATCCGTACAGCGGCAGCACAATGAGAACTGGAAGGCCCACGCATGACCGGGCCGATCACATCGTTGAAAATACTTGGGTAGGTTTGGGATGAGTTTCTCAAAGCAGATTTCCTTTCTTTACACTTCTTGGATTAAAACAACCATGTACCGAGTTACTTTTGGAAAACACAATTTTCGGGCTATCGAGTTATCCACTAATCTTAAGATACCGGCTCTATTCAGCCTCTCGATAAATATTTCTGAATATGGTCCCAATGAATTCCAAATGAAACCAAAAACATCAATATGCTCACGAAAAGCAGAACGATTGGCTGAAATATATAGCCTGATACTAACCCGATAACAAGAAAGTATCCATGAAACCCAAATGGAACCCAAAAAGCTAAAGAAGAATGCTCAGTTCTCTGGCGAATGGCATCTCGTCTTGCAATTAAGATACCCAAGGAAATTAAAACAACAGTCGTGGTTGCTACCCAATCGAATTCTCTTGGAACAATCTCAGTTATAAATAGATTGGTACTTAATACCCCAACAACACCTAAACCCATTGCCATAAGAGGGGCCAACCATACCTTGATTGGGCCCTTTAGTTGGTCAAATACTCGGAAGAAAAAGGAAAACGAAAAGATTACCCAAAACCAAGCCCAGAAATTCTCGAAAGGAACACCATAATATTCGTTCGCTAAACCTGAACCCCAATCCCACATCCCTAAACGGATAGCAAGAGCATCCATTGCCAAATCAATATTTAACGCTAGCAGGCCATCCAGAAAGGGGCGAAGGTACCAAGGCAACTTTGTGCTGTTTGAAAATAACATCGCGCTATAGAGAATAATGCCCCACCCGACCCCAATCACAACGGGGACTGTATCTACCAGAACGATAAACCGACCATAGGAGTAAGCATCAAGTTGAACAATCGTTGCCCACTCCAGCAAAACCCCAAAAGCAACTCCTGCCAGAAGCCTTAGAACTGCTTGAAGACCTTCGTTTATCGCGTGTCGGAGACACAAGATGAACAAGCTAAAAAGCAAGATTTCAAATATCGTGAAATAGATGTTCATAATAGTCGGAGATGCTTCCTTCCTCTTTTTATTACACGTAATGCCAGTATTCAACTACACTTAATTACGAAATCTAGTGTTGAGCAAGCTATTCTTTCGGGCGAGTTACTAAGCTATGGTATCCGTAAACTTTTCTTCTAGAAACTCAGTAAGGGCGTTGATCAACTGTGCTGTTTTCGCAGGAGAAAAATCCTTGTCACTTGGTGTATGAATTTTTGGGATATAAAATCCCCCAGGGATGATAGTTTTATCAGCATAGGAAATATCAATCGCCCCTTTCTCCCGAAAGGTGTAATTGTCGGAAAGTGGAACCCTTTTCATATCAAGCATTTGAGTTTGCGGAAGGTGTTCCTGTAAAAAAGGCAGCACTTCCTGAGCAACGCGATTATTATGATGATAAACAAGCAGCGGGACTTCGCCGCGAGAAACACAATCCAGATTGATGATGGCTGTATTGGCTCGAAGGTGATTATCCTTTTGCCAGATCCTTTTCAGCGCATTTGAACCGATCAAGCCCCATTCTTCATTATCTAAGAAGACGAACTGAACCTTCTCTTTGAAGCTCTCATCTTTGATCTGCTCCGCCAAAGCCAAGAGGCCGATTACCCCACTGGTATTATCTTCCGCATTGTTGGGGTTTGGAAAAAAGATAGGAATCACAAGCAAGATACTCGTAATCATCAGGTAAATTGTTGCCCAATATCCAAAACCATTGAATTCGAGCCAATGATAAATTGCACTTAGGGTCAAGGTTAGGATAATCAGAAAGATCGAAGCCAGAACTTGCCTGGTATGACCAAAGAGTGTGAAAGCTGATGAAATTCCCCAAGGCATGATCGTTGGGGTATCGTAATGAGCTAGAAAGACCACTTCAGGCTTCTCACATTTTGTAAAAAGCAACCGATTGGTGAAACCCCAGTGCTTGATTTTTATTCGCTCGCTTTCGGAGTTACACTCTTGTAATTCTTCCTCGATCTTATCAAGGAAACGCTCTTTCTCTTTGCCTGTCAATCGACGTGAAAACTGTCCCGCAAGATCTTCGCTCCATTTTTTTAGTAATCTAATATTCATTTTTCCCATCCCTGATTTTTCCACTGAAGTGTAAATGGGGCCTCTTGAGTAATCGTTTCGATAATCGGGGAAAGGAAAATGTTTATTTTCTGTGTGATGACTGAAAACTCATAAGGCGCGTTCTCTATGCCATTGCGTTCCAGAAAAGCAATCCATTGCAAAATTTTCTTCTTTGCGAATTCTTCAGAAAAGGCGGGAATCGGGTTGGATGGGAGTTTTGTTTTGCGATGGCGAAAGGTTTGCATGATCGCTGTCTGGAGCAGGGAGCCTTTGAAATCAAAATGTGAGGCTAAAAACCATATATCGTAAAAATCCTTCATGCGACTATTAATCTCCCCAAGATAGATCATTGCCTGGAATTTTTCCGCGATCACACTTTCTTGCGGATAGTTCTTTAGCTTTGGCGCAGGATAAGATAGCAGGGTTGGATATTCTGTACGCACAGGATTTGGGGAGATTTGGTCAGAGAAACCAACATCAATCTGCATTTTGATGCGCGCCTTTCCCAGATAGCCGAAAAACTCCAGACGTACACCCTCATAATCTGCATCTTCCTTGATTAAGGTGCCTTGTACATTTTCTGGCGGAAAGGATACGCCATCTTCTACTACGGACAGCGAGCAAATTTCTTGGGTAATACTGACCAGGTTATCTACTTCATTGGACATAGAACCCAATAGGTCAATATCCCTTGTAGAGCGATGCAAAGGGCCTCCCCAAATCTGAAAAGCTAAAGCTCCCTTGAGGATAAAATCATCACAGTAGGGAGATTGGCTAAGGCGGTAGAGAAAACGCTCAATGGCATAGTATTGGAGATAATCATTTAAAGGACGCCCACTAGTACGGGCTTTTTTCAATAAGCGGCTGTGAACTGATGCAGAGGTATTTTGGGTCATAGAAGTGCTTCCAGATACGGGGTAATGAGCGATGCCACACGGTCTAAACGTGCGTATTGCATGAGCATATCGAGATTACAGCGTTTTTCTTCAATAGCCTGGCGCAGTGCTTCCAAGGCTACATCCATGCCGGTCTTTTTACGAAACTTGAAAGAATCCGCAATTGTTTTTTCTAAAGAATAAATTTTTAGAGGAATGCCATCGACAATTTCTTCCTGAATGCCCGCCTCATATATTTTGGGCGACATTTTGAAAATACGCAATGGAGGGTACTTAATGCGAGGTTTCTCAGTGTTGGCTGGCATGGCAAGATAAACAAAATGGGGGATTTGGGTGGTTACACCGTAAAAATCCAGGGCTGAAATAAGACAAACCACGCCCTTGGGCACCTGCAGGCTAACCTGAATCAGGTCTTTATGGGAAGACAATCCCATACTCGCCAATCGGTAGAGGCCTCGGTTCTCCTGGACAATTTTCCCTGAATCTCTCAAGGCATAGAGGGTGCGCGAGCTAATGCCCAAATCCAGGGCTTGTCGGGTCCTGAGCCAGCCTTGTTTTTTCTTGAATAGATCTAGAGCGGTTTCTTGTGCTGATTTTTTCATTGGTATTTATGTATAATATTCTAGTAAGTTCAAAGAAAACTTGCTAGAATATTATACACGCTTTTCTATTGTTAGGCCCCTCACTAAAATGCTATAATTCATTGTATGCCCCTATCCAATGACGACGAAATTATACAAATTATCGAGGACTTCGCCCACGACCTTGGTGATAATATTGACATTGATGATTATCTACCTTTTCTTGTCCGCCTGCTAAAAGAGATTGAACTTGATGCGGTGCATGGTCATAAAGATAATTTCAGCGCTTTTCACCGGGTGTTGAATGATCTGGGTGGTGAAATTCAAGAACGGCTGAACAGTGGGAAATGGACAGATAGCTAACATTATTTTCATTAAAAATATTATGGTTCTAGATGCCGATTTCTACATAATCTATAAAAACTGAGTATGTTTCTGGTTAGGAATTCGGATTTCCATAAGCTGTACGGACTCATCGGCATTCCCATGCCGTCTACAACAACTCGTGGATCTCATTCCAAATTTAGGCGTGAGTAGACCCATCTTCTCCCCTCTCCCGACTGTGCGGCATCGACCGTTTAACCTGTGCGTTTTACCGTTTTACTCACTTGAGAAACTCCTTTTTGATTAAATTTGCACACGAGCGGGGTACCCTTGCTCATAAGACGCTAATATAGGCACATGATGACTATATCCCCCACCTTTATTGGCTTCTCAGAGTCAGCAGAAGACTGGGATCGCCTCCCCTACGATTGGTTTGATATCTGGCACGGTGTTCGCAATGAGCATGGATCACGCTTTGCCCCCATGCTCAAAATGACCGAATATATTCTCAAGCACACCTGGGGGACAGGCAGATTCAACGGACAGGTTCAACTATCCGCAAATGAGATTCGCCTGGGGCGGCGTCGCAATAAGTTTGAACGTTTTGACAACGGCACAAGCATATCCGAAAATTCGGTTCAGAACGCAGGAAAAGCTTTAGTCGAATTGGGTTTACTGGAGATCGAACAGGATCAGGTCGATCTGGCACGTCGCCTGCGCACCTATCGTCCCCGTATCCATGAAAAAAACGAGGGAAACACAGGCAAACCTTTTAGCGGTTTTCCTCCCCCAGCACAGAACTACTTCAAAGTCCCCAAAGTCTGGACTGACATCACCACGAATATCACCCGTGCGTCAACCATTCTTACCGTTGAATATCTGTTCCGCCATACCTGGGGCTTCAACAATAAAGAGCGTGTCTGGCTCAGCGCAGATGAGATCGCAAAAGGTCGCCTGTATGACAATGGACGTCGTCGCTACGATGCGGGCACTGGCTTCGATGTTTCGTCTATTCATCGTGCGCTGAAAGAAGCCTTGGCGCTGGGGTTGGTTGTCTGGACAGAGAGATATGAAGCAGGCATTACCACACGCTTGTTCAATCTCCGCTTCAGCAGAGATACTACCCAAGCCTGTGGCACGATTGAGTAATCTGCATAAAACACACCATGTCGTACAGATTAAACGGAGTATGCAACACACTTTAAACGGTTGATGTCGCACACCTTTTTGTCGGGAGGGGCAGCTAAGCTAGCGATAAATCAGATGAGATATCTAATATCGCTTGCAATACCGCTTCGAAAGAAATATCTTTGGCAAAATCATTATCTTTACGGTATTGCTCCCAACGTTGCTGCATTTCCTTGTCATTTTGTATGTTGGCCAAGATGTTTTCTATGTCTCTGAAAGTATGGAGAGAATTTCTGTGTTCAGCGGTAGCTTCAAATGCATCTGAAAATATCTTTGGGTTATAAGCGTCAGGAAAAGTTTTCAGGAGGATATAGACATCGTAAAAATCTCTGGGGCGGGTGTTGAAGATTCCCCCCGCAAAATGGTTTCGACTTTTTCTGCTAATATCGTTTCGAGATTATAGGCCCAGATATCTATTGATTTCTCATCAAAGACTGATTGGAATTGGTGTCGTATTGCACCTGGAGTGATTCTGTCGCCAGCGGTAATGTCGACTTTCAAAGGTGTGCTAATCGTTTCATGCTGGGCAATAAGACCAGCCCGAAATCCGCCATATACGTCATCTTCTCGAATCGGCTTAATGGTCTCAAGCGTGAATGTGACGTCATCATCCAATTGAATCGAGCAAATTTTAGACACGATATCCACAAGCGCATCTTCAGAAAGGGGAAAACTTCGCAAAGTGGTATCCATGTCCATGGTAGTTCTGCTGCCAATCCCGACCATGGATGCGATCAACATGCCCCCTTTGAGAACGAAGGCGTCCTTGTAGCTTGATATGGAAATTCTTTCCAAAAAGCGTTCCAAAAAATAACTCTGTAAAACAGCTTGAGCAGGAATGTGATATTCCTGGGCTTTATTTCTGGCTCTGGCTTTTAGTTGCATTGCCTTACTCATGAAAGAACCTCGACAATTTCCCTGACCGTTTTCAAAACATGAAGTTTCGTTGCATATTCAAAAAGACGATTGAAATTCCTGTCTTTATGACTGACGTAATTTTTCAGAGCTTGATTTTCGATCTGGATATCGACTTTATTTCTGTTTCGGACGATGTCGCAAATCGTTCTTTCCAGGTTAAAGGTCTTAATGGGGTTTCCAAAGGGTGAATTAATGGATAGCAGACCTAAGTTCAGCAGTTCCGGTTTGATAAAGAAAACTTTCGCCCCATCTCTTTTTAGTCCGGAAGCGTTATAACCGGAGGGTACGGTTACGGTATAAAACAAAGGATTTCGATCAGATAACCCTAGCAAGAAAAGGGCTGTTTCGTGGGAATAAATAGCATTTTTGAATTTTGTTTGAAGAATTAGCATATCATCTAAAAAAACATCATCAGACGTATATAATCCCCTTGAAACTCTTTTGATCTCACCTCTTTCCAAAAGTAAGGTGATGTAAGAACTTGGAATCCCTAGTTTGGAAAGATCAGCAGTACGAAAAAAACCATTCTGCTCTTCTAAGAGTTGGTATATTTTCTCGATAGGTGCAGACAATTCTTTTGCTTTCATGCTTATATTATAATCCAAATGAGCATAAACACAAAGTTCTTTTTATTCCCCCCTTTCCACAGCCATCGTACAGGTATACTTACGCCTATGGACAAGCTCGCAGGCGCAGTGGAACGCATCACCTTCTACAACTCGGAAAACGGCTATACCGTATTGCGCTTGCGCCCGGAAGTGCGTGGGCGTCAGCGCTTGCCGGGGTTGAGCAGGGACGGACTGATCACTGTTGTAGGGAATTTACCGGAAGTCTCTCCTGGAGAGCATCTACAACTTCAAGGGATCTGGGATACCCACCCCAAACATGGCAAACAATTCAAGGCGGAAATATGCGAACAAGCGCTTCCATCCACGGTTGCAGGGATGGCAAGCTATCTTGGCTCAGGCATGGTAAAGGGTATTGGACCCAAGCTGGCAGAGCGCATCGTGGAATGTTTCGGGGAAGCGACGTTTGAGATCATTGAGCACCAGTCACACAGATTGGAAGAAGTCTCTGGCATTGGACGGGATCGGACGGGCAAGATCATCGCCGCCTGGGAAGAGCAGAAGCAGGTCAAGGAAATCATGGTCTTCCTTCATGCACACGGTGTAAGCACGAACCTGGCGGTAAAGATCTATAAGGAATACGGGGACACAGCCCTGCAGGTCGTGCAGGAAGACCCATACCAATTGGAGCGCGATATTTACGGGATTGGCTTCAAGACCGCTGACCGGATTGCCCAGGCGTTGGGGCTGAGTCCTGAACACCGCTCTCGCATTGAAGCAGGCATCGTTTTTGCCCTGAATGAAACCATCAACCAGGGGCATGTCTATGTCCCCAGAGGAATGCTCGTCCAGCGAGCGATAGAACTCTTGGGCGTGTCTCACGAACTGATCCCCGCAGGCTTGGAACGTCTTGAAGGGCAGGAACGTATTCGTCAGGAGAAATTACCAAGGCCGAATGGCCGCGATGATGAAATGATAGACGTGGTCTATCTGACGCCGCTTTATTGGGGTGAAGTCGGGGTAGCAGAACGCATCAAGGCGCTGACAAAGGCGCAAGCGCCCCTTCTCTTGCAGGAAAAACTTCCCCAAACAGGGCTTGAACTTTCCGATGAACAAGAGCAGGCTGTGAGGATGGCGCTGGCGCATCCGGTATCCATCCTGACAGGCGGACCCGGCACAGGCAAGACCACCTGCCTGAAAGCCCTGATCACAACCCTGGACGCCCGCAAAAAACGCTATGCGCTTGCCTCTCCAACGGGACGGGCAGCAAAACGTTTATCCGAAGCAACCGGTAGCCCAGCCAGCACGATCCACCGCTTGTTGGAATTTTCTCCTGTGGACGGGTTTAAGCGTAATCCCGACAACCCTTTGAACGTGGATTTTCTGGTGGTGGATGAAGCCTCCATGCTGGATTTGTTGCTGACCAATCATTTGCTAAAGGCGTTGCGTCCTGGCACGCATCTGCTTTTTGTAGGCGATATAGACCAGCTTCCATCTGTCGGGGCTGGGGATGTCTTACGCGATCTGATCGAGAGCGAAGTTGCCGCGGTGACACGCCTGAAAACCATCTTCCGCCAGGCAGAAGGCTCCCAGATCATCACCAACGCTCATAGGATCAACGAGGGGCAAATGCCCTTCTTTGCAAAAGGGGAACAGGGAGATTTCTATCTCTTCCCATCAGAAGATGCTGGCGCGGCAGCAGATTGGCTTGTAGATGTAGTTACGGAGCGTGTGCCGCAGAAATTTGGCTTTGATGCTCTGGCTGACATCCAGGTACTTTCCCCACTCTACAGAGGCCCGGCAGGTGTCACGATCCTGAACGAGCGACTGCAAGAAAAACTCAATCCCGCCACAAATGGAAAAGCTGAAAAGAGTCTATACGGGACGATATTCAGAGTGGGGGATAAGGTTATGCAAACCCGCAATAATTATGACAAGAATGTCTATAATGGAGATATTGGTTTTATTCAGGGGATCGATTTGGTAAACCAAACTTTGGCTGTGGATTTTGAAGGACACCCTGCTGAGTATGAATGGAGCGAGGCGGATGAGCTGAACCTTGCCTATGCTGTTTCTGTCCATAAAGCGCAGGGCTCAGAATTCCCTGTGATCGCGATGCCTGTGGTAACGCAGCATTACATGATGCTGCAACGCAACCTGATCTACACAGCGATCACCCGTGCGCGAAGTTTATGTGTTCTTGCCGGAAATAATCGTGCGATAGGGATTGCTGTACACAATAACAAGGTCGCTCAGCGTTTTAGTGCATTGAAGATGCGGTTACAGACATAAAAAAGACAAGACAAAGAGGGTGTAATTGCGACTCTCCAGGCACCATTTGATATACGCCTGCTTTTTTTATCAATTTCTTTATTTCGTTTGGAGATAAAGGTGGGTATGACGTATTACACTCTGAGGGCAAGTAATATTGCAATTGATGAGCGAGAGACTGATTGCAATATTGTTCTATATATCTTGAGTGCTCCCCATGAAAACACATCGTTTATAAAGAAAATGGGTGTGCTATACTCCATAATATGCGATCCATATTGTTATTGGCTTATCGCCTTTATGCTGAATTTATGAGCCGAATTGATGATTTCAAACACGCTGGTGAATCTTTGCCGCCTGTTCCTTGTCAGCTTTGTGGTAAGCCGGGACACAAGGAAAGATATTGCCCCCATGCGTATGAATTAGGGTATTTTAACTAAATTCAGTAGATCACGATTTCAGGATTAAACACCTTGCAATAGTGATTTCAGTTTCATTTACTAGGGTAGAGAACACAAATTCGTAAAGTACTGAATTTGTAAAATCCTTGCGGGAAATATCAATGCGTAAACTCATCTTTTTTCTTGTTCTTCAAATAATTCTGCTCTCCTCCTGTGCGCCACGGGTAACATCAGACACAGTAGTTCCAGCCATTGAGATGACAAACTGCACCTTGTCATCTCCCGGTGTGCCCCTTCAGGTAATTGCCAAATGCGGGACGCTGGCGGTTCTTGAAGACCGGTCTAATCCACAAAGCCGCAAGATTAATCTCAACATTGCAGTTGTGCCAGCAATCAGGCGCAGCGCTGAACCGGATCCCTTGTTTGTCCTGGCCGGTGGTCCGGGACAGTCAATCGTCGAGATCTTCCCTGCCATGTATGCCAGCCTGTTCAAAGTTAACGAGAAGCGCGATATCGTCCTGGTAGACCAGCGCGGCACTGGAAAATCCAATCCCTTGCGTTGTCTTGATTCCGACGATATATTCCTGGACAATGAGCAAGACATTCTCTTGCTCAAAGAATGTCCCAAAAAGCTGGATGCGGATCTAAAGTATTACACCACCGATCTTGCCATGCAGGATCTGGAGCAGGTGCGCTCTGCCCTTGGATATCAAACCATCAATCTGTACGGCGTTTCATACGGCACACGCGCCGCGCTTACCTACTTCAAAATGTATCCCGAACAAGTCCGCAGTCTGGTATTGGATGCAGTGGTTGACCCCGCATTTGTTCTCTATCAAGATGCCGCTCAGGATGGGCAGAAGGCTCTCGATTTCTTTTTTTCCCGTTGCGAGAAAAATGAAGCCTGTACATCCACCTATCCCAACCTGAGAACCGAGCTTGATACCGTTTTGCGGGATTTGGACCAATCCCCAGCTGACATCACCATTCCTCACCCCATTACCGGGAAGCCCCTCGAACTCACGGTCACCAAAGTATTTTTCACCGATATAATTTTTAGCGCGCTGTATTCTCCTGACCTTGTCGCCTTACTCCCCTTGAGCATTCATCAAGCGTACACAGAAAAAAATTATGCACCGTTGATTGCCCAGGCATATCTTCTGGATGGTGGCGTGTACGATGGGATGTTCTACGCCGTCACCTGCACGGAGGATGCCCCGCTAATCTCTCCTATTGAAGCAAAACAGGATGGCGCAGAGAGTATCTTTGGCGATCGTACTCTGGATTTCATCGAAGTATGTAAAGCCTGGCCGAAAGGCGACGTGCCGTCTGTTCTACGAGCACCTGTTTCATCCGATATTCCAGTCCTGATATTGTCCGGGGAAGCAGATCCGATCACGCCGCCCTGGCATGTTGAGCGCTTAGTCCAATCTCTCCCAAACAGCCTGCATCTGATCTTCAAAAGCATGGGACATGGGAATGTAACAACTGAGTGTACAACGAGGATCCTGGACAAGTTCATTGAGAGCGCAACTGTCAAGGATTTGGATACTTCCTGCGTAAAAAATATCATGCCGCCGCCATTCTTTGTTGATTTTAGCGGTCCCCAACCATAGAAGGATATATCATGATTGAAGTTCAGGGCCTATCCAAGTCATTCGGTAAGATAAAAGCCGTTCAAAACCTATCATTTTCGGCATCCAACGGACAGATCACCGGTCTACTCGGTCCAAACGGTGCGGGAAAAAGTACGACACTCCGCATGTTATACACACTTCTCAAACCAGATAGTGGGCTGGCGCGCATAGATGGATTTGACGTTACACAAATGCCCATTGACGTACAAGCCCGGATCGGTGTACTTTCGGATGCGCAGGGAATCTATGAGCGTCTGACAGCGCGCGAGAATATCCGCTATTTTGGCAAATTGCACGGACTGAGGGGCCAGAAGCTTGAGAAGCGCATGGATGAGTTACTGAATATCCTGGATATGCAATCCATCGCCAACAGAAAAACGGAGGGATTCTCCACAGGCGAACAGCTCAAGGTTGCCATCGCACGCGCACTCATTCACAACCCGGGCAATGTCTTACTGGATGAGCCAACCAATGGCTTGGATGTCAAAAGCACGCGCGCCATGCGCCAGTTTATCCGAAAACTGCGCGACGATGGAAAGTGTATCCTCCTGACCAGTCACATCATGCAGGAGGTGGCCGCGCTTTGCGATCAGATTATCATCATCTCAAATGGGATTGTTGCAGCACAGGGGACATCCGATGAATTGCTCCACAAAACTGGAAAGGATAATCTTGAGGATGCTTTTATTGAGATCATCGGCTCTGAGGATGGTTTGGCATGAAGCAGATCTGGATCATCTTTGAAAAGGAAGTCCTGGATGGTATTCGTGATACTCGCAGTTGGGTAACCGGGTTGTTAGGAGCATTAATCGGACCGATTATACTGGGCATCATGCTGGTCATTTTCGGGTCCAGCATGCGAGAAGATATTGATAAGTCACTTACCTTGCCTGTCCAGAATCCCGAGTATGCGCCAAGCTTGATTCAATTCCTTGAAAGCAATG
>JACNJN010000179.1 GCA_014382535.1 Candidatus Desulfolinea nitratireducens | reverse complement strand
TCGTGGTTTACTACAACACGGCTCGTCCCCATCAGGGCATTGATCAGCAGACCCCTATCCCCCAAGCAAGACCTGCAAGTGGAACCATACAGTGTAGAAATGTTCTGGGTGGCATCATCCACGATTACTATCGTGCCCCCACTCCGCTTGCTCTTTCTGCTACTTGAGTTTTCCCGCACGTTTCCTCCCTTCATAAAAAACCATCTTTTGTGTTTTAGCGCGTCTGATTGCTAACCTGAGCATTCTTTTTCAGTTGAATTCCCTCAATTCACCGTTTTCGAAAACCCTTCTTGGTCTCAAGGATGGTCGGTTTGCCACCTTTTCAGCCCTGTTTTCTGTCGGTTGAGGTTTTTGCACGGTACGGGGGCGGGTGACTGCTCCACCGACCATAATTGGCACGCTTTTGACTTGCAAGCCTCTACATGCCTTGAAGTTGCTCACGAATTAAAGTGCTTAATTTCTTGATGACTTCATTGAAATTGTCAGGCGGCAATTTACAACTAAACTCTGCTTTCCTGGCCTTCCAATCAAGACTTTTTACTTGGTCTGATAAGATTGCGCCTTTGACTTCTAAACCTTTGGGTATCAAAACTTCAAATGGGTAGCCTTTGACTTGACTTGTAATTGGGCAGAGAATGGCTAAACCAACTTTTCCGTTATAAGCCTTCGGAGACAAAACCAATGCTGGTCTATGTCCTGCCTGCTCATGCCCTGCTTGTGGATTGAACATAATCCAAACGATGTCACCGCTGTCGGGAATATAAGCCATAATTTCACCAAACTTCATTTCCTACGGCAAAACCCGTATCAACTTTGTTATGAAGATTATCTTTAGTAATTCCCGCCAGTAATCCATTCAATGTCCAACTTGGTGCAGGAACTGGAGTAATGATAATTTTGCCTTTGACAATGCTGATTTCTACAAATGAATCATTTTCTAATTGAGCGTCAACAGCAAAGGCTTTCGGTATTCGTAGGGCAAGACTGTTGCCCCATTTCTGAACTTTTGTGAGCATAAGGTTATCTCCTTTTTGTTTCTACAATAAAGATACACCTATTCACTCAATTAATCAAGAACTTATTTTGTTGTGCAAGGAGCGTGCCAACTAGGTGTTCAGCGGTCATTTGACCGTCTAAGGGACTATGGACTGCCACCGTCTAAATTGGATATTTGAAAAAAAAGTATACAGCCAAAACTTAAACGAGTACTTAAAAAATAATCTGCTAGTTCAACTATTCTTGCCATTCTCTCAGCAGGGCAACGATGTTGTTGATTACATCATTTCCTAAAATGCCATCAAACCCATCCATGGCTGTGCCTCGCCGTCCTTCCAGAATGAAATCTATTAAACCTTCATCCTCTTGAGTCTGAATAAATGAATTAGTGAGCAAGTTCGGGCCTATGCCTCCACTACCGTCATCGCCATGACAAGGGGCGCAATTGGTACTAAATGAGGCTCTGCCCATTTCTGCCGGGGGCAATAGAGCAACCAATCTAGACTCGGCTTCAAAAAGACGATTTTCATCGATCATGATAATGATGGTCTCAATTTCTTCTGCCTGGTTTTGAACAGCCTGAACGAGAGCGGCACGGCTGCGGTTGAAGAAATTGATGCGTTGGTTATTCAAATTGAAGAAACGATGACCACTGAACAAGTCGCATCTATTGCCGCGATGCATCTTACCCGGGAAAGCATGGGCGAAATCATGCAGGAATATGCCTTGTCATTGGGTGGCGGCGAAACCCCACCCGAAGGTTTTGTTCCCGGTCAAGGACGCGGGGGTGGATCTGGGGTTCCCGGTTTGAGCGGTCCAGGTGGTGGTAGCGATACTGGTATGACTCCTGAACAGATCGCTACAGCCCAAGCTGAGCGTGAAAAATCAGGCGAAGCTGGCAGTATGCTGAACAGCCGTATAGCCCGCGTCATCGCCGATGGGTTGATTGGATTATTGCAGAGTAAATAGCTGATTTATGTATATCGATAAATGTATAGAAAGATAACGTTGTTGCAATGAACTGATCCCTTCTTATTAATGTGCTATACTAAAACAAGAAATCCGGACATATTGTATCCGAATTTCTTGTTTTAGTATGACTCTTATAAGCGATTTTTTTTATAATTCTCAGGAGAACGATTTTGAAAAAAAACTTAGTGGTATTGGTATCTATATTAGTTCTATTCGTCTTTCCTGTTTCTGTCTTTGCAGGTAGTAGTAATTTTGACGTGTCTAACGAGTCTGATTGGGAGGATGACTTTATTGAAGGTTGCCGGGCCAATAGCGGCCTGCCTTTCGAATGGGATTATGGCATCGGTTGTGATTTTGAAACTGAAGAAGATGTTTTCTGCACCTATGATGATCAATGCGATGCTGGCTGGCTCTTAGATTTAGATACGCAAAAACCATCAAGAACTACATCTGGAGATTCGTCAGAATGTGAGAACGGTGAAATGATATCAATAGCATCCGTGGGCGCAAATGGCGGGGTTTCCATTGAGGAGGTTTGCGCTACAGGCATAACAACTATTGCCAGGGAAGAAGAAATTGAGGATTTCCCCCTCGAGGACTTGCTGAATGTGGAAATTACCACAGCCGGTCAAAAAGCTAAAAAGCCTCAAACTGTTGCGTTGGAAAATGATGATGACTACAGTCCTGGTGATTTTTCGGGCGATTGTGAACTGGCCGGTGGAACCCCTGAAACCAGCCGAATGCCGAACGGCGATTTTTACTATGAGTGCCGTTTTGATGACGGCGATATTATTGCCTGTGATAATTTTGGCTGTTACCCAACACCTGATTCCGGGTTTAAAGTAGGTTTTCCAAAACTAAATGCTTTAGAAGCAATTATTTTGGAAAGAGCTGTGGCAATTAGTGATGATGACCTGGATGATTTGAATGAAGCTTGCGAACTGGACGGGGGGGATGGGTCGTCAACATCAGATGGTGGACAGTTTTTCTGTGTTCATGAAGATACTGCCTGGTATTGTGAAGATGATTTTTGGTCGGAGGGGGGCCTAAAGTGCGAACCAATAGCTGAATCAGATGATAAGAAAAGTCAAACCGACCTGAATGGTTTTCCCGGAGAAGCCCTGAAAGCTTTGGAGGCCGTCACAATTAATGTAGCAATAAAGGATGAAGATCTGGATGACTTAAATGAAGTCTGTGAGCTCGATGGAGGGGATGGATCGCAAACGTCAGACGGTGGACAGTTTTTCTGTATTTATGAAGATAGTGCTTGGTTTTGTAAAGATGATTCTGGGGCGGATGGAGGCATAAAGTGCGAACCAATAGCGAGTGCCGAATCAAATGATAAGAAAAGTGAAACCGACCTGGATGGTTTTCCATCGGAGGCTTTGAATGCCCTGGATGCCGTCAATGCTAATGTCGTTTTTGTTCCGCGTGTCCCGAAGATATCCAACCCAGTGCTATTGGTCCAGGAAACATCCTGCAAAGTCAGTCAACCAGACGAAGCCGTGCAGTCCTCTGCCAGGATCTTTTTAAACAATGCTATAGATATGAATGGTTTCTTCGAGAGCATTGTCGGTCAGAATGGGATCATCGCCCCGAATAACCTGACCGGGCAACCGGGATCTGAAGGCTACCAGGGAACCGATGGAGCCGACATTTCAGCTCGGATGAATATCATCGCTCCAAACAATATCATTGCACCGAACAACTTAACCCTCGGTGATATTTCCGATGGCACCAGCAAAACACTGTTTTTTAATATTATTGCTCCAAATAATGCTCAAGGCCGGCCTGTTTTGGATGGAGATTTGAATGAGCAAAACAACATCATTGCCCCCAACAACCTAATTATTCCATTTCCCGGAGGTCCCATCCCCATCCCGTATCCTTTCATTACTATTTTGGCAACACTCGGATTAGGTTTATTAGCTGGCGGACTTTATCTGAACAAAGTGTCTACAGGCATGAAGATCATGGATTTCATCGTCCAGCAACCCAAACAACTGGCGATGGGTGCTGGGGTTGGATTTGGCGTATCAATATTAACTGCGGGCATTGGTCTTGCTGCGCTGTTCTTTATGTCCAATACTGCCCCCGAGAATATTGCGGTAGGATGCAATGCTGTGGTTGTCCAAACTGCGAAACTTGATTATTTGATTGCGCAGCCTGAAGAGCAGCCTGAAAAGAAAGCTGAAGTTCTGACAGTTACAGCCAAGCAACCATCCAATTGTCGCCGTGGTGCTGGAACACACTTCGCTAAAGTTGGTTCTTTTGGACCTGCTGATGATCCTGCTATTGTGTTGGGACGAAACGCAACTGCTGAATGGTATTTTATTGAAAAGAATGCCAGCCAAAAATGTTGGGTGTGGGCTGACGGGCTCGAAGATGTGTCACATCTGGGTGAGGGGGTTGAGGAGGTTGGCAATCCTGCAAATGATCCTGATGACAGCAGTGATGGTGGCGAAGCGGTTAACACTGGTGGTGATTCCGGTGGCAGCGGCGGCGGCGGTGGTGGTGGTGGTGGGGGAGGCATCGGAGGAATTGAACCTCCACCTTGTTTTAGCTGTGGTGGTGTAGTTGACCCCGGAGGAGGATCCCCCCCCATAATAGTCGACTAGATTAAGTTAGTTTTCCAAACAGAATATTTCTAAAAGCTCCTGCCAATTTCGCAGGAGCTTTTGGTTTTTGGCGATGACTTGAAACAGGGGGAGGAAAGTGCTATAATCAGGCATACCTGTTGGTACAGGTTGGTATAAGTTGAGCTATTGCAGTCCAAAAATTATGGATAAACCACTCTATCAAATCGTTTATGATGCCCTTCTTCAGCAGATTGAATCTGGAGAACTTAAGCCGCATGATCGTCTGCCCTCTGAAAATGAGCTGTGCGAATCTTTTTCGGTTGGACGGAATACTGTTCGACGTGCATTGAGCGAATTGGCAAACGATGGCTCTCTGAAGACAATTGCTGGATTGGGTACTTTTGTGACTGACAGCCGCCTAAGTAAGACCACTGAATATCTTTTTGGGATGACTCAGGAAATGGAGCTGCGTGGTAAGACAATTACCAGCCGGGTCCTGGATGCAAAACTGATCAGCGCCGATCCATTTTTGACGCGTCGTTTACGTGTCCAACTTGGTGCCGAAGTGGTTTTCCTTTACCGTGTCCGTGAAATGGATCGGGAACCGGTGGCGATTGAGCGTGCCTATTTACCTCACGCATTATGTCCTGGCATTCTGGAATTTGATTTTTCAAAAGAATCTCTTTACCAGACCTTATCAAAAGTTTATGGAAAATCCCCGAGCTATGCTGAGCAGGAAATTGAAGCCAGTCTGGCAACACCTGAAGTTGCGCGCCTTCTTAAGCTAACGAAGCCTGCGGTTGTTTTGGCTTTCCATCGTGAAACCTGTTTGGAGACGGGAGAAGTGATAGAATACGTGGACTCTGAGTTGCGAGCAGACCGCTTCCGCTTTTATACCAATTTGCGCTTGCAGGCTGATGCGGATGAATTTGTTTTTCGACGTTTGCCAGTTTTCGCAACTCAGGTGGAGGAGCGATCATGATCTCGGATGCTGAACTTAAAGCCCTGGTAAATAAGGTGGTCCGTCGAACGATGCACGGTGAAGAAGTGCGTACTGAGACCGCATCTCCGCAGGGGATCAGTCCATGTGATATGAAAACAGTCGCGTTGGGGGCAGATCATGGCGGATTCAAGATGAAAGAGATGCTCAAAGCTCATTTAACGGAAGCAGGTTTCGGTGTGGTCGATTGCGGCACGCATAGCGTGCAATCCGTCGACTATCCCGACCTGGCTTTTGCGGTTGCAGAAAAAGTCAGCCAAGGGGAAGCATGTCGGGGGATCGTAGTCGATGGAGCAGGAATTGGCAGTTGCATGACCGCCAATAAGGTCCCTGGTGTGCGCGCTGCGATGTGCTACGACTATGCCACTGCGGTGAACAGCCGTGAGCATAATAATGCGAATGTTTTGACATTGGGAGCTGGTTTGCTGGGTGATAATCTGGTGAAACAGATCGTTGATATTTGGTTGGCAACTGAATTCGGCGGTGGACGTCATGGAAAGCGTGTAGATAAAATTACCGCGATAGAAAAGAAATATTTGAAAACTGGAAATTGATATGGAAATTAATCAGAAAAATGTTGAAGAAATTGTCGAGGTTGTGACGCGTGAGGTACTGCGTGCTTTGGCAGAGCAGGAAACTCAGCTGACCCCGGATGGTGCCTATTGCACGATTGAAGAAAGTGATGGCATTATGGTCAAAACTTGCTTCGATGATGTCGGGCACGTGATCAGCGCGGGCGCAGAGAGGATCTCGTCCACGTTGGGAAATATTCCCGATGATCTTGATTTGGCAAGCAAGATCGACCATACGCTGCTCAAACCGGATGCAACGCCCGATCAAATCGCACAATTATGCTACGAAGCGCGCAAGTACGAATTTGCCTCCGTTTGTGTGAATCCCGGGCACGTCAAATTATGCGCCGATTTATTGCGTGGCTCAGATGTAAAGGTTTGCACTGTGATCGGCTTTCCGCTTGGGGCTTCCGCTCCGGACGTGAAGGTTTATGAGACCGAAACTGCACTCCGCGATGGCGCAACCGAAATCGATATGGTCATTAATATCGGCGCGCTAAAAGGCCAGGATCTTACCCTGGTTTCACAGGATATTCAGGGCGTGGTTGAAGCTGGGCATCGGGCAGGTGCGATAGTCAAGGTGATTATTGAAACTGCCTTGTTGACCGATGAAGAAAAAGTGACCGCCAGTTTGCTGGCCAAGGAAGCCGGCGCAGACTATGTGAAAACCTCGACGGGATTTTCCGGTGGTGGAGCAACTGTGGAAGATATCCGGCTGATGCGCCGTGTTGTTGGTCCAACGATGGGCGTCAAAGCATCTGGAGGCGTCCGCTCTCGTGAAGACGCCGAGAATTTGGTCAAGGCTGGTGCCACCCGCCTCGGTGCGAGTGCGGGCGTAAAAATTGTTCAAGGTGAAGTGAGCACATCGGCTTATTAATCTATTCTATATGTCTCTGCGAGGAGCGGGCTTTTGCAACGCGGCAGTCTCCATCATTGTTTTGGAGATTGCTTCGGCGATAAAACTGCCTCGCAAAGACATTCCGCAATTGTGAAAAAGAAAGAATATAATGCTAATCGCCAGAGTAGTCGGGACCGCAATTTCGACCATCAAAGATGAAAAGGTTCAGGGCCGCAAATTACTTGTCCTGAAACAGACTGACCCCACAGGCAAATTGATCGGCAAACCTTTCGTGGCGGTCGATCTGGTTGATGCTGGCGAAGGCGAATTGGTCCTAACAGGGCATGGTTCCAGCGCCCGTCAGACGAATTTGACAAAAGATTGCCCCGTTGATGCTGTCGTTGTGGCCGTGATAGATCATCTCAACGTTGACGATAAAGTCGTCTTTCGCAAGGAGTAGTGTGGATGTTGATTTCAAAAGTGGTTGGAACGACGGTTTCGACAATCAAGGATGAACAACTGACAGGCCGTAAGCTGCTCATTTTGCGTCAAATTGATGAGAGTGGCGAAGTTTTTGGCAAACCTTACGTTGCCGTGGATACACTCGATGCGGGCGCTGGCGATCTGGTCCTCACCGCTCATGGTTCTGGCGGACGCCAGACAGCGATTACAAAAAACAGCCCTGTGGATGCAGTCATTATGGCTGTCATCGATCATTTGAATATTGAAGGAAGGACCATCCGCCGTTAGCAATAACGGAAAAAGGATTGCGTTATGACGATTACCGATAAGGACCTTCTCTCCATTCAGGAAGCCCGCCGTCTTGTTGAGCGTGCCTATGAAGCCCAGAAGATTTGGGGCAAGGCTACCCAGGAGGAAGTCGATCGTGTCTGCCAGGCGATGGCCGAGGCCGCTTATGCCGCCTCAGAGCGTTTGGGGCGCAATGCTGCTGAAGAGACGGGGTTCGGTGTCCCGGAACATAAAAAACTGAAAAATGAATTCGCTTCCAAACACGTTTGGGAGAGTATCAAGGATATCAAGACAGTCGGTGTCATCAATCATGATGTCGCACGCAAGATTTACGAGATTGCCTGGCCGGTCGGTGTAGTGGCCGGACTTGTTCCCAGCACCAATCCGACCTCGACTGCCATCAACAAGATTTTGATCTCGGTCAAGGCACGTAATGCGATCGTGTTGGCCCCCCATCCCTTTGCAGTAAAATGCACGACAGACACCGCTCATCTGATGGCTGCTGCCGCGGAACAAGCAGGTGCGCCTGCTGGTCTGATCAATGCCTTGAGCAAAATTTCGTTGCAGGGCACCCAGGAATTAATGGGACATAAACGGGTGGCACTCATTTTAGCAACAGGCGGCGGCCCGATGGTCCGTGTGGCACACTCGATGGGTAAACCTGCCTATGGCGTCGGTCCGGGCAATGTTCCCGCCTATGTGGACCGCAGTGCGGATTTGGAGAAAGCTGCAAAATATATTGTCTCCAGCAAAGCCTTTGATTTTTCGACGATTTGTGCAACCGAACAAGCTGTTGTTGCGGATCGTCCGATCGCGGCACGCTTGATGCAGTTGATGCAAGCCGAAGGCGCCTTTTTCGTGGACGAGGCGCAAGCTGAGGCTTTGAGGAAGATTCTCTTCCACCCGGATGGCGAGATCAATGCCGCAGCAACGGGTAAATCGCCCCAATATTTGGCAGCGATGGCGGGTTTTGAAGTTCCGAATACTGCACGGATTTTGGTGGCGCGCGTGAATAAAGTTGGTCACGATGAGCCTCTCTCGCGCGAGAAACTTACAACGGCCTTGGCCTGGTACGAAGTCGATGGCTGGGAAGATGGTTGTGATATCAGCCTTTCGCTGATCAATTTTGGTGGTCGTGGGCATAGTTTGATGATCCACGCCCAGGATGAAAAGGTGATCATGGCCTTTGGATTGGAGAAACCTGTATTCAGGATTGGCGTAAACACAATGGGGACGCTCGGCGCAATTGGGTTAACCACTGGAGTCATGCCCTCCCTGACCCTTGGATCTGGCGGAATTGGGGGTGCGATCACCGGGGACAACGTGAACGTGCATCACCTTTATAATGTCAAACGTCTCGCCTATGAAACCTCTGCGCCCCCCGAAGCAGCTTTACGCCCCGGATCGGTACCGGCGGGGGATGTCAATGCTGATCCGCAATTGCTGGCGAAGATGGTCGAGGAAGTCGTTCGCGAGGTGCTCAATGTCCAATAAGTTTTGGAATTCAGCACAGAGTACATTAGTTCAATGAGATGGAATCTGAAGTCTTCAGACTTTGGTTTCGACGACAGGAGTTGTCTGATTCTGCTCAAACTTGTGGTCTCTGTGGTGAACTTCAAAGAATGTTCATTGATTTATTCTGGTAAAAATCAAACTATTTGATAGGAGTATCTTATGGCTCAAGACCCAGCTTTCATTGCATTAGGAATGGTTGAAACCCGTGGCCTCGTCGGCGCTGTTGAAGCGGCTGATGCGATGGTCAAAGCGGCCAACGTCAAGTTGATCGGCTCGGAATATGTCGGTGGCGGCTTTGTCACCGTCATGGTGCGCGGCGATGTAGGCGCAGTTAAGGCTGCGACCGATGCAGGCGCAGCGGCTGCCAAGCGCATCGCTGAACTGGTATCCGTACACGTCATTCCGCGCCCGCATGAGAACGTTGAAATGATTCTGCCCGAGAGCAGCAAAGGCAGCATTGGTGGTCGCAGCGGCGGAGCGAAGAAATAGTCACGCCGGGTATTCTTACTCGGCCTGATCTGCTCGAAACCCTCACCCGCGCTGAAGAAGTCATCCACTATCTGGATGACAGACAACTGCCACCTCTGGAAAATATCCCCCAAGGGGAGTTGCATGTCGGCGTAGATTTGGGCACCGCTTATCTGGTATTGGTGGTTCTCGATCAGAATCATCAACCAATTATCGGCGAGTACCAGTTTGCCGAGGTTGTCCGTGACGGGTTGGTGGTGGATTTCATCGGCGCAGTCGACCGTTTGCGGGAAATGAAGCAGCGTGTGGAGCACAGGCTGGGCCGTGAGTTGACCCACGCGGCCAGTGGCTATCCTCCTGGCGTTCCAGAAGTTGAGCGTCGCGCTACGGCCAATGTGGTCGAAGCTGTTGGGATGCACTGCACCAATCTCGTTGACGAACCGAGTGCAGCCAATGCCCTGATTAAAATGCAGAATGGCGCAATTGTGGATGTGGGCGGCGGGACGACCGGCATCTCCATCTTGCAGGATGGAGAAGTGGTCTACACTGCCGACGAGGCGACGGGCGGCACGCATTTTTCGCTGGTTATCGCTGGTGCGCAGGACATCTCTTTTGAAGAAGCTGAGGCACTAAAGATCGACCCGGCCGAGCAGGAGCGGATTTTCCCCACAATTCGTCCGGTGATGGAGAAGGTAGCGAGCATTGTAGCCCGTCATATATCCATCTATCGGGAAGAAAGCGGAAAAACGGTCGAGCAATTGATTTTGGTTGGTGGCACGACCCAATTCCCTCGCATCGCAGATGTTGTTGAGCAGTACACAGGTGTCCCCACGAGCGTACCGGAGCGCCCGCTTTTTGTCACGCCTCTGGGTTTTGCGATGCACGATGTTACGGAAGAGATTTAATAATCTTGACCGAATACGCTATCGTCTTATTTGTGTCTTGGAAAGAAATTACGAACAAAAACCTAAACACAAAGAGCACGAAGTGCCACGAAGAAAAAAATCAGATTTTGCTTTTACTTTGTGATCCTTTGTGTCCTTTGTGGTAAAAAGATTTTTCTTTATCAAGATTAGGAGTTTTCCATATACGCTATCGTCTTATTTGTGTCTTGGAAAGAAATTACGAACAAAAACCTAAACACAAAGAGCACGAAGTGCCACGAAGAAAAAAATCAGATTTTGCTTTTACTTTGTGATCCTTTGTGTCCTTTGTGGTAAAAAGATTTTTCTTTATCAAGATTAGGAGTTTTCCATATACGCTATCGTCTTATTTGTGTCTTGGAAAGAAATTACGAACAAAAACCTAAACACAAAGAGCACGAAGTGCCACGAAGAAAAAAATCAGATTTTGCTTTTACTTTGTGATCCTTTGTGTCCTTTGTGGTAAAAAGATTTTTCTTTATCAAGATTAGGAGTTTTCCATGGCTAATGAATTTTCATTACGTTGCTATTGTTATCTTGACCGAATGCAGCCGCAGTATGCGGCCTTCGTTGGCACGATCACGCAAGGAGATCTGCCTACCTCAGGGATGGCTTCCCTCTACATCGAGATGGCTCCCGGCAATGAAGTTTTTCGCATGGTCGATATTGCCGTAAAGGCTACCGAAGCCAAGCCCGGTGCGCAAATTGTTGAGCGCGAATTTGGGATGTTTGAGATCCATTCGCATAAGCAAGCTGATGTTCTTGAATCCGGTCGGATTGTTCTTGACCGACTTGGTCTAAGCGCAGAGGATCGAATCCGTCCAAAAGTGGCTTCGGTGCAGGTCATCACCAATATTGACCCCTATCAGGCGCAGTTGCTCAATCGTTGGAGACGTGGGACCATGCTCGTCCCCGGCCAGACCCTGCTTGTGGTTGAGTGCGCTCCAGCGGCCTATATTAACTATGCCTGTAACGAAGCTGAAAAAGCATCCAATATCAACGTGGTCCATGTTGCTTCAGTTGGGCGCTTTGGTCGCATGTGGCTTTCAGGTACAGAATCTGAAGCAATCACTGCACGAGATGCCGCCATTCGCGCCCTTGAAAACCTCGAAGGTGTCGACGGCTAGATCAGGAGTTATCCATGGCGAAAACCTTTTATACAGAACGAGATATTGAAGATTTGGTCAAACAGGGCGTGCTTTCACTGGTTGTGGATGATAACGTTGCGTTGACCGATCTGGCCTACACACGGGCAAATAAATTGGGGATGGAAATGGTCACTCAGAACGATAAACCGCCTGCAGCGCCAGAGCGACCGTATATCGCTCAGCCCGTTAAAAAGGTGACTGCGCAGAAGTCTGCGCCGGTACGCAACGTGACCTCTAGCCTGCCTCCGTCTGATAAACATGTTCTGCACGAGCGCATCCACGCGGCTGTTGTCGCCAAGCTGGGAACTTCGGTCGATCCCAAACTGCTCGATGTGATCATCACACGTGTGCTGAGAAATATCAACACCAACTAAGGCATAAATATGTTACTAGGACGCGTCCGCGGCACAGCGATTTGCACAGTGAAATACCCCGATATGAAGGGGATGAAATTGCTTATCGTGCAGCCGCTCGATAGCCACCTCGAGGATGCGGGCCCCATGCAGGTGGCCGTGGACGTAGTGGATGCCGGTCCCGGCGATCTGTGCATGATGGTCCGCTCGCGCGAAGCCGCTCTTTCGATGAGGGAGCATAAATTTGTCCCCGTCGATCTTTCGTTGGTCGGTATTGTGGACGAATTAACCGTCCGCCCTGATGGGGAGTTTGATTTCACGCTAAAGAAGGGTTGGACAAAATACACATGATCCTTGGTAAAGTGACCGGTACGGTTGTAACAACCATCAGCCATCCCCATTTTGATCATCGTCGTTTGCTCACTGTCCAGCCGCTGATGCTGGAAGGTGAAAGCGCAACAGGTGATTTCATCGCTGTGGATAATACTCAGGCGGGCATCGGCGATACCGTCCTTGTCAACCGTGAGGGTAACGGTGCGCGTGCCACGCTCAACCTGCCGGATGGCTGTATTATTTCTGTTATTGTAGGAATCGTGGATTCGTTATATGTAGAGTAATCATTAAGGGAATTTCTCATAGGCCCAGTATAAACCCAAATGCCGAGAGCAAGACTCCTGGCGTTTTTTCGTTAATATAGAGAAAAAAAGAGACGAAACTGGTAGAATTACTTTTACGTGAATTTAATCAATCATTCCTTCCATTGGGAGAAGAATTATGCCTGCAGAATATGAGAAAAAAGAACAAAGCGCACTATACAAGAAATTTGATCTGCTCCAAAAAAAGTTGATCCCCCTTTGGGAGCAAATCGGTCGCTCCGATCCGGGAGGCGCATTTATTGAGGATGAAAACACGATGGTGGTATTACCCTCCATGACCGTGGATTTGAAATTGGATTTTGCCTCCCAGCAAGCCTATGAAGAGAGAATGCTCTTTATGCTCTTTTTACTGCGTCAACCTCATGTGCGTATCATCTATCTGACCTCTGCCCCCATCCAACAGGATATTATTGATTATTATTTAGATATTCTGCCGAGTGTGAGTATTGCCAGCGCCCGCAGGCGACTCACTCTGATATCTCCACAGGATTTATCGGATCGTCCGTTGGTGACAAAATTGCTTGAGCGTCCCAAACTTATCGAACAGATCCGCAAGGAAATTCCAAATCTGGATATGGCGCACCTGGTTCCATTTTTGACCACTGATCTCGAGCGTGATTTTGCTGTTCAGCTTGGCATCCCCATGTACGCCGCCGACCCGCGCTTTTTTGCTTTTGGTACAAAAAGCGGCTGTCGCCAGATCTTTGCTGAAGAAGGTATTCAGCATCCGCAAGGCGCGGAGAATATTTTCAGTAAAGATGATCTGGTCAAGGCCATCTCCCAGATGCGCACGGAAAAACCTGAAATATCAAAAGTTATCGTTAAGCATAACGATGGTGTTTCGGGATATGGCAACGCGACCCTGGATCTATCCGGCCTTCCCAAACCCGAGGCAGCAGATGTTAAGAATGCTTTGGGGGAGCGATTAAAAGAACTGCAATATGAATTGGCCGACGTTAACTATGATTGGTATATGGAACAGCTCAGTACAAAAGGCGGCATTGTAGAAGAATTAATTGATGGCGACAGTATGTTCAGCCCAAGTGTTCAATTGCGCGTCACACCTTTGGGAGAGGTGGAATTGCTCTCTACCCATGATCAAATATTAGGTGGCCCCAGCGGACAGATTTATATGGGAGCGCGTTTTCCTGCCAATCCTGAATATGGGCCAATGATTACCCGCGAGGCGGTGAAAATTGGCAAGCGTTTCGCCAAGGAAGGTGTCGTTGGACGCTTTGCGTTGGATTTCATCGTTGTCCGATCTCGTTGGCGCTGGGAGCAATATGCCATTGAAGTAAACCTTCGAAAAGGCGGAACAACCCATCCATATTTAACGCTGCTTTTCTTAACCGGCGGAAAATTCGATCCAGATACAGGTATCTACCAGACATTGCAAGGGCAGGCAAAATATTATGTGGCAACGGATGCTTTAAAATCCAAGGCATATAAAAAATTGACCCCACAGAAACTTTTCGATATTGTTAGCAATCACCGCTTACATTTTGACCATACCAGCCATACCGGGATCGTGCTGCATATGATCAGTTGCGTTTCATCGTTGGGAAAGCTTGGTCTGACAGCCATTGGGAATAGCCCTGAACAGGCACAAGAGATCTATGAGAAATTTATTGAAGTCTTGGATGAGGAAGTGAATTGACCCATGGAATCCATTCATAATTTTCGCGATTTTGGTGGTTATAAAACGCAAAACGGAACGAGTCTTAAAAGTGGATTGCTTTATCGTAGTGGTGACTTATCTAAAGCAAGCAATGCTGATATTGACTATATTGCCTCTTTAGGCATAAAAACAGTTTGCGATTTAAGATCAGAATTTGAGCGACAGAAAGAACCGGACCGAATACCGATTGCCAGGCCATTCACCTTTTTTAATATCCCCATGCGTCCGATCGTTGATTACCATGGGCGATCATTGCGTCGCTTATTTTCTCTCATGTTTGGGAGTGAGCGCAAAATGGACTATATTGCAGAGTCTTATCAAGCGTATCGCGAATACGCAACCAATTACCTGCCTCAGCTCAAAGCCTTGTTCCATCGCATATCAAATCCCGAAAATTTACCCCTTCTTATTCACTGCTCTGCCGGAAAAGATCGGACAGGTGTGGTTTCCAGTCTCATTCAGCTGGTTTTAGGGGTCCCCTTTGAAACCGTAATGGAAGACTATTTAATCACAAATGAAAATTTGGATGCCTATACTCAGGAAATATATCGACGACTTAGCAAGTTGGCTTATTTCGGTGTCCCCTGGCGGATGTACGCGCCTCTTTTTGATGCGCGTTCCGATTATTTAAGTGCTGCCCTTAGCCAGGTAAAAGAAGAGTTTGGCGTGCTTGACCAATGGATTCGGCGGGGTTTGGGGTTCTCTGAAAAAGATCAGGCTGCTTTGGCGGCTGTATTGATAAAGTAGTTCAAGGATGATGGAGAATCAAAAAAAGCCGCTATTAGCGGCTTTTTTGTGCCCTTACGAGAATTTGTTCCGAACCCCGTCCTTCAATAGATAATTCATTTTGGGTTGCCAGGAGTATTACTCCTGGCAACCCTTCGGGAGAAGGAAGAAAAGATTCTATCTGTAAAATGATAAGCAACTACCAAATTAAGCTCGCCAATATCCAGGTGATTATGCTCAGGATCACATAAGGCAGGGCAGCAGATTTTAGCCCTTTGGTATTTTGATGCACCAAATTGTGTTTTACCGCGTCGTGCATCTCATCCTTGTGACGTTCGACTTCAAAAGCTTGGGCATTTTCTAGGTTGTGGAAAAACATTTTGACTCCTTTTACAATAAGGTTACGTTCTGCAACCAGATGGGTGGTAAACATTTGCCCACATTATTACAAAGGGTAATCCTTTTTTCGTCTTTTATTTCCTGAAAATTCTTGAGACGTAAAAAAGACGCATTTGGTCTAAATTTCCACCGGAAGGTGCTATACTGGGATTATCTGCTCTTTCAGTATATATGCCATGTACTGGTTATTGGAGGATTTGATGCTTAAGATTCGACTTCTTGGACAATTCGACGTGCGACTTGATGGAAAACGCGTCACGATTTCCTCTCGGGCTGGTCAATCCCTCTGGCATATCTCACACTGACAGCAGGGACTTCCCACCGCCGGGAGAAACTGGCAGGCGTATTTTGGCCCGAAACCACCGATAAAATTGCACGAAAAAATCTTCGACAGGAATTATGGCGTATTCGCAAAGCCCTCGCAGTAGGACAATCCGGTAGTAGCGAATATATCCTTGCTGATGATTTTACATTGAAATTCAATCGAAATTCCGAGTACTGGCTCGATGTTTTGCAAATGGAGAGACCCGACCTCGATCTCCAATCGCTCATTGCAAATCTTTCACTCTATCAGGGAGAACTCCTGCCCGGATTCTATGACGAGTGGATCGCTATCGAACGCGAACGAGTACAAGCTGTCTTTGAAGGTCGCAGGGTTTTATGATTTTATCAATTCAGTCTATAATTGGGACAATATCAAATAAGATGATCTTTTAACCATGGCTGATCGCTTTCTTGAAACCAAATTCCATATTCCCCTCTGGCGTGCCGGTGGTGTGATGCGTCCACGGCTTTTGGACCAACTGCAAGCCGGTTTGATAGAGCAGCGAAAATTGACACTGGTCTCCGCACCTGCTGGTTATGGAAAAACCACCTTAATAACCAGTTGGCTCTATTCTTTTACGGAATCAACGCGAAATGTCTGGTTATCCCTCGAAAAAAGCGACAATGAGTCAGCACGCTTCTTGTCCTATTGGGCAACCGCCTGGAATCGGATCAGTGATTTTGCGCTGGAAAACATTCTGGCGCTATTGGAGGCACCCCAACTCCCGCCCTTCCAAAATATTCTGAATGAAATCATTAACACTCTTGCTCTTCTTGAAGAGCCTGCAATCCTCGTCCTCGATGATTACCATCTCATCACCAACCCGCTCATTCACGAGATGCTGGAATATTTTCTTGAGCACCAACCACGCCATGCGCATCTGGTCATCATCACGCGCTCAGATCCCTCTTTGCCATTGGCGCGTTTTCGCGCGCGTGGGCAAATGGTTGAAATCCGCGCCAGTGATCTGCGCTTTACAGAAGAAGAAGCCAGTCATTTCTTCAATCAATCCATGCAGCTTGACTTAAAAGAAGATACTGTCAATGCACTCGAAGCGCGTACGGAGGGATGGGCGGTTGGCTTGCAGCTCGCAGCCTTGGCACTCAAAAACCTGCCAGACCCACAAAGTTTTGTAGAAACATTCCGCGGCAGCCACCGCTATGTCTTGGATTATTTGGCGGAAGAAGTCATTCGCCAGCAAAGGGATGATATTCGCAAATTCATTATTCAGACTTCCATCCTGGCACGTTTCAACGCTGAATCCTGCGAAGCACTCACCGGATTCCCTGACAGTCAGAGTTTATTTTCAGAACTTGAACAGGCGAATCTCTTCCTGATCCCGTTGGATGATGAGCGCGTCTGGTATCGCTATCATCATCTTTTTGCCGATTTCTTGCGAACAGAACTCTCTAAAACTGAAACAAAAACACTATATAAAAAGGCTGCGCTTTGGCACGAAGAGAATGACTTTCTCTCTGAAGCGGTGCAATATGCCATCGAAAGTGGCGATCTTGATTTCTTGGCGGATCTGATTGATCGGGTATTTCGGGAAGATACGATTTGGTCGGGTGGCAATCTCGCCTTATATTTATCCTGGCTGGAAACTCTCCCACCGCAAGCCTTTCATAGCCGCCCTGAATTAGGTTTGAACGCAGCGCATATTCTTTATTTATTAGGGCGTTTTGACGCTGCCGAAAAGCAAATTGCTCAAGTCGAGCAAACGCTCGACGCTTTACCTGCGTCTTCTGAAAAAGAGCAAATGTTGGCGCAGGCATCGCTGTACCGTGGTGCAATTGCCTCCGTGCGTGGAGATACGCAGCAAGCCATAGAGAAGATCATGTTTGCGCAGGAACGCCTGCCTCGAGAGAGGCATTTGCTACAGGCGCGTGGATTTTTCAGCCTGGGGGTGGCGTATGAAATCTCGGGGCAAACCGAACTTGCTATCCAGAACTATTTGAAATCAAGCGAAGAAGCGCAATTTGTAGACGAGATTTATCTTGTCATTCATTCGCTTTGCGCTGTAGCGCAAGTGCAGGTCGCTCAGGGATTGTTATATCACGCGGAGCAAGCCTGCCAACAAGCTATGCAGATTGCAGAAGGCAAAAGATTACCTCCGCTGGGTTTGGCGGAGTCTATTCTTGGCAGTATTGCTCTCGAACGCAACGATCTCGCTGCCGCCGAGGAATTCCTGCAAAATGGGATTGCCTTATCCCGCCGTGGCGGTTTGATAGATGACGTGATTTTTGGTCTATCGTATCTTGCTCGTTTGCATATCTATCAGGGGCGCGTATCGGATGCCTTTGAGGCTGCTCAGGAAGTGAACACGATCATACAAGGCTTCGGGGTGGAGCGCATGTCTATGATCGTGGCGGCCCATATTGCAAACCTGCAACACTTAACCGGCCAAGAAGGGGCAGCAACGCAATGGGCGCTGGAATACCAGGCTGTTCGCGGGGAGCAACCACACGAATTTGCAGAACTGACGCTCGTGCGCATCCTGCTGAAGACGGGCGGTCGCGAAACTATACCGTCCATTCTGGATGCTCTCCTTAAACGGGAGCAAGCCCAAGGTCGCGTACGAACCGTTATCGAGTCCATGATGTTGATGGCGTTGTTCCATCGCGCTGAAAAAGACATCCCAACCGCCGTAGACTGGCTGTCCCAGGCGCTGGGATTGGCTGCCCCCGAAGGTTTTATCCGCATCTTTTTAGACGAAGGGGAAGCGCTTCTCGATTTGCTGCCAAAAGCGCGTCAGGCCGCCCCTGAACTTGTGGATACCATCCTGGGTAGTCTCCAGGCTGAATCTGGAAAATCGCCCCTAGACCAGTTGCCTGACCCTCTCAGCGAGCAAGAACTACGGGTATTGGGCTTGATCGTTGCGGGAAATTCCAACCAGGGAATTGCCGACGAATTGGTCATCAGCGTGGGGACTGCCAAATGGCATGTTCACAATATCCTGCAGAAACTGGGGGTCAGTAATCGTTCAAAGGCGATTGCCCGGGCCAGGGAATTGGGCTTCTAAGCCATCTTCTCTCAACAAATCTGAGCCGTGAAAACGGCTCTTTTTTTTATTTAACCTACCCTCACAACCTATCTTCCGATAGGGGACAAAAGCCGCATAAAACTATAAACTGTAATCGTCGTCAAAAATAATCAATAGGAGACAATATCATGAAAACAAAAACGCTCGTTCCGTTCCTAGCCCTTACTTTTGGATTGAGCTGGGGAATCGCCGCCCTGCTGATCTTTTTCACCGACCAGATGGTCGCAATCTTCGGTGAAATTACCAGTAGCAACCCCTTATATATCCTCATGGCATATTCGCCTGGCCTTGCTGGCATATTCCTGGTCTGGCGGCATTACGGACTAAAAGGGCTGGGTAGCTTCTTCCGGCGATTGACCTTATGGCGCATGCCCCGGGTGTGGTGGCTATTCCTCATATTAGGCATTCCTGCCATCGCTTACCTTGCCGCCGCATTGAACGGTACCATCAGCGATCCGTTCCCCTTTTCCCCCTGGTATCAGGTATTTCCAGCACTGGTGCAGGGCTTTTTCCTCCTGGGTACGATCGAGGAGTTCGGCTGGCGGGGGGTCGCCCAACCTCTACTGCAGCAAAAGATGGCTCCCTTTTGGGCTGGCTTAGTCGTGGGTATCATATGGGCGACCTGGCACCTCCCTGCGTTTCTGTTTGGAGGCGGGGTTCAATATGGCTCTTGGGCCGTCGTGCCATTCTTTGGTGGCGTCATCGCTCTCTCCATCATTATCACTCCCATGTTCAATAGTGCCCGTGGTAGCCTGCTGATTGCTTACCTCTATCACTTTCAGGTGATGAATCCCATCTTTCCCGATACACAACCCTGGGACAACCTCCTTTTCGGGATCGCGGCAGTAGTCATCGTTTTTCTAAATCGCCGTACGATGTTCAAAAAAGGAACCGGCGTTACCGAGGTTCTCATGCCAGAGCAAGATGGTGAAGCTACGAAATAATTGCTTTCCGCAAAAGCCGGATATTTCTCGGTTGAGATGTAACGGTTTCCCGAATCCATCCTTGAGGGCGAGAGATGCGCTCCTTCCCCTCAAGGATGGCTCCAAATGAAAAGTAAGGAATTCTCTTATGGCAACACAATTTTCCACTCAAGACAACAAACCCTGGAAAACCACCTTCTTCATCATCTGGGGCGGGCAGGCACTTTCCATCCTGGGCAGCCAACTGGTGCAATTCGCTCTGATCTGGCACCTGACGATTAAAACAGGGTCAGCAACAGTATTGGCGACCGCAACCCTGGTTGGGATGCTTCCGAATGTAATTCTCGGCCCGTTCATCGGTACGCTGGTCGACCGCTGGAACCGCCGCTGGATCATGTTACTGGCTGACAGCCTCGTTGCACTGGCAACCATCGTTTTAGCCCTTTTGTTTGCGCTGGATATCGTCGAAATCTGGCAGATTTTTGCAATCATCTTCATCCGTTCCCTGGCCGGTGCATTTCATGCCAACGCCTTGAACGCTTCCACTTCCCTGATGGTGCCGGTCGAACACCTGACGCGCATTCAGGGCTTCAACCAGATGCTCAGCGGCGGACTGAACATCATTTCTGCTCCCCTGGGCGCTTTGCTTTTGGGCGTATTATCCATGCAAGGTATCCTATCGATTGACGTGATTTCAGCTTTATTTGCCATCCTGCCGCTGGCCTTGATCAAAGTTCCCCAACCGGAAAGAAATACGGTCGTTACAGAAAAAACAACCGTTTGGACGGACTTCAAAGCAGGCTTACGTTATATGATCGGTTGGCCCGGTTTGTTGGTTGTTGGGCTGATGACGGTCGGCATTAATTTCACGATCATCCCTGCCTTCTCCCTGCTTCCGCTTATGGTGAAAGACTATTTTGGCGGGAGCGCCATCCACCTGAGCTGGGTGGAATCGGCAATGGGGGCTGGCATGATCCTTGGCGGGGCGTTACTCGGCTTGTGGGGTGGCTTCTCACGCAAGATACTGACTTCGATGGTCGGGATGTTTGACAAAAGCCCAGGGCTGTGCCATATTTGGCGTGTTTTGTT